>NZ_CP108370.1:2400000-2700000 GCF_035953295.1 Streptomyces sp. NBC_01335
GGCCCGATGAAGAACTGACCACGCCCGTAGTACGCGTCGTTCAGCCACCGCTGACAGGTCTGGATCATGGAGGAGCCGCCGGACGTGAGCACGTAGGCGTCCATGGTCAGCAGCGCCTTGAAGACCTTCGGCTCCACGTTGTAGATCTTGAGGTCCGGCTGCTCCGGCCCCGGCAGGCCCATGTCGGCCACCAGCGCGGTCAACCCTGCCCCGGTGGGCACGTTGAAGCCGCCGTCGATGTCACCGCCGCTGTAGCCCTTGCAGTAGAGGGCCGCCTCGGCGATGGTCCGCATGTTCACGTTGCCGGAATCCCGGCCGACCGGACCGTACGCCTTCAGGTCCGCCCATGTCGTGGGCCCGAAGTTGTCGGACAGTGAGGCGATACCGAGTTCATGCTGGAGCGCCCGGGTGAGGCAGTAGATCGTCTCCCAGCCGGTCATTCCGTTCTCGGTGCACGGGTTGTACCCGGAAACACCTGAATACGTCGCATTGACCCATTGCTGAGCCTTGAGAACCATTTGATCCACAGAGCGGTCCTTCTGATTGTCGACAACCTGGCACTCGCGAACAATTCGGGCGAACGGACACGTACCGGACGCCCCAGCAGTCCGCCCGCACCCGGAGAAGGCCCCCTCACAGTCGGGGAAGGCGCCCTCGCGGTCGAAGGAGGCCCCCTCGCGACGCTTTCCGGATCGCCCGGCCAGGGGAAACGCATGGTCAATCTTTAATCATTCTTTGTTGAGCCATGAGGAATTCCTGAAGCTTTTCGCCTTCATCGTCATGCCCATTGAATCCACCTGTGAAAGGGCTGTGACCGGAGAAGTCGCCGATTTGCATCCCGAATGCCTCGAACGAAGATCACCCTACGACATCGCGGATCCTATTTGTAGCGACCAGGGGCAGCAATATTCGATCGGCCGCCTCCGATATGCTGAATTCCGGACGGCTTCGTCCCTGTTGCGATATCGGTGCGCCGTACGTCTGCGACGTGGTCCTCACGAGGGACGGTGGCGACGGCCGGTCGGCCCCTCTCGCGCGCGTCCAGCCTCGTGCCTCTCACCTGAGGGTGGGGCACCGGGCCGACGGGTCGGGCCGCTCGGCATGAAGAGAAGCAGGGGCCGGCGGCCGGGCGGGGCCTCCCGCCGAGGACCCCGGCAAGACCCAGGAGGCCAGGGTCTCAGCGAGGTGCCTGCCGGCGAAGACCTTCAAGAACCCTGGCCGAGCATGTCCAGCACCAGGGGGACGAGTTCGTCCGGGTCGGCCCCGGCGAGTTCTCCCAGGGTGCCGCCGTGGCGGCACAGCACGATGCCCACGAACGCCGCCACCGCCAGCTCCGCCCGCAACCGGGGCCGGTCCAGGCCCTCGCGGGTGAAGCGCTCGCACAACGGGTCCACCAGACGCCACTGAAGCTGCTCCAAGGCGGCGTCCCGGACGTTCGGCTCCTTCAACGGGTCGACCGCCGAACGGAACATCGGCCCCGGACCGCGAAGATCCACCCCGCTCACCAGCCCGCGGTTGCGCTCGGGTTCCAGCAGGTCGGCCGGCCGGACCCCCTTGCGGTCCAGGTCGAGCACCGCGAGGTAGAGCTGCGCCTTGCCCCCGAAGTAACGGGCGATCAGGGCCGGATCCACACCGGCGCGCTCACCGATCTCCCGCGTGGTACTGCGGTCGAAGCCCCGTTCGGCGAACAGGCCGGCAGCCGCCTCCAGCAGCAACTGCCGACTGCGCGCGGAGTCCCGCCGCCTGCCCTCGCTCACCGGACGGGTCCGCCCGGTACCGCGGTCACACTGTCCTCGGCGCCCTCGGCGTCCGCGATGCTCTCTTCCATCAGCAGTTCCTCGTCCACGGTCCCGGCGGTCGCCCCGGACTCCCCTGCTCCCGCCCGTCCGGGCAGGACGATCGTAACGATCCCGGCGACCACCCAGATCGCACAGCCCAGCCAGGCGGCGGCCTGGTAGCCGCTGTCCGTCGGCAGGATCCGGCCCGGGTCGGTGTGCGCCTCCAGGACGACCGCGCTGACGACGCTGCCGGTCGTGTAACCGATGGTGCGCACCACCTGGTTGAAGCTGATGGCACTGCCGGTCTCGTGCGCGGGCACGGCGTTGACGATCAGTCCGGGCATCACGGCGAAGGTGCAGCCGACGCCGAGTCCGGCGACGCCCATGACCACGAAGAGCTCCCACAGACCGCCCCGGGCGCACAGGAACAACACCATCGACACCAGGGAGATCCCGCAGCCGATCGGCAGCACCGCCGCCGTGGACGTCCGCCGGACCAGCAGCGGCACCAGCTTGCTGGAGGCCACGCTGGCGGCTGAGAAGGGCAGCAGTACCAGCCCGGTCACCAGCACCGACGCGCCGAAGCCGTAGCCGGAGGAGGCCGGGGTCTGAGCGAAGCGGGTGATCAGCGACATCATCATGTACATCGCCACTCCCGCTATGAGGCCGGCGACGTTCGCGGTCAGCACCGACCGGTTGCGCAGCGTCCGCAGGTCCACCAGCGGGTGGGCGGTGCGCAGTTCGTGGAAACCCCAGCCGGCCAGGAGCAGCAGCGCGAAGAGCACCAGGCCCAGCACCCGGGCCGAGGTCCAGCCCCAGACCTCGCCTTCGCTCAGCGCGAGCAGCAGCGAGGCCAGTCCGACGGCGAGCAGTGCCGCGCCGGGGGCGTCCAGGGGTCGCTTTTCCCGTCCGCCCGCCTGCGGTACGACCAGGGCGGCGGCCAGCAGGGCGAGGCCGCTGATGACGGCGCCGAACCAGAAGGCGGCGTGGACGCCGATGGTCTGGGTGATCAGTCCGGTGAGCGGATAGCCGAGTCCGACGCCGGCCACGGTGGTGATGGAGAGCATCGCCACCGCGGAGCGCGACCGCCCTCCCGGCAGGGCGGCGCGCGCGGTGGCGATGGCCAACGGGACGAGACCGAGGCCCACTCCCTGCATCCCGCGCCCGGTGACCAGGAAGCCGAAGCCGAGGGGAAGCGCGGCCAGCACGCTGCCGGCCAGCACCGTCACGAGGGCTCCCAGCACCACCCGCCGCCGGTGGGGGCCGTCGCCCATGCGCCCCATCACGGGGGTGGCTATGGAGCCGACGAGCAGGGTGACCGTGAGCGACCACTGGGCGTCGGACAGGGACACGTGGTCCACCTCGGCGATGGTCGGCACCAGCGGAGCCCCGAGGCTGCTGATCACCGCGACCACCGTGCCGATGAACACCAGTACCGGGACCAGGGCCCGTTGCCGAAGGTCGACGGTTGTGTGAGGGGCATTCATCGGCAGGCTCTCCCGAGATCGTCATCAAGTGATGTCTTCAGATGATGACATGTGCCCTTCGGTGCCCTGCGCGGCCGACCGTGGGCGACGACCGCCACCTACGGCGGACCGCCTCCCAGTACCGCCGCCCTCTCCGGCGCGGCCACCACCGAGTACGGTCGGCCGGACAGGGCCCGGCCCTCCTTGAACCGTTCGAGATGACAGGGCCACCCATGCGGCCCTCGAAGGTCGTCGCGATCGGCCGGGGAGGCTCGGTGGCAACGTCCACGAAGGATGCGTTTCGGAGTGGAGTCAGATCAGATGATCGAAGGCGAACCGCATGGACGTCCGGAGGTGGATCGCGATCAGCCGCACAGGGATCCTCTCTGTACGTTATCGTGTACGTCATGAAGACGATGAGTGTCACCGAGCTACGCGCGGGCATCGCCGACGCCCTCGACGCGGTGGAGAACGACGCCGAGGAGCTGGTCATCACCCGGACTGGCCATGAGCCGATGGTCGTCGTCTCGCTCGCCGAGTACGAGGCACTGAAAGAGACCGATTACCTGCTGCGGTCGCCCGCGATGGCCGAGCGCCTGCGCAGGTCCATCGAGCAGGACCGGGCCGGCCAGGGTGCACTTCGCGAGCTGGTGGATCCCGATGACGAGGCCGGGCGGGGCTCCGCGTGAAGGTGCTGTTCGTCGACGACGGCTGGAACGATTACCTGTGGTGGCAGGGGAGCGACCGCAAAATACTGAAGCGCATCAACCAGCTGATCGCCGACATCGACCGGGGCGGCCACGAAGGAATCGGCAAGCCCGAACCGCTGCGGAACGACCTCTCCGGCTACTGGTCGCGGCGCATCAACTCCGAACACCGACTGGTGTACCGCATCGACGAGAACGCCATCATCCACGTGGTGGCGTGCCGCTTCCACTACGAACGGTGAAACCAGGCGCGTACCCACCGGGCCATGCCTCGGCTCTTGACAGCGCCCGTCAGCCTTCGCGGGACGTAGGCACGGGCTCACGATCCACGTGACCAGGGCGCGACCGCTCGCTCGGGGGCGTATCGGCGATGGCGTCCCTCTGGGGCTCGGTGAGCTCAAAGTCGAGGGCGTCGATGTTCTCCGGCGCCCAACGAGACCCCCCGTCGGCAGGAGGCGTTCGACAACCTCATGCACCAAAACCCTCACCGGTCACACCGGTGAGGTGCACTCAGACACGGCCTAGCACCATGGACCGGCAGGTGCGGCCGTGGGACCGCCCTCAACGCTCCCACGAACACGAGGTCAACAAAAGACCAGGTCACAGCCGTGCGATACCTGCCTGGAAAGACCGAAGCCACACGTTCGCTGCACCGACGTGCGGCGAACGCTGCACGCGAAATGCCCCCGGAAACCACGAATCCCCAGGTCAGAACGATTCTGCCTGGGGACGCTGGGTGGGGCGGGTGGGACTCGAACCCACGGCCGACGGATTATGAGTCCGCTGCTCTAACCGGCTGAGCTACCGCCCCGTTTCGGCGTGGCGCGTACAAGTGTGCGCGCCGTCTGCCGCAGCATAGCCGGTCATACGATCTCTCGCTCCGGCTGGTCCACATCGCTTGATCTTGAGGACCGCGCTGTGTGCTGCCCGGTTCCGGGCGGCCGGAAAGCGACCCGAACGTGTCACGGATGAGGCGGCGGAGGGCCCGGGGCGGCCGGAGAGTGACGAGGCCCACAGGGCGGAGACCACACCCCGGAGACGGGGTGGGCCCACAACGCGGAAGAGGACCCCGAAGGGTCCTCTTCCGTTGGCTCCCCCGACTGGACTCGAACCAGTAACCCTCCGGTTAACAGCCGAATGCTCTGCCAATTGAGCTACAGGGGACCGCGCTCCCCCGACTGGACTCGAACCAGTAACCTGCCGGTTAACAGCCGGCTGCTCTGCCAATTGAGCTACAGGGGATTGCTGCGTTGCCTCGAAATCGTACCTGCCTGGCTACTGCCGAGCGGCGCGCGTTCGCTGCGACACATACATTAGCGCAAGCAGGGGGGTGCTTCGCCAATCGGTACGTCCCGGGGTGATCTCGGGTGCCTCCGGGTAGGCGGGGAGCAGACGTCCCACGCAGGGAACGCGTCCCGTGCAGGGAACGTCCCGGGCAGTGAACGTCCCACGCAGAGAACGCCTCACGCAGCGAACGCAGAACGAAGGGTGACTGCCATGCGGTACCGGCTCACGTTCATCGCCGGCCTCGCTCTCGGCTACGTGCTCGGCACGCGGGCCGGCCGGGAGCGCTACGAGCAGCTGAAGAAGTCCGCCCGCCAGGTCGCCGAGAACCCCGCCGTGCGCAACACCGTGGAGTCGGCCGCGCAGAGCGGCCGGGAGTACGCCGGGAAGGCGTACCACTCGGTGAGCGAGAAGGTCGAAGGCCGGGTGCCCGCCTCGGTGGCCGACCGGGTGCGGTCGCTCCGGGAGCGCGCCGGGCACAACGGCGTCGAGGACGACTGGGGCACCACCAACACCTGACCCACCCCGCGTCACCCGGTCCAACCGCCTCAGGCCCCCGCACACCGCGGGGGCCTGAGGCGGTTGCGGGAAAGCCCACGCGATGCGGCAGAATCCGTACATGGGCATAGTCGCCGGCTTGGACAGTTCCGCCGCCTTCACGCACATCGTCGTCTGCGACACGGACACGGGTGCCGTGCTGCGGGAGGGGTACGCCGCACATCCGGTCGAACCGAAGGCCGCGGAGGTCGATCCGCAGGCGTGGCTCCTCTCCCTCGGTGAGGCGGCCGCCGGTGGGCTGCTCGAAAACGTCGAGGCGATCGGGGTCGCCGCGCAGCAGCACGGGCTGGTGGCGCTGGACCGGCAGGGCACGCCCGTCCGTCCGGCGCTGGTGGGCAACGACCGGCGGGCGCAGGTCGCCGCGGCGGATCTGGTCGACGGGCTCGGCGGGCGGCAGCCCTGGGCCGAGGCGGTCGGGGCCGTGCCGCAGGCTTCGCAGCCGGTGGCGAAGCTGCGGTGGCTGGCGCGTACCGAGCCGGAGAACGCGCAGCGGGTGGCCACCGTGCTGCAGCCGCACGACTGGCTGGTGTGGCAGTTGCTGGGCCGTCCCGCCCGGCGGACCACCGACCGGGGCGGCGCCTCCGGTACGGGGTACTGGTCGGCGCGCACCTCTTCCTACCGGCCCGACCTGGTGGAGCTCGCGCTCGGTCACCAGGCCGCGCTGCCCGAGGTGCTCGGCCCGTCCGACGCGGCCGGTACGACCCCCGAGGGGCTGCTGATCTCCGCCGGTACCGGCGAGACGATGGCGGCGGCGTTCGGGCTCGGGGTGGCGGTCGGGGACGCCGTGGTGTCGCTGGGGGCCTCCGGTTCCGTGATGGCGGTGCACCACGAGGCGCTGGCAGATCCGGGCGGGATGATCACCTCCTTCGCCGACGCCACCGGGATGCACCTGCCGGTGGTGCACACCTCCAACGCGGTACGTGCCCTGCGCGGGACCGCCGACATGCTCGGGCTCGACGGCGGGCTGGAGGAGTTGTCGGCGCTCGCGCTGAAGTCGACGCCCGGCTCCTCGGGGCTCGTACTCCTTCCGTACCTGGAGGGTGAGCGGACCCCGCAGTTGCCGCACGCGGCGGGCACGCTCTGCGGGCTGCGGCGCGAGTCGATGAAGCCGGAGCACCTGGCGCGGGCCGCGTTCGAGGGGATGCTCTGCTCGCTGGCCGACGCGCTCGACGTGCTGCGCCGGCGCGGGGTGCACGTGCGGCGGGTGTTCCTGCTGGGCGCCGCGGCCGAGCTGCCCGCCGTGCGGGCGATGGCGCCGGCGCTCTTCGGTACGCAGGTCGTCGTGCCGCAGCCCGCGCAGTACGCGGCGCTGGGCGCGGCCCGGCAGGCGGCGTGGGCGCTGGGGGTCTCGCGGGGCCGGCTCGACCCGGCCACTCCCCCGGCCTGGCAGGGTGCGGCGGCGCAGGTGCTGGAGCCGGGCGATGAGCTTCCGGTGGGGCGGGCGGTGCGTCAGCAGTACGAGGCGACGCGCGACCAGATCCACCCGGGGGCGTTCGAGTCCGACGGGCCGGGCGCGGAGGCCGGTACGGACTGACGGCGGTCGTGAGCCCCGCGCTCGCTTCTTGACTCCGGCTTGGGGAAAACGGTTCGTCCCCACGGAGGTGCGCACGGCAAGATGGTTCGGCCTCTGCCGTCGCCGACCCGAGAGACACGCGTGCTCATAAAACTGCTCAGGTCCTTCCTGGGCCCCTACCGAAGGCCGATCCTGCTGCTGGTGTTCCTCCAGCTCCTGCAGACCTGCGCCTCGCTCTACCTGCCCAGCCTGAACGCCGACATCATCGACAACGGTGTCGTGAAGGGCGACACGGGCTACATCCTGGAGTACGGCGGCGTGATGATCGCCGTCAGCGTCGTCCAGGTCGTCTGCAACATCGGCGCCGTCTACTTCGGGGCGCGGACCGCTTCCTCGCTCGGCCGCGACCTGCGGGCCTCGGTCTTCGACCGGGTGCAGTCGTTCTCGGCCCGTGAGGTCGCCCGGTTCGGGGCACCCTCGCTGATCACCCGTACGACCAACGACGTCCAGCAGATCCAGATGCTGGTCCTGATGAGCTTCACGCTGATGGTGTCCGCGCCGATCATGTGCGTCGGCGGGATCATCATGGCGCTCGGCCAGGACGTGCCGCTCTCCTCCGTGCTGCTGGCCGTGGTGCCGCTGCTGGGGATCGCGGTGAGCCTGATCGTCCGGAAGATGCGGCCGCTGTTCCGCACGATGCAGAAGCGGCTCGACACGGTGAACCGGGTGCTGCGCGAGCAGATCACCGGCAACCGTGTGATCCGCGCCTTCGTGCGCGACGGGTACGAGGTGGAGCGGTTCCGGGGCGCGAACACGGAGCTGACGGACGTGGCGGTGTCCACGGGCCGGCTGATGGCGCTGATGTTCCCGACCGTGATGACGGTGGTGAACGTGTCGTCGATCGCGGTGGTGTGGTTCGGTGCGCACCGGATCGACAGCGGCGGGATGCAGATCGGCGCGCTGACGGCGTTCCTGTCCTATCTGATGCAGATCGTCATGTCCGTCATGATGGCCACCTTCATGTTCATGATGGTGCCGCGCGCCGAGGTGTGCGCGGAGCGCGTCGACGAGGTCCTGGAGACCGAGTCCAGCGTGGTGCCGCCCGTCGCCCCGGTGACGGAGCTGCGCCGCCACGGCCATCTGGAGCTGCGGGGTGCGGAGTTCCGCTACCCGGGCGCCGAGGAGCCGGTGCTGCGCACGGTGGACCTGGTGGCCCGGCCCGGCGAGACGACCGCGATCATCGGGTCGACGGGCAGCGGGAAGTCGACGCTGCTGGGGCTGGTGCCGCGGCTGTTCGACGTGACGGAGGGCGAGGTCCTCGTCGACGGTACGGACGTGCGGACGCTGGATCCGGCGCTGCTGGCGAAGACGGTGAGCCTGGTCCCGCAGAAGCCGTACCTCTTCTCGGGGACGGTGGCGTCGAACCTGCGGTACGGGAACCCGGACGCGACCGACGAGGAGCTGTGGCACGCGCTGGAGGTGGCGCAGGCCAAGGAGTTCGTGGAGCGGCTGGACAACGGCCTGAACTCGGCGATCGCGCAGGGCGGCACCAATGTCTCCGGTGGTCAGCGGCAGCGTCTGGCCATCGCGCGGACGCTGGTGCGCAAGCCGGAGATCTATCTCTTCGACGACTCGTTCTCGGCGCTCGACTACGCGACCGACGCGGCGCTGCGTGCGGCGCTCGGGCGGGAGACGGCGGGGGCGACGGTGGTGATCGTCGCGCAGCGGGTGTCGACCATCCGAGACGCCGACCGGATTCTCGTCCTGGACGAGGGCCGGGTCGTGGGCACGGGTACCCATCGCGAGCTGATGGACGGCAATGAGACGTACCGGGAGATCGTTCTCTCCCAGCTGACGGAAGCGGAGGCGGCGTAATGGCCGGGCCGGGCGGACGGATGATGGCCGGGGCGCCCGCGAGCAAGTCCGCGGACTTCAAGGGGTCGGCCAAGCGGTTGCTGGGGCGGTTCAGCGCGGAGAAGTCCTCGCTGTACCTGATGCTCCTCGCGGGTGTGCTGAGCGTGGGGCTGTCGGTGGTCGGGCCGAAGATCCTGGGCGCGGCGACGGACCTGATCTTCGGCGGGGTCATCGGGCGGAGCATGCCCGGGGGCGCCACGAAGGCGCAGGCGATCCAGGCGCTGCGGGACAAGGGCGACGGCGCGATGGCGGACCTGCTCTCCGGGGTGGACTTCACTCCGGGGCAGGGCATCGACTTCACCGCGGTGGGCCATGTGCTGCTGGCGGTGCTGGCGGTCTACGTCGGTGCCGGGCTGCTGATGCTGGTGTCGACGCGGCTGTCGATCCGGATGATCAACCGGGTGGTGTTCCAGCTCCGCGAGGATCTCCAGACGAAGCTGTCGCGGCTGCCGCTGTCGTACTTCGACCAGAAGCAGCGCGGTGAGGTGCTGAGCCGGGCGACGAACGACATCGACAACATCTCGCAGACGCTCCAGCAGACGATGGGGCAGTTGATCAACTCGCTGCTGACGATCGTCGGCGTGCTGGTGATGATGTTCTGGATCTCGCCGCTGCTGGCGCTGGTGGCGCTGGTCACGGTGCCGCTGTCGGTGGTCGTGGCGTCGCGGGTGGGCAAGCGTTCGCAGCCGCAGTTCGTGCAGCAGTGGAAGGTGACGGGCAAGCTCAACGCCCACATCGAGGAGATGTACACCGGGCACAGCCTGGTGAAGGTCTTCGGGCGCCAGGACGAGTCGGCGGAGCGGTTCGCCGAGGAGAACGAGGCGCTGTACGAGGCCGGGTTCAAGGCGCAGTTCAACAGCGGGATCATGCAGCCGCTGATGATGTTCGTGTCGAACCTGAACTACGTGCTGGTCGCGGTCGTCGGCGGGCTGCGGGTGGCGTCGGGTTCGCTGTCGATCGGTGACGTGCAGGCGTTCATCCAGTACTCGCGGCAGTTCTCGATGCCGCTGACGCAGGTCGCGTCGATGGCGAACCTGCTGCAGTCCGGTGTCGCGTCGGCCGAGCGGGTCTTCGAGCTGCTGGACGCCGACGAGCAGGGGGCGGACCCGGTGGACGCGGAGCGTCCCGCCGAGCTGCTGGGCAGTGTGCGGCTGGAGAACGTGTCGTTCCGCTACGACCCGGAGAAGCCGCTCATCGAGGATCTGTCGCTGAGCGTGGAGCCGGGGCAGACGGTGGCCATCGTGGGTCCGACGGGTGCGGGAAAGACCACGCTGGTCAACCTGCTGATGCGGTTCTACGAGGTGACCGGCGGCCGGATCGTGCTGGACGGCGTGGACGTGGCGCGGATGTCGCGCGACGAACTGCGGTCCGGGATAGGGATGGTCCTCCAGGACACCTGGCTGTTCGGCGGTTCGATCGCGGAGAACATCGCGTACGGCGCCGCGCGCGAGGTCACCCGGGAGGAGATCGAGGAGGCGGCCCGCGCGGCCCACGCGGACCGGTTCGTCCGTACCCTCCCCGAGGGCTACGACACGGTCATCGACGACGAGGGCACCGGGGTCAGCGCGGGCGAGAAGCAGCTGATCACCATCGCGCGGGCGTTCCTGTCCGATCCGGTGATCCTCGTCCTCGACGAGGCGACCAGTTCGGTGGACACCCGTACCGAGGTGCTGATCCAGAAGGCGATGGCGCGTCTCGCGCACGGGCGGACCAGCTTCGTGATCGCGCACCGGCTCTCCACGATCCGGGACGCCGACGTGATCCTGGTGATGGAGAACGGTTCGATCGTGGAGCAGGGCTCGCACGACGAGCTGCTGACGGCGAAGGGCGCGTACGCGCGGCTGTACGCGGCGCAGTTCGCCGAGGCGCTGGCCGAGGTCGACTGAGGCCCGCGGGGCGCTGAGGGCGCTCCTGGACGGTCCCTGCGGCCGTCCGGGGGCGCCCTCCGGCGTTGTGGTGGGGCCGTGGGGCCCCGGGGGGTCAGTCGAGGTAGCCGCGGAGCTGTCCGGCGTAGGCGTGGCCGCGGAGCCGTGCGAGGGTCTTGGCCTCGATCTGGCGGATGCGTTCGCGGGTCACGCCGAAGAGCGTGCCGATCTCCTCCAGGGTGCGGGAGCGTCCGTCGTCCAGGCCGTAGCGGAGCCGGACGACCCGGCGTTCGCGTTCGCCGAGGGTGGAGAGCACGGCTTCCAGGTGTTCGCGCAGCAGCAGGAAGGACGCCGACTCGGCGGGTGAGGCGGCGTCGCCGTCCTCGATGAGGTCGCCGAAGCAGACGTCGTCCTCCTCGCCGACCGGCGCGTGCAGGGAGACGGGTTCCTGGGCGAGCCGCAGGACCTCGCGGACGCGTTCGCCGCTGAGTTCGAGTTCGGCGCCGACCTCCTCGGCGGCGGGCTCGTAGCCGCGTTCCTGGAGGAGCCGGCGGCGTACCCGGACGACGCGGTTGATCTGCTCCACGACGTGGACCGGGACGCGGATGGTGCGGGCCTGGTCGGCGAGGGCGCGGGACATCGCCTGCCGGATCCACCAGGTCGCGTAGGTGGAGAACTTGTAGCCCCGGGTGTAGTCGAACTTCTCGACGGCCCGGATGAGTCCGACGTTCCCCTCCTGGACCAGGTCGAGCATGGTGAGGCCGCGTCCGACGTAGCGCTTGGCGACGGAGACGACGAGCCGGAGGTTGGCCTCGATGAGGCGGCGTTTGGCGTTGCGGCCGAGGACGACGATCAGGTCGAGGTCGTGGGCGAGCCGGGAGTCGGGGCGGGGGCCGGTGGCGAGGCGGTCCTCGGCGAACAGCCCGGCTTCGACGCGGCGGGCCAGCTCCACCTCCTCGGCGGCGGTCAGCAGCGGCACGCGGCCGATCTCGCGGAGGTACTGGCGCAGCAGGTCCGATCCGGCCCCGGTGTGGCCGCCGGCCCGGCCCGGGGGTGCGGCGGGTGCGGTCTCCTCGTCGTCCTGCTCCTCCAGCACGGCGTCGGGGGGCGCGGGCGGCCGGGCCCCGCTCTCCGGATGGTGCGCGGCCCTGCTCTGCGGGAGAATCGCGGGAACGTACGCGGGGGCATACGCGGGGGCGTGGTCCGTCGTACTCGTCACGGTCCGGGTCTGCACGGGGGCGACCTCCAGGTGATCGCTGCCGGAACGCGGGGACGGGGTCCGCCCTCGGTGGGCCGACGCGCTCCGATGACTCAGGCACCGCCCTCCAGTGTGGCGTACGGCACAACACCGCCACGAGGGGCGTGCGGCGACTTTTTCGGTGCCGCCGATCCGCGTGCGCGCCGGGTGTCGGGGCGGTTCCGCGTACGCGGAGGGTGTCGGAGGCCGGGTGTCAGAGCGCGTCGGTGCCGTGGCTGCGGAGCGCCTGGGCGTACTGCTGGAGGACCCAGACCTCGTTCTGCGCGGCGGCGAGGTGGTCCGGGGCGACCTGGGAGCCGAGGCGGGCGAGGCTGCTGTTGACGTCGGCGATCCGGCGGTCCACGGCGCGCAGCCGGACCTGGACGAGCTGCATGCCCGCGTAGGTCTCGTCGATGGACTTGCCGTGGAAGACCTCGACGGCCAGCTCGGTGACGAGTTTGCGTACGGAGTCGTGCGGGGTCGCGTCCAGGACGGCGGCCAGGTAGTCGCGGGGCTCGGCGACGCCCTGTTCGGCGCCGCCCGCCTCGGCGATGCACTCGCGCACCGCGGCGTAGGGCGGGGCGGTGAACTCGTCGGAGCCGTACGCGTCGAAGGCGGGCGAGACCAGGGCGGGCTTCTGGAGGGCCAGCTTGAGGAGCTCGCGTTCGGTGCGGTGGGCGGGGCTGCGGAGGTTGAGCGCGGGGCCGGAGGGGGCGATGGAGACGGGCGCGACGTTCTGGTGCCGGCCGCCGGGGCGGGTCTGCTTGCTCCCGTTGCCCTGGCGGCCGCCGCCGTCGCCGCCCCGGCCGCGCGCCCACTGGGCGAGCTGGTGGACGCGGTGGACGACGTACTCCTGGTCGAGGATGCCGACGAGCCCGGCGAGCTGGACGGCCACCTCGCGCTGGACGCTGCTCGTCTTGATCTTCGCGACGACGGGCGCGGCCTCGTCCAGGGCGGCGGCGCGGCCGGCCGGGGTCTCCAGGTCGTAGCGTCCGACGATCTGGCGGAGCGCGAACTCGAAGAGCGGGGTGCGGGGTTCGACCAGGTCGCGGACGGCGTCGTCGCCCTTGACCAGGCGCAGGTCGCACGGGTCCATGTTGTCGGGCGCGATGGCGATGTAGGTCTCGGCGGCGAACTTCTGGTCGTCCTCGAAGGCGCGCAGGGCGGCCTTCTGGCCGGCCGCGTCGCCGTCGAAGGTGAAGATCACGCGGGCGCTGCCGTTGTCCATCAGGAGGCGGCGCAGGATCTTGATGTGGTCGTTGCCGAAGGCGGTGCCGCAGGTGGCGATGGCGGTGGTGACGCCGGCCAGGTGGCAGGCCATGACGTCGGTGTAGCCCTCGACGACGACGGCGCGGCTGGCCTTGGCGATGTCCTTCTTGGCGAGGTCGATGCCGTAGAGGACCTGCGACTTCTTGTAGACGGGGGTCTCGGGGGTGTTCAGGTACTTCGGGCCGTTGTCGTCGTCGCGCAGCTTGCGCGCGCCGAAGCCGACGATCTCCCCCGCGGTGTCGCTGATGGGCCACATCAGCCGGCCCCGGAACCGGTCGATCGGGCCGCGCCGGCCGTCCTGGGAGAGGCCGGAGGTGATGAGTTCCTTGTCGCTGAAGCCCTTGCCGCGCAGGTAGCGGGTGAGGTGGTCCCAGCCGGCGGGGCTGTAGCCGACGCCGAAGTGGGCGGCGGCGGCCTGGTCGAAGCCGCGCTCGGCGAGGAACTTCCGGCCGATCTCGGCCTCGGGTCCGTCGAGCTGCTCGACGTAGAACTTCGCGGCTGCCTGGTGGGCCTCGATCAGCCGGATGCGTTCGCCGCGCTGGTGGGAGGGGTTGTAGCCGCCCTCCTCGTAGCGCAGGGTGATGCCCGCCTTCGCGGCGAGGCGCTCGACCGTCTCGGAGAAGGTGAGGTGGTCGATCTTCATCACGAACGCGAGGGTGTCGCCGCCCTCCTGGCAGCCGAAGCAGTGGAACAGGCCCTTGGAGGGACTGACCTGGAAGGAGGGGGACTTCTCGTCGTGGAAGGGGCAGAGTCCCTTGAGGTTTCCGCCGCCCGCGTTCTTGAGCTGGAGGTATTCGGACACGACGGAGTCGATCGGGACCGCGTCCCGTACCGCCTTCACGTCGTCGTCATTGATCCTGCCAGCCACGGGAGAAGTCTACGGGGGCGCGAGGGGTTGCCGTCCTGGCCGGGAGGCGCGGGCCGGGAGGAGGCCCTTCCACAGGCAGGGAGGACGCCTTCGTGCGGGCGGAGGACGCCCTTGCATAGGCTGACGCGATCACGTCATTCGTTGGTGGGGGCACATGTGCGGTACGGACGGTGGGCGGTCGCGGTCGTGGCGGTGGGGGCGGCCCTGGTGGGGCTGAACCGGTGCGGCGGGCCGGAGTATCCCGAGGCGGCGCTCGGCGGGGCGGTCTCGGTGGTACGGGCGGCCTCGGACAGGGTCGTCACCGCGGGCGGGCTGTCGGGAGCCGCACGGACCGACGACGGGATCTCCGCCTCCCACTGCTCCGCGGACAGGCTCCTCACGGGCACGGACGTCGTGCCCGGGGCCTACCGCCTCACGGAACGCTGGCGCGTCCACGACCTGCCGCACCACGGGGCGACGGGCGCCATCAGCGCCGCGGCCCAGGCGATGGCGGCGGACGGGTGGACGGTCGAGGGGAATACGGACGACGGGATTCCGGCCCATGTCACGGCCGAGCGCGACGCCCCGCCCACCGAGGGTGCCGCTGTCCGTCTCACGGTGACCTTCGACGCACCGGAGGACACCACCCTCCGGGTCACCGTCGCCGCCAGCTGCGTCCGGGCCCCCGACGCCCCGGACGACGAGGAGTGGCTGCCGACCGTCTCCTGACGGCGCGCGCCCGGGCGCACCCCGGGAGCGCCCCCGGAGCGCGCAGGTGCACCGGGCGGTTGCCGGTGGCATGTCCCGTACACGGAGGTGCGGCGCAGCTTCGTGTACGGGACGGGTCCCGGGCGGGGCCGGCAGGCGTGCGGGACGGGTACGGGAACGGCGTGCGGATCGGTCAGAGCAGGGATTCGAGCGGGACCGAGGGGTCGGCCAGGGCGTCCGGGTCCTGCTGGGAGCGGGCGGTGATCAGCGCCTGGACGGTCTCCGTGACGTCCCACACGTTGACGTTCATCCCGGCCAGCACGCGGCGGTCCCGCAGCCAGAAGGCGAGGAACTCGCGCTTGCGCGCGTCGCCCCGGATGACGACCTGGTCGTAGCTGCCGGGCGGCGCCCACCCCGAGTACTCGAGGCCCAGGTCGTACTGGTCGGAGAAGAAGTACGGCACCCGGTCGTGGCTCACGTCCTGCCCGAGCATCGCGCGGGCGGCGGCCGGGCCGCCGTTCAGGGCGTTGGCCCAGTGCTCGACGCGCAGCCGGGTGCCGAAGAGCGGGTGTTCGACGGAGGCGACGTCCCCGGCGGCGTAGATGTGCGGGTCGGAGGTGCGCAGCGAGGCGTCCACGGCGATGCCGCCGCCGTGCGCCCGGTCGGCGAGCTCCAGCCCGGCGGCCTCGGCGATGCCGGTGCGCGGGGCGGCGCCGATCGCGGCGAGCACGTGGTGGGCGGGGTGCTCCTCGCCGTCGTCGGTGCGGGCGGCGAGCACCACGCCGTCCTGGCCGACGATCTCGGTGAGGCGGGCGCCGAAGTGGAAGCGGACGCCGTGGTCGCTGTGCAGGTCGGTGAAGATCTGGCCCAGTTCGGGGCCGACGACGCCGTGCAGCGGGGTCGGTTCGGGCTCGACGACGGTGACCTCGGCGCCGTAGCCGCGGGCCGCCGCCGCGACCTCCAGGCCGATCCAGCCGGCCCCGGCGATCACCAGGTGGCCGTTGTCCCGGCCGAGGGCGGAGAGCACGCCGCGCAGCCGGTCGGCGTGGGCGAGGCGGCGCAGGTGGTGGACGCCGACCAGGTCGGTGCCCGGGATGGGCAGGCGGCGCGGCTCGGAGCCGGTGGCGAGGAGCAACTTGTCGTAGTGGATCACGGTGTTGTCGCCGAGCTGGACCGAACGGGCGTACCGGTCGACGGAGGTGACCGGCTGGCCGAGGTGGAGTTCCACGTCGGCGCCCGCGTACCACCCCTTCTCCTGGACGAACACGCTGTCGCGGTCCGCCTTTCCGGCGAGGTACCCCTTGGAGAGCGGCGGTCGCTCGTAGGGGTGGTCGCGCTCGTCGCCGATCAGGATCACCCGGCCGTCGAACCCCTGCGAGCGGAGTTCCTCGGCCGCCTTCGCGCCGGCCAGTCCTCCGCCGACGATGACGAACGTCCTGTGTGCGTCCACCACTTGCTGCCTCCTCAGTGCGTACTGCGCGGTGCGTACTGCGCGGCGCCCTCACCCTGCGAGCCTCCCGCACGCAGGGTGAGGGCGAAAGAGGGTGTGCCCCTCCTGGCGCATGTCCCATGGTTGCGGGCCCGGCTGTGTGCCAGCACATCATCCGCCCCGCCGCCGGGGGCGGCCGCCGCGCCCCGCAGGTCACGGCGCGTCAGGGGGCCTGCCTCGTGACGTACATGTGCAGGGAGCGGGCGGAGGCGTCGGTGAGGGCGGCGATCTGGTCCACCAGGACGCGCTTGCGGGCCCGGTCGTCGGGCGCGGTCTCGAACAGGGCGCGGAACTGCGGTTCCAGGCCCTCCGGCGCGCGGGCGGTGAGCGCGGCGGCGAGTTCGGCGATGACGACGCGCTGGTCGGCGCGGATCGCCTCCTGTTCGGTGCGCTGCATGACGTACCGGACGGCGACGGCCTTGAGCACCGCGCACTCGGCGCGGACCTCGCGGGGGACGACGAGTTCGGCGGCGTACCGGGTGAGCCGGCCGGGGCCGTGGACCTCGCGGGTCGCGGTCTCGGCGGCCTGGCAGAACCGGCCGATGAGCTGGCTGGTGGCGTCCTTCAGCCGGGCCTGGGCCACGGCGGAGCCGTCGTAGGCGTGCGGCCACCACTCCTGGCCGGTGAGCCGGTCCAGCGCCTCGGCGAGCTCCTCGGGGTCGGTGTCCGGCGGGACGTACCGGCCGATGGCCGCCGCCCAGATCGCCTCCCGCTCGGCCGGGTCGTGCAGGCGGGCGGGGACGAAGTGGCCCGCGTGCAGGCCGTCCTCGAAGTCGTGGACGGAGTACGCGACGTCGTCGGACCAGTCCATCACCTGGGCCTCGAAGCAGGTCCGGCCGGGCGGGGCGCCCTCGCGGGCCCAGGAGAAGACCGGCAGGTCGTCCTCGTACACCCCGAACTTGGCCGATTCCGGGTCGGTGGGCCGGCCGCCGCGCGGCCAGGGGTACTTGGTGGCGGCGTCGAGCGCGGCCCGGGAGAGATTGAGGCCGACGCTGGCCGGTTCGCCGGTGCGCGGGTCGCGGACGAACCGCTTCGGCTCCAGCCGGGTCAGCAGCCGCAGCGACTGGGCGTTGCCCTCGAAACCGCCGCAGTCGGCGGCGAACTCGTTGAGCGCCTGCTCGCCGTTGTGGCCGAACGGCGGGTGGCCCAGGTCGTGCGCGAGGCAGGCCGTCTCCACCAGGTCCGGGTCGCAGCCGAGGACCGCCCCCAGCTCCCGGCCGACCTGCGCGCACTCCAGGGAGTGGGTGAGCCGGGTGCGCGGGCTGGCGTCCCAGGCGTCGCCCCGGGTGCCGGGTGTGACGACCTGCGTCTTCCCGGCCAGCCTGCGCAGCGCGGCGGAGTGCAGCACCCGGGCGCGGTCGCGCTGGAAGGCGGTGCGGCCGGGGCGCTTGTCGGCCTCGGTGTCCCAGCGTGCGGTGTCGGAGGGGGTGTAGCCCGGGGGTGAGTGGGGCGCGAGCGCGGGGGGTTGCGGCGCCGAGGGCGCCGGCGCGGCCGGTTCCCGCTCCGTGCCGTAAGGGACCGGGCCGTTGTCGTGTACGTCCCGGTCCGTGCTGTCGGTGTGTCGTGTCCCGTGGTGGTGTGTCCCGTGCGTACCGATCCCGTGTGTCCCGTCCATGGTTACGACCATAACGACCGGGTCCGACAGTTGACCGGGATCGGGCGGGAAGGAACCGGGCGCGGACGGGCGGCGGGCGGACGGTCAGGCGGACGGTCAGGCGATCGCGAGGAGCGGTTCGCCGGCCGGCAGGCCGTCTGCCGCCGCAGCCGCGCCCGCGCGCGCCCGGTCGTAGCGGTGCAGCAGCAGCCGGACCATCGCGGGGTGGGCGCCGAGCGGGGCCGCCGCGATGCCCGGGGCGGCGTCCGCCGCCGCCGTCGCGAAGCGGCCGGGGGCGGTGAAGTACGAGGCGACGGCGATGCGGTGGTACCCCCGGGCGGTGAGCGCGCGGACCGCGTCGGCCACGGTGGGGGTGGCGGCGGAGGCGTACGCGGGCACCACCGGCACCCCGCCCAGCCACTCGCCGAGCAGGCGGGCGGTGCGCCGGGTGTCGGCGGCGGACTCGGGGTCGCGGGACCCCGCGGCGGCCAGGACGACGGCGTCCCCGCGCCCGGCGGGCCCTCCACCGGCGGGCCAGCCCGCTTCGACGAGCCGCCCGTACAGCGCCTCCGCCAGCAGCGGGTGGGGGCCGAGCGGGGCGGCGACGCGGGTACGGACGGCGGGTGCGGCGGCGGCGAGCGCGGGCAGGTCCTGCTTGACGTGGTAGCCCCGGCCCAGCAGCAGCGGCACGAGGACGGCGGAGCCGCCCGCGAGCCCGGCGAGCGTCTGCGGCAGCAGCGGTTCGTTCAGCTCGATGTGGCCGAGGCGCACGTCGAGCCCGGGACGCGTCTCCCGTACCCGGTCGAGGAGTCGCGTCACGGTCCGGAGCGCCTGCGGGTCCCGGCTGCCGTGCGCCACGGCGACCAGGGCCGGGGAGCCGTGCGCCTCTTCGAAGGTGTCGCCCGTGGGGCGGGCGGAGTGCCGGGTGCGCTGCATGGGCCTGCGGGTTCCGTTCCGGAAGGCGACTGGGCGGGGGACGACGGGGCGCCGTGGTGCGGGGTGCGGGGGCGCCGGGATGCCTGGCGCCGGGTGGGGTTCCTCGGGGTGAGGAGCCCGTACCGTCCTGGCACCAGCCTGCCCGGCCGAGGTTGCCGGTCCGTTGCCGCGAGGGGTCCCGGGTGTTTGCGCCGTCCTCACGGGCGCCCGCGGGCCGTTGTCAGCTCCTCGGTACGGGGGTGACACGGGTGGTGGGGACGACCGGGGCGGCCGGGACGTGGGTGACGACCGGGGTGACCGTGAGCTCCTCCCCCGCGCCGAGGTCCCCCGCAGCGAGGTCCGCCGCGCCGAGGTCCGCCGCGCCGAGGTCCCCTGCGCCGAGGGGCCCGTACAGCCGTTCCAGGACGACGCCGACGCCGTCCTCCTCGTGCGAGAGGGTGCGGTACGGGGCGGCGGCGAGGACGGCGGGGTGGGCGTTGGCCATGGCGTAGCCGGCTCCTGCCCAGCGGAGGACGTCCAGGTCGTTGGGCATGTCACCGAAGGCGACGACGTCGGCGGCGGTGAGCCCGCGCTCCGCGCAGAGGAGCGACAGGGTGCCCGCCTTGGTGACTCCCGTGGCGCTGACCTCCAGCAGTCCGCGCCCGCCGGAGTGCGTGTACTGGGCGAGTCCGGGCGCCACCCGCTCGACCGTCGCGAGCAAGGTGTCGGCGTCGGTGCGGTCGGACCAGGCGAGCAGTTTGGCGAGCGGGATACCGGTCTGCCAGAGCGCTTCCCGGGACGCGAGGACCGACTCGAAGGCGGGGTCGCCGGAGAAGCGCAGCAGGAAGGCGGGTTCGAAGTGGATGTGGCCCGCCGCCTCGATGCCGAAGGCGACCTCCGGCAGTTCCGCCGCGAGGAGGTCGGCCACCGACCGGGCGGTGGGCAGGGCCAGCGGCCGGGAGGCGGTGACCGTACGGGTGGCGATGTCGTAGACGACCGCGCCGTTGCTGCACACCGCCGTGCCGGTCAGCCCGGTCGTGTCGGCGAGCTGGTCGAGGTACCGGGGCGGCCGGGCGGTGACCACGACGACCTCGGCGCCGGCGTCCTGCGCGGTCCGCAGCGCGCGCAGATTCCGGTCGGAGAGGCTGCCGTCACGTCGCAGGAGGGTGCCGTCGAGGTCGGTGGCGACCAGTCGTGGTTGCGTCATCGCACGATGCTAAGGGCCGGCCGCGGTGGCTGTTCGCGCAGGGAGACGCACGAGGACCCGCCCCCGGTGAGGGGCGGGTCCTCGCGTCGGTGTGTACCGAGTGATTGCCGGTCAGCGCGTCACTTCAGGGCGGGCGGAGCCGCGTTCACCGAGGTGCCCCACGTGGAGGGCTCCGTGCCGACCTCGTAGGTCAGCTCGCGGGTGTCACGGATGTCGTCCGTGGTCAGGTAGGTCTTGGCGTACGAGCGGCCGTCGGCCTTCGCGGACTGGATGTAGCGCACCGAGTCCGAGGTGCCCGGAGCCTTCACGGTGAGCTTGCCGTTCGGGTAGTAGCGCTTGTCCAGCGTCAGGTCCACCCGCTCGAAGACGGGGGTGGAGAGGCCCCAGGTGTCGGTGCCCGGCTGGACCGGGAAGATCCCGATGGAGGAGAGGACGTTCCAGGCGGACATCGTGCCGAGGTCGTCGTTGCCCGTCATGCCGGTCGGGGCGTCCGTGAAGAGGGTGAGCGCGGCGTGCACCACGTCGGTCGTCTTCCAGGGCTGGCCGGTCGAGAGGTAGGTGTACGGGGCGATCAGGTCGGGCTCGTTCTGCGGGTTGTACTTGTCCGCGTTGTAGTACGCGTACGGGCCGTTGACCCACGTCTCGCGGGCGGTCTTCGCCGGGTCCTGGACCAGCTGGTCGTAGGCGAAGAAGGAGTCGAGGCGGGCGTTGGCGGACTGCGTGCCGCCGATCAGGTCGACCATGCCGGGCAGGTCCTGGGGGACGAGCCACTGGTACTGCCACGAGGTGCCCTCGTGGAAGCCGACGCTCTGCGCCGGGTCGACCGGGCCGGTGAAGGCGCCGGAGGCGTCACGGGCACGGAAGAAGCCGGTCGAACTGTCGAAGATCTTGCGGTAGTTCTGGGCCCGCTCGGTGTAGCGCGCGGCGTCGGCCTTGTGGCCGAGGTCCTTGGCCATCTGGCCGAGCATCGCGTCGGAGAGCGCGTACTCCAGGGTCGCGGAGGCGCCGTGGTCGTAGTCCGAGTCGCCGGGCTTCACGTGCGCGCGGTTCTCGATGTACGGGGCGAAGCCGTTGGCGAGGTACTCCTTGTTGGCCTCGCGGCCCACCGGAGCGGAGTCGGCGGGCGGCACGCCGTCCGCGTTCTTCTTCAGCGCCTTGTAGGCCTTCTCCTCGTACCCCTTGAGGAGGCCCTGCTGGTAGGCGTTGGTGAGGAACGGGGTGACCGGGTCACCGGTCATGATGTTCGTCTCGACGGTGCCGTAGCCCCACTTGGGGAGCCAGCCGCTCTCTTCGTCGATCTTGATGACGGAGATCGCCATGTCGCGGGACTCGCTGGGCGCCAGCAGCGACAGCAGCTGGGCCTGGGTGCGGTAGGTGTCCCAGAGCGACCAGTTCTGGTAGTACGTGAAGCCCTTGGCCTGGTGGATCTTCTGGTCCCAGCCGGTGTAGCGGCCGTCCACGTCGCTGCCCACGTTGGGCGCGAGGAACGAGCGGTACAGCGAGGAGTAGAAGGTCCGGCGGACGGTCTCGCTGCCGCCCTGCGCCTTGACGTCGTCGAGGCGGTCCTCCCACGCGGCCTGCGCGGCCTTGGCGACGTGGTCGTAACTACGGCCGCCCTCGGAACGGAGGTTGAGGGCCGCACCCTTGGCGTCCACGTAGGAGATCGCGGTCGTCGCCTCGACGGTGCGGTCCTTGGTGGTGTCGAACCGCAGGAAGGCGCCGTTGCGCTCACCGGCTGCGGTGGAGGACGTGGAGCCCTCGGTGACGACGTCGCCCTTCCACGTACCCGAGACCTTGAACGGCCGGTCGAAGCGGGTGATCGTGTACACCGTGTACGGCTTGGTGTCCTGGCAGAAGCCGCTGCCGGTGATGGCGGTGCGCACGGTGCGGTTGTCGAGGATCTCGACCTTGGTGCTCACCGTCTTGTGCAGCGACTGGCCCGCGTTGATGAGGACGTTGGCCTTGTCGGTGGCCGGGAAGGTGTAACGCTGCACACCGGTACGGGCGGTGGCACTCAGCTCCGCCTTGATGCCGGATTTCAGGCCGACTTCGTACGTGCCGGGAGCGGCCTTCTCGTCGTCGTGGCTGAACTCGGCCGCGTAGACGGCGTTGTCCGTCGAGGTGATGTCGCCGGTCGTCGGGAGCACCGGGAGGTCACCGCCGAGGCCGCAGCCCACACCGGAGATGTGCACGGTGGAGAAGCCCCGGATGTGGTTCTGGGTGTAGTCGTATCCGGTGTTGTGACCGGTGTCGGGCGAGAACTGCACCATGCCGAACGGCACGGCCGCACCGGGGTAGGTGTTGCCCTCGTTCTCGGACCCGATGAACGGGTTGACGAGATCGGTGAGCCTGTCCTGACCGTGCCGGCCGGAGTCGGCCGCGGCCGGCGCGGCGACGGCTCCGCCGAGGAGCGCGGCCGTGGCGGCCGCCGTCCCCGCGCCACGCATCCAGTGGGTCCATCTCATGGAAAGAACGCCTCTTCCAACGTAGACAACGTTGTCATACCGCAGTGCGTGATCATTCTTGGCCCGTCTTCGTGTACTCGTCAAGGGTCGCGACGCGGCGAACTCCCCGCGCGACGGACCGAAGAGCTCGCGGCCACGGATCCACAGCCACGGTTGCGACGGCATCCGAGACCCCTGCCCCACGCAGATGCTCGAACCCCTCACCGAATACAGCCAGTTGGGGTATCGCCCACCCCTCGGAGCGCCCCGTAGGCTTCGCCCATGACTGATCGGTGGTACGTCCTCATCGAGGAGGACACCCGCGAGACACGGCGGGCCGACGGCATCGAACTGAGGCTGCACCACTGGACGTTGACCGCCAGCCACCCCGTGAACGGTACGGAGGCGGAGGCGTGCGCCGTCGCCGAGGACGCGGCACTGCACTACGTGCCGGGCATCCTGGCCCGCCACGCCCGGCCCGGGGACACCCCGGGCCGCAGCGCCTTCCTCGCAGGCGACGGCTCCTGGCTGGTCCACGTCCGCCAGAACCACCGCGCGTGCCACTTCCGCGTGACCACCGCCCGTCTCGTACACACGCGGGAGGAGGGGCAGGCCCCGCCGAAGTCCCTGAAGGAGAAGGTCCGCCACGCCCTGGACGGCCCCGAGCCGCTGCCGGCGCCGTGGGTGCCCAAGGGGTGAGGGCCGCAGGCGGCCTCGACCGTCCGGCGGCGGTACTCAAGGACGCGCCGGGCAGGCCGGCCCATGGGGCAGGACAAGGATCTCCCCTGGCGCAGAACCCACGAGCGCGCCCGTTCGTCCCCTTGTGAGGGGGAGGGCCGCACGAGCGCCGTGCGCCGCTCATCGAGGGGAGTTCCATGCGACGACCGAGACTGCCGAGAGCCCTGGTACCGCCGAGGCTGCGGCGGGCCCTGCGTCCGCGCGCGTGGGCCGCACGGCTCCCGCGCACCCGGCGCGGTCAACGGCGGGCGGTGCAGGGGCTGATGGTGGCCTGCGTGGTGGCGCTGGCGCCGATGACGTGGATGTACACCTCGGCCGAGGCGCACATACGGACCACGGCCGACGCGCCGGCCGAGGGTGTGGCCGTGGTGTTCGGGGCCGGGCTGTGGGACGGGAAGCCGACCCCGTACCTCGCTCACCGGCTGGACGCCGCAGCCGAGTTGTACCGGACCGGCAAGGTGAAGGTCCTCCTGGTGACCGGCGACAACAGCCGTACGGAGTACGACGAGCCGGACGCGATGCGGACCTACCTCACCGCGCACGGGGTGCCGGCCGCCCGGATCGTCCGCGACTACGCGGGCTTCGACTCGTGGGACTCCTGCGTGCGGGCGAAGAAGATCTTCGGGGTGGACCGCGCGCTCCTGGTGAGCCAGGGGTTCCACATCCGGCGGGCGGTCGCGCTCTGCCGGGCCGCCGGGATCGACGCGTACGGGGTCGGCGTCGACGAACCGCATGACGCCACCTGGTACTACGGCGGTACGCGGGAGGTCTTCGCGGCGGGCAAGGCGGCCCTGGACGCCGTCTTCCGGCCCGACCCGCACTTCCTGGGGCGCAAGGAGACCGGCGTCGCGGACGCCCTTTCGGCGGCGCGGGGGTGAGGGGTGAGGGGGTGAGGCCAGGGCCGCCGTCCGCGTCCGCCACGGGAGCGACTCCCCGGCGCCGACTGGCACGCCATGTGCGCCACGGGACCGACTCCCCGAGACCAGCCCAAGAGCGGCCCACAACAGCAGAGTTGGCACGACCGGAATGACCATAGTGCGGACGCGGAACACTAAGCGACGCTATGTTGCGTGGACGTAGGCACTTGCAGCGACGAAAGGTCTCCCGCCATGCCTCGCATCGACCTCGCCCAACTCACCGTCACCGCGAGCCAGAACATCCAGACGGCGGGCAAAGTCCGCCGTGACCCGGCCGTCGTCAAAGCGGCCAAGCAGTTCCTGGAGGACGGCACCCGGGCCGCGCTCTCCGGTGGTGTGCTGGCGCGTGAGCTTCAGTCCTCCTGGCGTCGCCACCGCCCGACGACCAAGGGAGGGGGAGCCGGTGAATGAGTTCAGCGCCGAGGCGATGGGCCTGGTGATCCGGGAGCACCGCCAGGCCCAGGAGCCACCGATGACACAGGAAGACCTGGGCGAGCGGGCCGAGTACGGGAAGGGCGGAGCGGTCTCGATCTCCCGGATCGAGCACGGGCTCATCAGCCCCCGGGAGCACCGCCTGGCCGCCCTCGCCCTCGCCCTCCGGCTGACACCCGAGCAGCTCACCCAGGAGGCGGAGGACCGAACCAGGTCTCTCGCTCTTGAGCGGGGCCAACGACCGGTGAAGCTGCGCGACCAGGTCGCGGAGACGAGGGGACGCCACACCGAGATCAACGAGAAGGTGGCCCAGCGGACGAAGATCACCCAGGAACACGCTGAAGCCTTCAACCGCGCCCACGATGTCGTCCGCGACACGTTCTTCATGAGGTTCGTGGAGCTGGCCGGGACCATCAGCGGGGCGCCCGAGCCGGAACGGCCGAGCGAGGCGGAGAGCGGCAGCACGGGTGCGGTCCCTGCCGCGATCCGTATCGAGGCCATGTCCGCCGGGATCGCCAGCGTGATTCGCGACTCCGCCGGAGGCGCCGCCGGGGGTGCGCTCGGGGCGGCGGCCGGAGGCGCCGCGGCCTACAGCGCGTTCACCGCCGCCGCGATGTTCGGGACCGCCTCCACCGGAGCGGCCATCTCGGGGTTGTCCGGGGTCGCTGCGACCAACGCGACGCTGGCCCTCCTGGGAGGAGGCACGCTGGCGGCGGGCGGTGCGGGCATGGCCGGCGGGATTCTCCTGCTCACAGGCGTGGTCGCCGCTCCGGCGGCAGCGCTGGCGGCGGCCGGGTTCTACGTCTTGAGAAAGCGGCGGAACAAGAGGGAGGAGGAACGTCTGCGCATCGGGGTCGAGGCCGCGGAGGAGGCTCTGGCTCAGTCGCAGCAAGGCTTCGACGTCATGGTCGACGTGCTGTCGCGCGCCACGGCCATCATGGAGTACGTGGAAGTGCACGGCACGCATGCCCTTGAGAAGTGGCGGGCGGGCCTTCCGGCGGAGCCCCGGGACTGGGAATCCCTCGGACGCGACGGGCAGGAACGGTACAAGGAGTTCCTCACCGTGGCCGGGAGCTTCCTCTCCGCCAGCATCATCAACGTCCCCGCTCTCCTCGCGGCCGACGCCGACGTGAGTGAGATGGACCGGGCGATCGACGACACGCTGCGGTGCGCGGACCGAACCATCAAGTCGCTCGTCTGAGTACCGCCGTCGCCGCCGGACGAAGACGCCGGTGCGCGTGGCGCGGGGCAGTCGGCCAGGCATGCGGGTCCCGGCCCCGGGGCATCACCGCATCGTGAAGTCGACGGGGTACAGGCGGAACGGGAACCGCGGGCGGCTGCCCGTCTGGTTACGCGGACTGGTCGTCCTGGCGTCCGGGTGGGGGGTCTTCCTCTGCGGCCAGCAGATCACCGACGGGTACGCGGCGACCATGGACTACCGCGACGCGCCGGTCTGCGCGACCGGCAGCGGGGACGGGAGCTCGGGCGGGGGAACAGCCGGGAGCCCGGCCGGGAGCGCGAACGGGGACGTCGGGGAGGCGTGCGTGCGGCGGGAGGCGGGCACGGTGCTCGACCGCCGTACGGGCGAGCAGTGCACGTACGACGGTACGAGCGGGGACGGCGGGGGCGGTACCACGACCTGCACGACGTACTACGACGTCAAGGTCGAACGACCCGACCACACCGACTGGTTGGCGGTGGACTCGGGAGCGTACGACAAGGTCGGGACGGGCGACCCCGCCGAAGTCCGGTTGTGGCGGAGCGAGGTGGTGGGACTGAAGGTGCTCGGTCACACCTACTCCTACCCGCCGTCCTCGCAGAGCGGCGTCCTGTGGCAGCTGGCAGTGGGCTGTCTGGCCCTGGCGGTGGGCGCGTGGGCGGTGCTCAGCGGACGCCTCGCCGAACTCTTCGCCTTCCACAGCTTCGGCCTGCTCTTCGTGGCCTTCGGGACCGCATGGATCGGCTCCCTGGCACTGTTCGGCGGACACCCGCTGACCTGGGCGTTCGCGAGCTCATGGACGGGGTTCGCGGTCTTCTGGACGGTGAGCGCCCGGCGGATGGGGTGACGGCCCGGGCGGGGGCGGCCCGGCCCGCGTCTCCCCGCCCGCAGGGGCGCAGGGGATGTCCGGCGGATCAGGAGTTGCCCGCCGTAGTCGTGCGGCGTGGGGGGAGGTTATGGTCCGGCCATGGGATCAAGGGGGGAAGGCACACGGAGCGCTCGGACCGCTGTGATCAGGGCTCTGCTGCGGCGTCCATGGCTCCTGGCGAGCTGGCTCCTGCTCGCCGGTTTGGTCGTTGGCGCCCAGAAGGTCGTTCCCCCGCCGTGGTCCGCATGCGCCTATCCCGTCGCCCTGTTCATCGCGCTGACGCTCGTCTCCTCGGCATCCCCGCGAAAGCCTTGAGCGGCGGCTCGGGGCGAGCCGGCGCCCGATCGCTGCCGCAGCGACCGTTCCGTGAACCAGCGAGGACAGTGTGCTTTTACGCGGAATGCTCGCATTGCTCGCGGGCGGCGCTTCCGTCGTGGTGGCCTGTGGCTGGCGCGGCGTGGACCTCTGGGTGTGGGACCGGGCAGACGTGGTCTTCTCGCCGCACAGGTCGCGGTGGGGGACGCCCTGGAAGAGCCTTGAACTCATGAGATTGCAGTTCGGATGCGTGGGAGTGGCGTTGGTGGTCTTCGGACTGGTGACGTTGAGTCGGTAGAGGTGGCGATCCTCCGCATTCGTCCGAGCGTCCGGCAGGGGAATGCAGTGACCGCGCGACCGTCCGCGATCCGCCGGACAGCCCCCTACACCTCCCAGGAGTGACCGGAGGGATGGTCGGCGAACAGGGCGCATGGACCGTGCAGTTCGTCGTGGTGGGTGCACCGGATCAGTAGGACCCGGTACATGCGGCCGCCGGCCGTCCAGCGCACCCACACCCCGCCGCCGAGCCGGTCGTCGTCCCACAGCAGATAGGCGTGCTCGTCGGGGTGCTGTTCCCCGAGTACGCACCGAATGGGCCGCGGTTCGGCGGGAGTTCCGCCCTTGCGGGCCGCGCGCTGCGAGGCAGGCAGCAGGGCGACGGCGGTGCACTGCGACATGGGGCACTTCCTCCGGGGGGAAGCGCACGGGAGCGCTTCCCCTTCGTTCGTCGGTCCTCAGCGGATGGAGGCGGTAGGGGCATCGGCGGAGTCGGTAAGGGCCACCTCCGCCGGGTGGTCGGCCACCTCCGCCGGGTGCTCAGCCACCTCCGCCTGGGGCCCGGCCGCCGGTGCCGGGTGGTCGGCCGCCTGGTGGCGCCTGCGCAGAATCCGCCAGTCGGTCGCGAGGCTCAGGTCACCAACCCGCTCGGCGTCCTCCTCGGCCCAGTCGAATTCCAGGCAGGCGGAACAGCCGTCGGCGTCAGGGCGGTCGGGCGCGTGCCCCGCCTCGTAGGGGCTGATGCGGTCGGGCTCCGTGCTCACAGCACCTCACCCCGACTCCGGGCATTGCAGCGCGCGTTGTCCGCCCGCAGCCGCTCTGCCGGGTTCGCCGGCCGTACGCACCCGGGGGCGGCCTCCCACTCGACCCCACCGCCGACAGGCCGTATGGCCCAGTACGGGCCCGCGACCCCTCGGAACTCCCCGACCCGGTCCTCACGACTGGTGTCCACCATGAGTGCGCCGGGGGCCGGAAGCGGTCCGCCGGGGCCCTGTTCCGCCGAAGTACCGGCGTCGGGCACGGACATGGGCAACTCCTCTCTGTAGCCGTTCTGCTACCAGGAGTCTTCAGAGTGACTTACTCTTAAAACGCCTTCAACCTCCACGAGACTGAACGAAAGATCGATGAAGAGTGGCGAATCGCAAGGAGTTGGACCCTGAGGCAAGCCCACGCGCGGCCTTCGGGGAACGTCTGCGCAGGCTGCGGGAGGAACGCGGGTGGACGCAGGACGAGCTGTCCGCTCGTACGGGATATTCCGCTTCGCATATTTCCGGGGTCGAAACTGGTGCACGAACTCCAACTGCCAAGTTCACCGCAAGTACCGATCGGGCTTTCGGTACGGGCGATGCACTGACGCGGCAAGGGGCGGCCACCCGAAACAGCGCGATTCTCGACGGATTCCCGGAGTTCGTCATCCAGGAGGGGCGAGCTACGGAGATCCGCCTCTTTGAGATGGGCGTCGTCCCAGGCCTGTTCCAAAGCCCGGGGTACGCGGCTGCCATCACAAGCGGTGCGGTACGTCGTGGAGCGATCACCGAGCTTCAGGCCGAGGAGAGACTTGCTCTTCTGACCCGACGCCAACAGTCGCTTGCTCGTACGCCTGCCCCTCAGATCTACGCCGTCCTGGACGAGAGCTGCATCAGGCAGCGCGTGGGCGGGACGACGGTGATGGAGGAACAACTGGATCATCTGGCCGCAATCGCAGCGCTGCCCAACACCGTCATTCAGGTAGCCCCCTTCGAACTGGGCGAACGCCGCTCGTTCTACACGCCGGTCACGCTGATCACCCTGTCCGACAGGTCTTATGTGGCCTACGCGGAGTCCGCCCAATCCGGGCAACTGGAGCGCGATATGCGCTTCGTCGGACCACTCCTCACGGCCTACCATCAACTCGCGGCCGAAGCGCTCTCACAGGCGGCGTCCGTGGCCATGATCAGCCAGGTACGAAAGGGCACCTCGTGACTACCGAATCCCTCCACTGGTTCAAGTCTTCCTACAGCGCCAACGGTGGCCAGTGCGTCGAGGTCGCCACCAACCTCGCCGCCGCCCACGGCGCGGTCCCCGTACGCGACTCCAAGGACACCAGCGGCCCTGTCCTGGGCCTCTCCGCCGCGTCGTTCAGCGCGTTCGTGGCAGGGGTCAAGGCCGGCGAGTTCAGCGCCATCTGAGCAGTCGGCCAACCGGCACCGGACGGGCCCCCGTCGCGCAGGTCGCGGTGGGGGCTTCCGCTGTCCCGGAAGGGTGATGCGGAGCCCCGTACCGGTGGCGGAGGCGGGCGAGACCTGGTCGGCCCTGCCGTCGCCGTTCTGGCAGGCCCCCCGCCGGACGAGGTCATGCACGTACGGATCGCTGGTCCTGCTTCCGACTTCGGTGCGGGTCGCCACGGTCGCCGCCGCAGCCCGCGAACAGAACGGCCGCGCACACCACCACGAGCACGCCACCGGACCGGCCCGCTCTCCTCCCGCGCGTTTCCGCCTCTGCCACGTGCCACTACCCCACCTCACAGAATCCGACCGCACGTGCACAGAGCCCAGGAGCGGCCGAGGACAGGCGCGTGGGGCGCGAAAGCCCTGACGACAGAAGGGCGCTAACAGCCCTCGCTCGGCGTGTCGAGTGACCGCCCCCGCCCTGTCTCCGGTGGGCGCACCCCCTCGATGACGAGCGTCAGGAGGCGTTCGGTCTCGGCGGCGCCGTCGCTGTCAAGTTCGGTGGCCAGCGCGATGGCTCCCACGAGTTTGAGCAGTTGGGTGATGGTGACGTCGGATCGCACGGCGCGCGCATGGTGGGCGCGCGCGAGTAGTTCGCTGCCCGCGTTCAGGATCATCGTGTGGCAGGTGTCCCCGAACGTCGGATCACCAGTGTCGGCGCCGGGCATCAGGGATGCCCCCAGACCTCTGTTGGTGACGGCGTGTGCGCCGACGGCATGGAGCCAGGTGACGAGCGCGGCGCCCGGGTCGGGCTCGGCGGCCAGGTCGTGCGCCTTGGCGCACAGGGCCTCGACCCGGTCTTTGAAGACGGCCTCCAGCAGCGCCTGCCGGGAAGGGAAGTGGCGGTGCAGTGTGGCTGAGCCGACCTGGGCGTGCCGGGCGATCTCCTCCAGGGAGGCCTCGGCGCCGTGCTGGGCAACAGCGGCCCCGGCGGCGGCCAGGATCCGGTCGTAGTTGCGCCGCGCGTCGGCTCGCATGGGCCGCCTGGGCGAGGACGGCGCTGTGGCGTTTCGGGGCACGGAATCTCCTGACGGCTTGCTAACCGGGGTGGCCCTCCATATTGTATCGAGCAATAAACGGGGGGCCACCCCACTTATCGGGAGTCCTCCCCGGCTTCCGCAAAGTCCAGGAGAGACAGTGAAGTTGACGGACAGGACCATCGTGGTGACAGGCGCGACCGGCCTACAGGGCCGGGCGGTGACCAAGCATCTGCTCGACGGTGGGTGGCAGGTGCGGGCGCTCACGCGCAATCCGGAGGGGGCCCCGGCGAAGGCCCTTGCGCGTGCCGGAGCGCGGATCGTACGTGCGGAGATGGAGGAGGTCTCCTCCCTCGTGGACGCCGCCGAGGGCGCCTACGGTCTCTTCAGCGTCCAGCCCACGGTGGGTTCCCCCGGTACGGCACCCGGCTTCTCTGCGGAGGACGAGGTCCGTTGGGGAATGAACGTTGCCGAAGCCGCCCGTATCGCCAACATCGGGCACATCGTTTTCAGTTCGATCGCCGGCGCGGACCGCCACGACAGTGAGACGCTGCCGACCAACCTGGTCAGCAAGTGGCGGATCGAACAGCACCTCGCGAAGCTCGGCCTGCCCGTCACGGTTCTGCGGCCTGTCTCCTTCATGGAGAACTACACCGGTGAATACGCCCACCAAGGCGGCAGCCTGGTCTCCGGCCTCGCCCCGGACGTCGCGCTGCAGATCATGGCCGTGGACGACGTCGGCGTCGTCGCCGAACTCGCGTTCTCACGGCCCCAGGAGTGGATCGGGCGCGCGACGGCCCTGGCCGGCGACGAGCTGACCCCCGTCCAGATTGCCGCTCACATCGCGACGGCCATCAAGCGCCCGCTTCCGTACGCGCAGATTCCGATGGAGACGATCCGGGCTGTCAACGAGGAGTTCGCGTTGGCCCACGAGTGGCTGGGCGAACGCGGCTACCGCGCGGACATCCCCGCCACACGACGGATCCACCCCGCTGCGATGGACTTCCCCACCTGGCTGCAACGTATCGGTGCAGCCCAGATCACGGAGTTCCTGGACGCCCAGGAATCACGGGGGCGTGACGCGTGAGCGGTCGGCGACCCGCCTCGGGCGCATCGCGATCCGGGCGGGGCCGACCGCGTCGGCCTCCGCACCGAGTCGACGGAGTCCCCCTGCTGCGGCGCGGGCATTCCCCGCGGGCCGGCAGGCCCCGCCCCGCGGTCGCCCGGCTGCTTCCTCACCGCTCCGGCAGTCTTGTCGTCCGCGTCCCCGCCTGCCCGAGAAGGTCGCGCAGGACGCCATCGGCCTCGTCGGCAAGCGTAGTGGCGATACGGGACATCTCTTCGCGACGTTGTGCGTCGGCTTGCCCGATCAAGTGCGTGGCCCACAGCCTCCTGTGCTCATCGGGGATCCCGGCCATCTCGTTGAACAGCGCGTACAGCGCGTACCAGCGCACCGAGTCGTTGTCGTCTTCCGCCAGCCGGAGGAGCGCCTCCACGACTCGCTGCTCCGTGAGCTCGGGATCGGCCAAGGCGGGCAGCGCGGCGGCGACCGCGAAACGTACCGGCTGCGCCGGATGACCCTGGTGACCCAGTACCAGGTCAAGAGCCTGATGGGCGGAGTGGTAGCCGAGTGCGGAGATCATCCACCCCAGGACCCCTGGGTCAGGTTCGTCACCGATCTCGGCCAGGACGACACCGATGGTTTCCGAGGTGAACGGCCGACGGCCTTCGGTGCCGTACGGGCCGAGCTCGCGCAGGATCCGCGCTCCCAGCTCCCGTTCCACCGGGTCCTCGCGGCTCAGCAAGGCGGCCGCTCGGTCGAAGACTTCGCGGGTCGGACGGTTGTGCAGGGCGACCAGGAAAGGCACGGAGCGCTCCTCGTCATCCGCGCCGACCTCGGCCAGTGCCCCCGCGAACAACTCGTCCGTCGTTCCGTCGACTCCGCTGAAGCCCACGCCGTTCCCCCGCTCCCACCGCCCGCAGCGGCCCCCGGCCCGCCCCCTTGCAAGGGCTGCCCACATCCTCGCAGAAGCCTCTCGGCCCGCAGCCGGCCGATCCCGACCCGGCCGTCGGCCGACCCCGGCGCCGCCCCTGAGTCGCCCCGGAGTCGCGCCCGGTGACCGTTACGACGACCACGACAAGTACCGCCATCCGGTCGGGGGAGCCTTGGGCGGGTCGTCGAAGTGCCGTCTGCCGAAAGACGCCTGGCACGCACGCTCGCCGCGGCACCGAGCACGGCTCCGAACTGGCAGAGGCTGGTGCTCTTGCACCGTCGCGGCGGAGTTGGTTTCGACGCGTCAGGCGGGCTCCGGCACAACCATTCGTGATCCCCGCTCGTCACACGAGGCAGCCGGTGCACCAACTCCGGCTCATGGGAGGGGAAAATCCAGATGTCATCAGTTCATCGGCGTTCTTGGTCGGCGGCGCTCGCGCTCACGGCCGCCGCCTTGCTCGGGACGGTTCTGGTGGGGGCTCCGGCTCACGCCGAGGACGGGCCCGCGCTGAAGTTCACGGTTGCGCGCTCCGAGGTGGGGCTGCCGCAGCCCGCCGACCGGTCGGACCCGCCGCAGATCAACTGGGGGCTGGACGGGGACGCCGACGGCGGTACCGCCGAGGACGTGGTCGTCACCATCGACGCCTCCGGCATCTCCGCGTTCACGGACCTCGACTCCACCTGTGTGGGCGACATCTGCACGTGGCCCGCACACGACATCGCTCCCGACGGGCACGCCGGCGGCGTCCTGGACATGAACGCCAAGCCGGGCGTCCCGCTCGGGACCACGGGCACGGCGCGGCTCTTCGCGACCTCGTCGAACGCGACCGTCGAGGAGATGACCGTCAAGGTCACCGTCGGCGCGGTGGATCTCGGTATCCAGAGGATTCCGGACACCGGGGACGTCGAGCCCGGCTCGACCCTGAACGCCCCGATCAGGGTGTCCAACTCCGGTTCGCTGGTGGCCGACCAGGTGGACCTCACGCTCGCCACCACCCGTGGCCTGGGCTTCGCCCAGCAGTTCTCCAACTGCACCTACGGGACGACCACGGACATCCCCGCGGAATACGGCCAGTCTTTCGACCTCGCGGTCTGCCACCTCACCACTCCGGTCGAACCGGGCAAGGCCTACCGCCTCTCGTCGCCGGTCGGGATCGCCGTGAAGCCCACGGCGCTCTACGAGTTCGTCGACTACCAGATCGCCGCCGTGGCCACCTCCGTGCCGAAGACGGCTGCCTCCACCGGACCGGTGCTCGAACTCGTCGAGGACGGCACACCGCCGGTCGTGCGGACCGATCACGCCCAGTGGCAGATCGAGGCGGACAACACGGCCGACATCGAGGTCACCGGCTCCACCGCCGAGGTCGCACCGGGCAACCAGGCCGCGCTGACCGCGACGGTACGCAACAACGGACCGGCCGACTTCAACCTCGTGAACTCCGACGCCCAGATCGGCATCCTGGTCGAGATCCCCAAGGGCACCACCGCGGTGACGATCCCGCCGAAGTGCGGCGTGTGGACGGGCGGCGGCATGGGTGAGCCCACGCCCGGCGCCCCGGAGTACATCTGCGCGGTGGAATCGCCTTTCACCGTGGGCGAGACGCTGGAGCTGCCGTTCGCCGTGAAGGTCGGCGCGGACGCTCCGGCCACGACCTCCGGCAAGGTCACCGTCTCCACGGTGTACGGGGGCGATCTGAACGCCGACACCGACAAGGCCAACAACACGGCGTCCCTCGTGGTGAAGACGTCCTCCTCGGCCACCGCCGATCCCACGCCCACCGCCACGGCCCCGGGCACGGACACCCAGAGCGCGGGGGTCCGGAACGTGTCCGCCGGCGGCAAGGCCGGAGCGGGCGCGTCGGGCTCGCCGACCGCCTCGGGGACGTTGGCCTCGACGGGCAGCGGCTCCACGCCGGCGATCGCGGCAGCCGGTGCGCTGATGCTTCTCGCGGGCGGCGCGGTGGCCGTCACGGCCCGCAGGCGCCGGACCCGTCCGGGGAACGCGGCCTGACCCGCTGATCTCCGGGACGGCGCCCCCCAGAGTCCTGAACCCTGGGGCCCCTGGGACCCCGGTTGTCACGCCCGGCGTCGCGGACGAGGAGTGAGCGCTCGTCCGCGACAGGCCGGGACGCGCCAGGCCTGGGCGTGCCAGGCCTGGGCGTGCCAGGCCTGGGCGTGCCGGGCCGGGACGTGCCGGGCCGGGGCATCACAGGCCCGAGCATGACGGGCCCGGGAGGTGACAGGCCGGGGCGCGGAAGCCCCGACCGCCCCAACCGCCCCGCCGTCAGCGGTGGTTGGCGCCCAGCGGGTCTCCGGCCTTGCGGACGACCTTGGCGATCCAGGCCATGGCCTCGGGCACGTCGTAGTTGCCGGCGTGCGGCTGGTTCCAGGCGAGCCGGTAGTCGACGTCCTTGACCTGCTGGTCCGCTTCGAGCGCCCGGTCGAGGTTGATCGAGACGATGAACGAGGTGTCCCGGTCGCGGGTGCCGGCGCGGACGTACCAGTTGGCGGCGGTGTCGGCGCCGGTGCCGATGAAGTCCATCGGGTCGATGAGGTGGATCTGGTCGTCCACGGTGGTGGTGCGCTTCGCGGTGTACTGGTCCCAGGTCAGGCCGGTGTCGTCGATGCCGCTGCCGTCGCCGGGAACGTCGTTGTGGTCCCAGCTGTACTCGGTGTAGTTCATGTACTTCTGGTCCACCGGGCCGAAGAGGTTGGTCTCGGTGCCGCTGGTGGTGTTCCCGTTGACGCCGACGGCGTCGAAGGCGGGGGTCGTCTTCAGGGTGGCCTGGGCGACGACGAACGCGAGGTACTTCTTCATGTCGACCGAGCGCACCGTACGGGTCGCGGTGTCGACGTCGATCCAGTCGTTGACGTACGACTTGGTGGTCGGCGTCCCGCCGGGGAATCCGCCGCCGGACTGGAGGTCGAAGGTCGCGCCGAGGGCCGGAATCGTGTTGGCCGGGTCGGCCTTCAGATAGGTCTCGGCGGAGCGGACGACCTCCTTCCGGATGGTGTCGATCATGTTCGCGGCGGTGAGCTTCGAACCGTCCGGGTTGCGGAGGCCGAGGCTCTTCTCGTACGCGGGGAACTGGGCGGCGATCGCGGCGGCGTCCTCCGGTGACGGGTTCTGGCCGGTGTCGGCGCGGGTGTCGAGGATGTTGTACAGCCACTCGTACGCCTTGTCGGCGTTGCCCAAGTCGGTGATCGGGCAGTACGCGTTGACGGCGAAGACGTCGTCGCGCAGGGTGCTGCGCCCCTTCGCGTCGATGCCCGCGGCGCCGATCTCGGCGAGGTAGGGGTCGTACTCGGCGCTGTTGCCGGAGGCGCCCAGGATCGACACCAACGCGCCGCCACCGCTGGTGCCGTTGATGACGATGCGTTCGGCGCTGCCGGGCATGGTGGCGTCGTTGAGGCGCAGGTAGCGCACGGCGGCCTTGGCGTCGACCACCGCGGCGGGCGCCTTGCCGGGGTTCGTGCCGTCGGCGCCGAGCAGCCCGCGGCTGCGGTTGGCGACGTCGACGAAGACGTAACCGGCCTTCAGCGCGGCGCCGACGTTGCTCGTCGCGCTGGAGTAGGACGCGCCGCCGGTGACGCTCGCCTTGATGTAACTGGCCATCCAGCCGCTGTTGTTCACCGCGAAGTAGATCGGCGCCCGCTGGTCGCCGAAGGCGCTCTCGGGGACGAACACGTTCATCGCCTGGTAGCCGCAGGCGGTGTTGGAGATCGTGGTGTTGCCGAACCCGCCGGGCTGCTGGGCCGCCGCCTCGACGGGGTGCGCGACGTAGCAGATCTCCTTGTACCAGCGGACGTTCATCGGCTGCCCGTCCACGGTGACGGTGACCGTCGTGTAGGCGGCGGAGTCGAAGTCCAGGGCGGCGTCCTCCGCGTCGACGGCGTGCGCACCGCGCGGGGCCGATGCCTGGGCGCGGGCCTGGGCGGAACCGCTCGTGGCCGCGAAGGAGGACGGCACCGCGAGCGCCGTGAGGGCGAGCGAGCCCGCGACCGCCACGCCTCTCAGCAGGCGCTTGCGGGGCGCGGAGCGCGGCATCTCCTTTACGGCGGTGGGGTGTTCGGGCGTTTCGCACCCGAAGGGCGTCGAGAGCCGCTGCATGGGGTCTCCCCTCGTGGAGCACCGCGTGCCCTTGCCGCACGGGGTGCTTCGTCGGAACCTCGGCCTCGGGGCCGAGGCGGGACGCACGCTACGGGATTGTCAACAATATTCCCAGCGATCTCGCAAACATTTATGTCGGCCGTGTGAGTCCTGTGAGGCCCGGCACCGGGCACCGCCGGAGCCGGGTACTCAGAGCAGGTCTTCGCCCCGGATGAGCTCACGGTGCGATTCCTGCATGGCGGCGGGGAGCGCGTCCACGTCGAACCACCTCGCCTCCAGGATCTCGAAGTCGTCGATCTCCAGGGTGCCGCCCACCAGCCGCGCCTCGTAGGCGACTTCGAGGCGGAGCCGGTAGCCGCTCCTCAGCCGCACCAGTCGGCCCGGCTCCACGTCGAGCCCGGTCTCCTCCTTCACCTCGCGGACGACGGTGAGCGGAAACTCCTCGCCCTTGACGGCGAAGCCGGTCGGCAGCCCCCAGGGGTGCTGAGCGGCCCACAACCGGTGCTTCAGCAGCAGGACTTGACCGGCGTCGTTCCGGACGACCCCGGTGACCCCCACGTTGAACTTGGCGTGGGCCAGCCAGAGGACGCGCCACTGGAGGGGGCCGCGTATGAGCCGCCAGAGCTGGGCGACGAGTCGATGCATGGGGAACCTTTCACCGGCGGGTCATGGGTGGTGCTGCCTCACCCCAACAGTCCCCCATGGTGGCCCCACACCCCTACGCGGTCGCACCGGGCCTACGGCGTCACCGGGGCGCCGTTCCGGGGAGGGCGGTGGCCGAGCCAGTCGCCGCCCGGGATGCGCGGACCGCTCGCGTGCAGGGTGCGGGAGACCGCGGCGGCCGCGAGGTAGATCCAGGCGCGCACACTCCCGGTGCCGGGCACCTCGACGTCCCGGACGACCCGCTCGTAGAGGTTGCGGGGGTCGTCGGGCCCCAGGTACGTCTCCAACCGGTCGAGTGCGACGAGCAGTTGGCCGTACTCCTCGGGTGCCGCGGTGATCAGCGCGCCCAGGACCGTACCGTCCCCGTCGGTGGCGAACGGATACCCGGGGCCGTCGTAGAGCGCCCCGCCGTGCAGCAGCGCCGGCTGCTCGCGGACGTCGAGGCCCCGGACGTACCGGTCGTGGTTGTGCTCGCCGGGCCGCAGGGTGCCGTAGACGAAGAAGGGCAGCGACTCCTCGCCACCGGCCGCCCCGGAGCCGGACGCGGATGCGGGTACGGCGCCGGGCGCGGGTATGGGGCCGGGCGACCGGTCGGTGGTCGTCACAGTGCCACCGCCGAGGAGGTCTGGTCGGTCACCCAGGCGAGGTAGCGGGCGCTGCCCCGGACGATGGGGGTGGCGATGATCTCGGGGGTGTCGTAGTCGTGGGCGGCGCGCAGGTGTTCCTCCAGTTCGTCGTAGCGCTCGGTCCTCGTCTTGAAGAGCACCTGCCACTCCTCGGCGGTCTCCACGGCGTTCTGCCAGTGGTAGACGGAGGTGACGGGCGCGGAGATCTGCGCGCAGGCGGCGAGCCGGGCCTCCACCGCGCCCCGGGCCAGGGCCTGGGCCTTCTCCTCGCTGTCGGTCGTGGTCTGCACGGTCAGCCATGCGGCGGGCGGCGTCGCCATGGTCGCTCTCCTCGGGGCGCGGGGTCCGGGGCGCGGCTGCCCCGGGGGTCCGCTTCCGATTGTCGGTCGGTACGGCCCCGGCCGCCGCCCGTTCTCCTCACCCGCACGTTCCGCCCGGAAGAAGCCGCCGGGCGCGCCCACGACGTCCCGGCCGAAGGGTTCACCGAGGGTACGGAGAAGGGGAGGGGTGGCCGGAACGCACTCCTGACGGTGCCCCCTCCTCTCCGCGGATCTCGGCGGAACGCGCCGCATATTCGTTTCCGCAGCTCCTGCACACCCGACCTTTTCTCGCCATGATCACACGGAAACATCGCCCACTTCCACTCCATTTCACGGAAAAGGAATTCCCCCCCATCATCTAAATAATACTTTTACGCCACTCTTTGGCGTGGTTACCCAAATGAGAGACCAGGGAATATTCACCATAAGCACGGACAGCGAAGAGCCGCTCCCATGGTTCGACCTCAGACGTTCGCCGAAAAGGTGAATGGCCGCTCGCTCTCCGTTCGCGTCAGCCGTCCCGCCCGCGGGCGGGACGGCGCCCATCGGACGCACCGCGCACGCGGTGCGAAGAGCGCCAGGAGGCGGCATGGCCGCGACGACCTCGTCCACTCCCACCCCCAGAGACACACCGTCACCCGCGCAGAGCGCACCGGACGACCCGCAGGCCCCGGCCCCGGAGAACCCCGGGCCGACGTGCGATCCCCCACCCTTCGGAGGCGAGCCAGGACCGCCGGGACCCCAGGGGCCGGCCGGACCGCAGGGACCGAGCGGCCGTACGGGCTGCCCCGGTCCGGCCGGTCCGACCGGGTCGGCGGGGCCGACGGGTCCTGCCGGCCCCGCGGGAGCGACCGGACCGGAGGGCCCGGTCGGCGTGCAGGGACTGCGCGGCATCGAGGGGCCGGCGGGCCCCGAAGGCGTGGGCGGCCCGCCCGGTCCCGAGGGTGCCGTCGGCGCGACGGGCGCCGAAGGCCAGCCCGGCCGGGACGGCAGGGACGGAAAGCCGGGGGCACACGGCCTCCCCGGCGCCGACGGCAGGGAGGGCCCGGCAGGCCCCCGGGGGCCGCAGGGCTCCCGGGGAGACCCGGGCCCGGAGGGCCAGGTGGGCCCCCGGGGGCCCAGGGGCCCGAAGGGCGACTCCGGCGATCCGCCCAGCCCCGAGTACGTGCGCCAGCTCGTCAGGGAGGCGCTCGCGGAAGTCGGTTTCTGCACCCCCCTGTGAGAACCCGCCTCCACGGCGGGCCGGCTGTGCGGCGGCGGACGCGGAGCCGCCACGGGGCCTCCGGGCGCCGGACTCCCACGGCCTCCTCGTCGGCGTGAGCCGGTCAGACCGCCGTACAACTCTCCCGTGCGCGGAGGAATCCCTTTCCTCCGCGCACGGGAAACGGGAATCACCCGACCCTGCGCACCACGCATTCCACTTCCGGACAGAATCAGGCCAACGAGGAAATTGTCCGACCAGAAAGCGGCGGTCACCGCAGCACGGCCTTCTTCGAGGAATTCGCCACCCCTGCGCGGGCACGAGGAAACCGACGGATAATCGGCCCGCCGCTCCCGCCGGGCGCCCCTCGCCGACGCCTCCCGCACCCGGGGCGCGTCCGCCCGGTACCGCTCCACGAATTACCGTGGACTCCATGATCCCTGCCTCGCCCGCCCCGTACGTCGAGTTCGACGGTCACCCCGCGACCCCCGACGATCTGCGGATCCCCGCCTTCTCCGGCTATGGCCACTTCACGGCCTTCCAGGTCAGGGACGGACGCGTGCGGGGCTGGGACCTCCACCTGAACCGGCTGCGCGCCGCGAACCAGGAGCTGTTCGGCCTGGACCTGGAGGCGGAACCGCTGCGCGAGCTGGTACGCAAGGCCCTGTCGGGAGCCGGCCTACGGGACGCCTCGGTGCGGGTGCACGGCTTCCTGCCGCCGGGCGCCACGCGGACCGTGCTGATGGTGACGGTGGCACCGCCCGCCGTACCGCCCGGGAAGCCGCTGAGCCTCCTCTCGGTGGCGTACGCCCGCGAACTGCCGCACCTCAAGCGGCCCGGCGACTTCAGCCAGACCTACTACGGCAGGCTGGCGGTGCGTTCGGGGTACGACCAGGCGCTGCTGACCGCCCCCGGCGGAGTGGTCACCGAGGGCGCGATCACCAACATCGGCTTCTGGGACGGCGATCGGGTGGTCTGGCCGGACGCCCCCGCGCTGATCGGGATCACCATGGCGCTGCTGGAGGAAGGGCTCGCCCTCGCCGGGTCCCCCTCGGCCCGGCGGCCGGTGACCCTGGACGGCCTCGACGCCTTCCGGGCCGCGTTCGTCACCAACTCCCAGGGGATCGTGCCCGTCCACCGCATCGACGACCGGTCCTACCCCGTGGACGCGGAGCTGATGGAGCTGCTGGAGCGGGTGTACGGGGACGCCCCGGCCGATCCGGTCTGACGGCGGGCGGGTCCGCGCGAGCGGGGACGGGGAGCCGACGCAGCTCCGCCCCGGACGCGACAACGCCCTCACCGGGCCCGGGGGGGGATAGGCCGGTGAGGGCGGTTGCCAGGGGGTGGCGGGGGGGGGTGCCACCCCGTGGGGGGATATCCAGCGTGTGCCCGGCCCCCGGGAGAGCATGCATGTGACCTGCGTCACATCTGCGTTCCGGTCGTCACTCGTTCGGCACCGGGGCGGCCCGCACGGTGCGCGCGCAGGGTCGGCACCGCCGTGACCTGCGCCGATCACGCGTGGCAAGGGTGCCGCGCCGGTCCGTACGGGTGACTTCTGAAGGCGCGTCAGCAGGCATGGGGGGCGGTGCGCCCGTTACCTCGGAGGCAGGACCCGTCCCGTGCTGGCCCGTCCGGCCCGGGCTCGTCCCGCTCTGCCCGCGCCCGTACCCGGAGGACCTCCCATGCTCCGTCCACTCCGCTCCACGACCGGTACCGCCGTCGCGCTCGCCGCGACCGCGACGTTCGGCCTCGCCCTGCTCGCCCCGGCCGCCTACGCGGGCGACGCCGACCGGGACCGGGGCCGGCTGGAGCTCACCCCCGCCACCGCCGTCCCGGGCGCCAAGGTCACCGTGAAGACCACCGCCTGCGGCAAGAACGGCTCGGGCGTCGGCGACGCGAACTCCCTGGACGCGGGGGACTTCGACCTCTACCCCGGCGACGGCAAGGACGTCGCGGTCGGGCACTTCACCGTGCCGCGCGACACCCGCCCCGGCACCTACGGCATCGCCGTGGCCTGCGACAACGGCAAGGACGCCAAGGGCGAGCTGCTGGTGACCGGCGGCGGCTCGGGGGACCACGAGCAGGGCCAGGACCAGGGTCAGGGCCAGGGCGAGGACGGCCGGCAGCCGTGGGGGCACGTCCAGACCGGTGTGGGCGGCAGTGTCGGGCCGGACAACACCCGGATCGCGGCGGGCTTCGGCGTGCTCGGCGCGGCCGGCGCGGGCGCGGTGTGGATGGCGCGCCGACGCCGGGCGGCGGGCTCCCGCTGAACCGCCACTGACCCACCGCCGACCCACCGCCGACCTCCCGCAAGGCCCTTTCCGCCGACCGTCGGACCGGCGGCAGGGGCCTCGCGGGAGGGGCCTCGCGGGGCCCCTCCCCCGCGCCGGTACACCCGCGCCCGTACACCCGCGCCCGTACACCCATGCCCGTACACCCGCGCACCGCTGCGGGAGCCCGGCCGACCCGGCTCCCGCGAGAACTCCGAGGACGGCACCGTGTCCCAGACGGCACACAAGGGCAAGGCCTGGCTGATCGGCGTCGCCGTGCTGGCCGGGGTCTGGCTGATCCAGAACGGTGCGGACACCCAGGTGGTGCCCCCGCAGCCGTCCGCGGCGGAGGCGTTCGCCGCCGGGCCGCAGCTCCAGCCGGGTTCGCCCGTCGCCGAGCCGCTGGCCCCGTCCACCCCGGTCCGGGTGCGCATCCCCGAGATCGACGTGGACGCGCCGTTGACCCGGCTCGGCCTCCGCCCGGACGGCAGCCTGGACGTGCCGCCGGAGGAGGACCGCAACCTCGCGGGCTGGTACGGCGACGGCACCCGGCCGGGCGCCCTGGGCACCGCGCTCGTCGCCGGGCACGTGGACAACGCGAAGGGCCCGGCGGTCTTCTACGGTCTGGGTTCGCTGGGGCGCGGCGACCGGGTGGAGGTCGTACGCGAGGACGCGCGCACCGCGGTCTTCTCGATCGACGCGATCGAGGTGTACGAGAACGACGACTTCCCCAGCACCCGTGTCTACGGGAAGGCGCCCTACGCCGCGCTGCGGCTGATCACCTGCGGCGGCGGGTTCTCGAAGGACACCGGCTACCAGGGCAACGTGGTGGTCTACGCCCATCTGACGGACGTACGGGACGCGGCCTGAGCGGCCACCGGCCCCGGGCCGGACCGCCGGCCAGTCAGCGGCCAGCGGCCAGCCGCCCGGCCCGCCCGGGACTCACCCCGAGAACTGGTCGAAGCCCAGCTTGGCGACGAGCGAGAACACCACGACGAGCAGCACGCCCCGGACGAACCCACTGCCCCGGCTGAGCGCCATCCGCGCCCCGGCGAGCCCGCCCGCGAGGTTGAACACCGCCATCAGCGCGGCGAGCTGCCAGAGCACGGTGCCCTGCACGGCGAACATCACCAGCGCCCCGGCGTTGGTGCAGACGTTCACGATCTTGGCGGTGGCCGAGGCGGTCACCAGGTCGAGGTGGAGCACGGCCGTCAGCGCCAGCACCAGGAAGGTGCCGGTGCCCGGTCCGAAGAGCCCGTCGTAGAGGCCGATGCCGCCGCCGACCAGCACGATCGCGGTGACGGTACGGGCCCGGGTCACCTGCCGGTCCGTACCGTCGCCGGCCGCCGCCGTGCCGAACGAGGGCCGCAGCAGGACGAAGGCGGCGACGGCGAGCAGCACCACCATGATCACCGGGCGGAGCACCTCGCTGCTGATCCCGGCCGCGAAGAACGCCCCGGTCATCGACCCGGCGAGCGCCATCAGCCCGATCCGCAGGGCCGTGCCGACCCGCACCGGCGCCCGGCGCGCGTACGTCACGGCCGCGCCGCTCGTCCCGACGATCGCGACGGCCTTGTTGGTGCCGAGCACCTGGGCCGCCGGGAGGTGCGGCAGTCCCAGCAGCAGGGCGGGCAGGAGCAGCAGCCCGCCCCCGCCCACCACCGCGTCGATCCATCCGGCCGCGCACGCGGCTATGCAGAGCAGGACGACGGTGGTCAGCGTGATGTCAGGCATGCACAGGACATTAAGCGACGGCTCCGGACGGCCCCGCACCCGCCCCGACCTGCACGGTTGCCCGTCGTGCGGCTGTGCCCCGGCCGTCGTGCACGCCCTCACACCGGCTGCCGGCCCGTGCTGAGCGCAAGGTTCCTCCCGGGAAACAGCCGGGATGCGGTCGGGTAACACCGACCGCCCATCGTCGGGGCCATGACGACGAGCGGCCCGTGCGGTCCGGCCGCGTCCGGCACAGGGCGCCGGACGGCTCCCGCCGGTGCGTCCCCGCTCGACCCGCCCACCGACGACGGAGGCCTCTGAGATGCCGGTGTCCCCTTTCCCGACTTCACCCGCCACCGCCGCTTCCTCGGCTTCCCCGAGCACCTCCGCGCGAGCGGCTTCCGCAAGCACCCCCGCGCACACGATCGTCGTCGTCGGCCACGGCATGGTCGGCCAGCGCTTCCTGGAGGCGCTCGCTGACCGGGGGCTGACCCCGGCGGCCGGCGGGCCCCGGGTGGTCGTGCTCTGCGAGGAGCCCCGCCCCGCCTACGACCGGGTCCACCTGACCTCGTACTTCTCGGGCACCTCGCCCGAGGAGCTCTCCATGGTCGAGGCCGGGTTCATGGAGACCCACGGCATCGAGCTGTACGTCGGCGACCCGGCGGCGGCCGTCGACCGCGAGGGCCGCACGGTCACCTCGCGGTCCGGGCTCACCTTCGGGTACGACACGCTGGTGCTGGCCACCGGCTCCTTCCCGTTCGTCCCGCCGGTGCCCGGCAAGGACGCGGAGGGCTGCTTCGTCTACCGCACCATCGAGGACCTGCTCGCCATCGAGGCGTACGCGAAGAACGCGAGGACCGGCGCGGTGGTCGGCGGCGGGCTGCTCGGCCTGGAGGCGGCCGGGGCGCTCAAGGGGCTCGGCCTGGAGACCCACGTGGTGGAGTTCGCGCCCCGGCTGATGCCGGTCCAGGTGGACGAGGGCGGCGGCGCGGCGCTGCTGCGCACCATCGAGTCCATGGGGCTGAGCGTCCACACGGGTGTCGGCACCCAGGCGGTCACCACCGGGGAGGACGGCGCCGTCAACGGCATGGCGCTGTCCGACGGTTCGACGCTCGCCACCGATCTGGTGGTGTTCTCGGCGGGCGTCCGGCCCCGCGACCAGCTGGCCCGCGACTGCGGCCTGGAGGTCGGTCCGCGCGGCGGGATCGTCGTCGACGAGGAGTGCCGCACCTCCGACCCCGCGGTCTTCGCCATCGGCGAGTGCGCGCTCGCCTCGGACGGCCGGGTGTACGGGCTGGTGGCGCCGGGTTACGAGATGGCGGTGACCGCCGCCGGGGTGATCGCGGGCCGGGAGGCGTCGTTCACCGGCGCGGACCTGTCGACGAAGCTGAAGCTGCTCGGCGTGGACGTGGCCTCCTTCGGCGACGCGCACGGCGCCGCCGAGGGCTGCCTCGACGTGGTGTACGCGGACTCCCGCTCCGGGGTCTACAAGAAGCTGGTGATCGGCGCGGACGGCACCCTGCTCGGCGGGGTGCTGGTCGGGGACGCCGAGCAGTACGGCACGCTGCGCCCGATGACGGGCACGGTCCTGCCGGTGCCGCCGGAGCAGCTGGTGCTCCCGGCCGGTGCGGGCGGCCCGGTCGCGCTGGGCCCGTCCTCGCTGCCGGACGAGGCCGTCATCTGTTCCTGCCACAACGTGACCAAGGGCGCGATCTGCGAGCACAGCACCCTGCCCGAGGTGAAGAAGTGCACCAAGGCCGGTACGGGTTGCGGGAGTTGCGTCAAGGTCATCGGCCAGCTGCTGCCACAGGCCCAGGACGCGGGGCTGTGCGGCTGCTTCGCCCGCACCCGCGGCGAGCTGTACGAGATCGTGCGCACCCTGGGCATCACCACCTTCGCGGAGCTGCTCGACGCGCACGGCCGGGAGGCGGCGCGCGGCGGTGACGGCTGCGAGGTCTGCAAGCCGACCGTCGGCTCGATCATCGCCTCGCTCGCCCCCACGGTGGGCGCCAGCGGTTACGTCCTGGACGGCGAGCAGGCGGCACTCCAGGACACCAACGACCACTTCCTCGCCAACCTCCAGAAGAACGGCTCCTATTCGATCGTGCCGCGCATCCCGGGTGGCGAGATCACCCCGGAGAAGCTGATCGTGATCGGCGAGGTGGCCCGCGACTTCGGGCTGTACACGAAGATCACCGGTGGCCAGCGGATCGACCTCTTCGGCGCCCGCGTCGACCAACTCCCGCTGATCTGGACCCGCTTGGTGGACGCCGGGTTCGAGTCGGGGCACGCGTACGGGAAGTCGCTGCGGACGGTCAAGTCCTGCGTGGGGCAGACCTGGTGCCGGTACGGCGTGCAGGACTCGGTGAGGATGGCGATCGACCTGGAGCTGCGCTACCGGGGCCTGCGCTCCCCGCACAAGCTCAAGTCGGCGGTCTCCGGGTGCGCCCGCGAGTGCGCGGAGGCCCGGGGCAAGGACTTCGGGATCATCGCCACCGCCGGCGGCTGGAACCTCTACGTCGGCGGCAACGGCGGCGCCACCCCGCGCCACGCGGACCTGCTCGCCCAGGACCTCTCGGACGCCGAACTCGTGCGTCTCATCGACCGGTTCCTGATGTTCTACATCCGCACGGCGGACCGGCTGGAGCGCACCTCGACCTGGCTCGACCGGATCGAGGGCGGCCTCGACCACGTGCGGGACGTGGTGGTCCACGACTCGCTCGGGCTCTGCGACGAGCTGGAGCGGATGATGGCCGACCATGTCGAGGGGTACCGCGACGAGTGGGCCGAGACCATCAACGACCCGGAGCGGCTGCGCCGGTTCGTGACCTTCGTGAACGCGCCCGACGCCCCGGACCCCTCGGTGCGGTTCGTGCCGGAGCGCGACCAGGTCAAGCCCGACCTGGACATCCTCGCGGGCCCGGTGCTCGCCATCCGTACGCTGGAAGGGACCGCATCCTGATGACTGCGACGACGACGGCCCACGCGCCCGCCCCGGACCTCACGACGGTGGTGCAACTCGCCTACGAGGGCGGCTGGTTCACCCTCTGCGAGCGGTCCCTGCTGGTCCCGGGGCGCGGGGTGGCGGCGCTGCTGCCGGACGGGCGGCAGGTGGCGGTGTTCCTGGACCGGGCGGGACGCGCGTACGCGATCGACAACCGGGACCCGTTCACGGGGGCGTACGTCCTCTCGCGCGGGCTGGTCGGCTCGGCCGGGGGGCGGCCGTTCGTCGCCTCGCCGCTGCTGAAGCAGCGTTTCGACCTCGCGACGGGGGCCTGCCTGGACGACGACGGGGTGGCGGTGGAGGCGTTCGAGCTCCGGGAGGCGTAGGCGGTGTCCTGAGGGCGCCGCGTTTGCGCCGGCCCGGTCCGCCGGTCGTACCCTGGGGCCCATGATCCAGGGCTGGAACACGCACGACATCCCCGACCAGAGCGGCCGTACGGCCGTGGTCACCGGGGCCAACAGCGGCCTCGGCCTCGTCACGGCACGGGAGTTGGCCCGGCGCGGCGCGCGGGTGCTGCTCGCCTGCCGTGACGAGGAGCGCGGGGAGGGTGCGGCGGACCGCATCCGGCGGGCGGTGTCCGGGGCGGACGTGGCGTTCGTACCGCTCGACCTGGCGGACCTCGCCTCCGTACGGGAGTTCGCGGCCTCGCACGCCCCGGACCGGATCGACCTGCTCGTCAACAACGCGGGTGTGATGGCGTTGCCGTACGGGCGAACCGCCGACGGCTTCGAGACGCAGTTCGGGGTCAACCACCTCGGGCACTTCGCCCTGACCGGGCTGCTGCTGCCCGCCCTGCGCGCCGCCGGGAAGGCCCGGGTGGTGACGGTGTCGAGCGGGCTGCACGCGCTGGCCGACATCGACATGGGCGACCTCAACAGCGAGCACGACTACCGGCGCTGGATCGCCTACGGCGCGTCCAAGTCCGCCAACCTGCTCTTCGTCCACGAGTTCGCGCGGCTGCTGGCGCGGTCCGGCTCGCCGATCGTGGCGGCCGCCGCCCACCCCGGGTACGCCTCCACCAACCTGACGAAGGCGGGGCCCCGGCTGGAGCAACGCCGGGTCAGGGAAAGGGTGATGGAACTCGGCAACCTGCTGTTCGCCCAGACCGCCACGGCCGGGGCGCTGCCCGTGCTGTACGCGGCGACGGCGCCCGGGGTCCGCCCCGACTCGTTCACCGGCCCGGGGCGGCTGGGGGTGCGCGGCGCGCCGGCCCCGTCCTGGCGGGTGCGGCGCACCCGCGACGACGTGGCGGGCGAGCGGCTCTGGTCGGCCTCGCAGCAGCTCACCGGGGTGACGTACCCCGGGCTCTGAAGCCCCGGGGTCTTCAGGAGCGTTCGGCGACGGCGGCCGGGTCCATCCACATGACCTCCCAGACGTGGTGGTCGGGGTCCTGGAAGGAGCGGCCGTACATCGTGCCGTAGTCCTGGGTCTCGCCCGCCGGGGAGCCTCCGGCGGCCAGCGCCGCGTCGACGGTCTCGTCCACCTCGGCGCGGCTCTCCGCGCTCAGACAGAGGATGACCTCGGTCGACTTCTCCGCGTCGACGATCTCCTTGGTGGTGAAGTCCTTGAAGCGCGGTTCGGTGAGCAGCATGGCGTAGATCGCGTCGCTGATGACGACGCAGGCGGCGTGCTCGTCGGTGAAGCCGGGGTTGCAGTGGTAGCCGAGCTTCTCGAAGAAGGCCTTGCTGACGTCCAGGTCCTTCACCGGAAGGTTCACGAAGATCATCTTTTCCATGGTGGTCCCACTCCTCCGTATCGCCGCCGCAGGCCGGCGGGCGGTCCGTCCGGCGCCCGGAGCCGTGCGGACGGCCCCGCCATCCTGGCTCCGCTTCCGTGCGCTTTCGAAGAGGTAGACGGCCCACACGCCGGGAACTCATCGGCCGGAGTAGAGGATTACCTCGAAAAAAATGAACTTTGCAGACTGTGCACTTTTGCATAGCATGCACCTTCGTGACCTCCTCTCCCCCGCCGCCGCCCGGCCTGCGCGAGCGCAAGAAGCGCGCGACCCGTGAAGCGCTGGCCGACACGGCCCTGCGCATGGCGGCCGAGCACGGCCTCGACCAGGTGACGGTGGAAGCGGTCACCGCGGCGGTCGGGGTCTCGGTGCGGACCTTCTTCAACTACTTCGCCCACCTCGACGACGCGATCCTCGTCCCGGACCCGGACAGCGCCCTACGGACCCGGGACGCGGTGCTCTCCGCACCGGCCGGTCTCGGCCCGCTCGCCGTGCTCCGCCGGGTCCTCGGGGAGGAACTGGCCCACATCGAGGACGCGCCGGAGCGGTGGGAGCTCCAGTGCACCGTGCTGGACCGCACCCCGGCGCTCTTCCCCCGCTTCCTCGCGGCGCGCGGCGCCGACGAGGAGGCGCTCATCGCGGCGGTGGCCGAACGCCTCGGCCAGGACCCCAGGACCGACCTGCGCCCCCGGCTGCTGGTGCACTCCACCATCGCCACCGTCCGGGCCGCCGTGGAGATCTGGACCGCCACCGGCCGGTCCCGCTCCTTCCTGACCCTCTACGACGAGGCGTTCGACGAACTCGCCTCCGGCCTCGGCGAGTAGTCCGCCGAGCCGTCACGCGCCCCCGGCGGCCCGTCCCGGGCCGACCCGCTTTTTCCGCAACCGCCGCTCCCCGGAGACGGCCGCACCATCAGAGACAAGAGGTACGCAAAGCCGATGTCCGCTGCCGTGACGCCCGAAGCCCGGGAGTCCTCATCCATGAATCATCGCCAGATAATCCAGGCCATGTCCGGTCTCATGGCCGGTATGTTCGTGGCCATCCTCGCCTCGACGGTCGTCGCCAACGCGCTTCCGCGCATCATCACCGACCTGCACGGCAGCCAGTCCTCGTACACCTGGGTGGTCACCGCCGAGCTGCTGGCGATGACCGCGACCGTGCCGGTCTGGGGCAAGCTCTCCGACCTGTACGACAAGAAGATGCTGCTCCAGCTCTCCCTGTCGATGTTCGTCGTCGGCTCGCTCGTCGCGGGCTTCTCGCACAGCGTCACCGTGCTCATCATCAGCCGAGTGCTCCAGGGCATCGGCGCCGGCGGTCTCACCGCGCTCGCCCAGGTCGTGATGGCCTCGATCATCCCGCCGCGTGAACTCGGCAAGTTCTCCGGCATCTTCGGCGCCGTCTTCGCGGTCGGCACCGTCGCCGGACCGCTGATCGGCGGCGTGCTCGTCGACACCTCGTGGCTCGGCTGGCGCTGGTGCTTCTTCATCGGCATACCGTTCGCGCTGCTCGCCATCGTCCTGCTGCAGAAGACGCTGAAGCTGCCCGTCGTCCGCCGCGAGGCGAAGATCGACTACCTCGGCGCCTTCCTCATCATGGCCGGGGTCAGCGCCCTCCTGCTCTGGGTGACCCTCGGCGGCTCGAAGTTCGACTGGGTCTCCGGCCCGTCCGCCGCGCTCGTCCTCGGTGGTGCCGTCCTGATCGCGCTCGCCGTCCTGGTCGAGTCGAAGGTCCAGGAACCGATGATCCCGCTGAGCATCTTCCGCAACCGGACCGTCTCCCTGACCACCGTGGCGAGCTTCCTCGTCGGTGTGGCCATGTTCGGCGGCACCGTCTTCCTCTCGCAGTACTTCCAGATCTCGCTGGGCAAGTCCCCGACGATCGCCGGGCTGATGAGCCTGCCGATGATCCTCGGCCTGATGGTCTCGACGACCGTCGCCGGGCAGATCATCAGCCGGCGCGGCAAGTGGAAGGCGTTCCTGGTCTCCGGCGGCGTCATCATGACGGCCGGCATGTGCCTGCTCTCCACGATCGGCGCCGGTACGTCGTTCTGGGTCATCGCGCCCTGCATGGCCGTACTGGGCATCGGCGTCGGCATGCTGATGCAGAACCTGGTCCTCGCCGCCCAGAACGACGTGCCCGCCGCCGAGCTCGGTGCGGCCACCTCCACGCTCTCCTTCTTCCGCAGCCTCGGCGGCGCGGTGGGCACCAGCGCGCTGGGCGCGGTGCTCAGCCACCGGGTCGCCTCGGAGCTGGAGAAGGGCTTCGGCAGCTCCGCCTCCGGCAGCGGCGGCGGAGCCATCCCGGACCTCGCGACCCTGCCGGAGTCGGCCCGCGTGATCGTGGAGAACGCGTACGGCGTGGCGACGGGCTCCGTATTCCTCGCCGGTGCGCCCTTCGCGTTCCTCGCGCTGGTCGCCGTCCTCTTCATCAAGGAGAAGCCGCTCAAGACCAAGAGCGGTCTGGAGCGCCTCGCCGAGGAGGGCGAGCAGCAGCCGCCGGCCGTGCCGGTGCACTGACGCCGGTACGCCGGTATACCCCGGGGGCATGGTCGTCTGACTGCCGTCTGCCGGGCGACGCCCACAGTCCCGCGACACCCGAGGTCCGGGCCGCCGATTTCGTTTCGGCGGCCCGGACCTTTTCCGCTGTCCGTTCCTACTTCTGCGTGCGACCGGGCCTCGCCCCGGGCTTCCCGTGCGCGGCCTTCCCGTGCGGCGGCTTCCCGTGCGCGGGCTTCGACGCCCCCGGCTTGGCCGGTGCGAGGGTCGTCGCGGCGGGGCCGTACGTCCGTACGTAGTCGAAGTCGGCCACCGCGCCCACGTGGTTGTCGGAGATCAGGCCGATCTTCAGGTCGCCCTTGACCGGCAGGGTCCACACTCCGCTGAGCGTCCAGTGCACGCCGTCGCGGCTGGAGGAGGCGCGGACCTCGTGCTCCTGGTTCGCGGTGTCGAGGTGGTGGGTGAGCCGCAGCCAGAGGGTGTCGGCGGTCGGGCCGCCGAACATCGGGGCGTTGGCGACGGCGGTCGGCGGGGTGGTGGTGGGCCGCTCGCCCTCCTTGCCGAACTCGGTCACGTGGAGCATGGCTCCGTTGCCGTTGTTGAGCGGCAGCACCGAGTGGGTGAGCTTGAACCAGCGGTCGTCGTTCTCGTAGAGCACCAGCCCCGCCTGCTGGGCGTTGGTGGTGGGGGTGACGTGCAACTTGGTCTCCACCGTGTAGTCACCCGTGGGTGCGGGGCGCAGCAGGACCGGGGCGGTGTTGTCGCCGAGGTACAGCTCGGTGTTGGAGGTGGGCCAGGAGAGCGCGCCGTTCACCAGGGTGGTGCCGGTGGCGGGACCCCGTACCCAGCTCCAGGCGGAGTCGGTCGTGGTGCCGGGGAGCGTCGCGGTGTCGAACTCGTCGCTGTAGGAGGGGAGCAGGGCTCCGGGCCGGGCGACGGGGGCCCGCTTCGTGACGGGGGTGTACAGCGCGGTGGCGCCGACGTTGTCGGCCTCGGCTCCGGCGCCCCTGGCTGCCGCGGAGACCGCTCCGGCGTGGACGGCGGCGGCGGGCAGGGTGCGGGTCTGCTCGGCGACCGGGTCGCGGAGCCGGTCGCCGGTGACCTCCACGGTGAGGCGGGTGCCCCGGATCTCGGCGGAGACGGTGTGCCAGGTGTCCCAGGAGAACCCGGTGGGCAGGGGACTGAGTCGCTCGCCCTGGTCGACGCCCTTGATCCGGACCTCGGTGACCAGGGCGCTCTTCGCCCGGTCCAGCCAGACGGCGACGCGGTTGTCGGCGTCGGTGTGGGCGAGGGTCAGGCCCGCGGCTCCTCCCGCCGCGGTGACGCGGAGGTCGGCCTCGGCGCGTACGGCGGCGGGGGCGGTGCCGGTGGAGACCAGGTAGCCGGGGGCGGTGGAGCCTGCGGCGGTGTGGGTGACGTAGCCGTGGCCGTCGGTCTCGGTGGCGGTGGCCCAGCCGGCCGGGTTCGCGCCCTGGGTGCGCCAGCCGGTGAGGCCGGTCTCGAAGGTGCCGCCCGTGGTCCAGGTGGTGACGGGTGCGGCGGTCGGGGTGTCCGAGGGGCCCGTACCGGCGCGGACGACGGGCCAGCCGTCGATCCAGTCGAGGCGGTCGATCAGCATCGGGCGCCGGGAGAGCTTGAGGGTGCCGCCGGCGGCCGGGGCGAGGTCGGGCGATTCGGCGGGGATGCCGTGGTAGACGAGCCAGTCCTGGCCGGACAGGTCGGTCTGGATGGCGTTGTGGCCGGGTCCGATCCACCGGTTGCCGTTGGCGCCGACGACCACGCCGCCCTTGCTGCCGAGGGCCATCAGGTCGGTGCCCTCGTCGTCGGTGAAGGGGCCGGTGGGGCTGGTCGAGCGGCCCACCTTCACCTGGTATCCGCTGTACGCGCCGTCGCAGCAGCCCGCGTCGGAGTAGAAGAGGTAGTAGAAGCCGTCGCGGTGGACGACGAACCCGCCCTCGACCCGTCGGCCGCGCGCGACCTGGGTGACCGCGCCCTCGATGCGGGTGCGGTCGCCGTTCATCCTCGCGACGCAGATGGTGTCGTAACTCCCCCAGTAGAGATAGGGAGTTCCGTCGGTGTCGGTGAACTGCGCCTGGTCGATGCTGCCGGTGGGGCAGCCGCTGGGCGTGGGCAGCACCGCGCCCTTGTCGGTCCACGGGCCGGTGGGCGTCGGGCCGGTGACCAGGCCGACGGTGCCGCGTCCGGGGACGGAGTAGTAGAGGTAGTACTGCCCGAAGGCGTAGTGGATGTCCGGTGCCCAGAGCCGGGAGCCCTGGAGCCAGCCGGGCCGGGTCTCCGGGGTGAAGACCTCACCGGCGTAGGTCCAGGTCACCATGTCCGAGGAGCGCAGGATCGGCAGGATGCGCTCGCCGTCCTCGCCCTTGGTCTGGAAGACCGGGTTCTGGGTGCCGTAGGCGTACCAGTAGCCGTCCTTGCCCCGGATCATCGTGGGGTCGGGGAAGGTGTCGACGGTCCCGGCGGTGACCGGGTTGGTGTACGTGGCGGGGGCGGCGGCCTCGGCCCCGGAGGCGTGGCGGGTGGCCGACGGGTGCCCTTCGGCTCCGTAGGAGGGGGCCGTGGCCGGGCCGAGCAGGCAGATCAGCGCGGCGGCCGGGGCCGCCCAGCGGGGCAGCCGCCGTGCGCGTGCGGGGGTACGCGTGCGTCTCATCGGGTCTCCGTGGTCGTCGGGGCCGTGGTCGTCCGGGCCGCGGTCGTCGCGGCCGTGGTCGTCGCGGCCGTGCCGTCCGGTTCGAAGGAGCTGAGGGTCACGTCGACGTCCGAGCCACCGATGTCGTACATCGACGTCATCCAGTGGTAGAAGTTGTCGCCGCGGTCGCGCAGCAGCGTGTAGAGCCGCTGCATCAGCCGGTCGCGCACCTGGGCCAACCCGGGGTTCGTGTACCGGTTGTCGAGCTCGTCGGGGTCGTCGAGGAGGTCGTACAGCTCGTTCACGGACTCCGGGTTGACGACCAGCTTGTAGCGGTCGTCGCGGATCATCCGCTGCGGGTACGGGAAGTGGTGGCCATGGAACTCGGCCACCAACTCCGGTGCCCAGTCGGGGTGTTCGCCGCGCACCAGCGGGAGGAGGGAGCGGCTGTCCACGGCCGGGGACGGGTCGACGCCCGCCAGGTCGAGCAGGGTCGCGGTGCAGTCGGTGAGGCTGACGAGTTCGTCGCGGACCTGCGGCGCCTCGCCGGGGACCCGCACGATCCCGGGGATGCGGTAGATGTCCTCGTACATCGCCGGGCCCTTGTCGTGCAGCCGGTGGGCGCCGGTGAACTCGCCGTGGTCGGCGGTGAAGAAGACCGAGGTGGTCTCCTCCAGGCCGAGTTCGTCCAGGCGGGTCAGGATGCGCCCGATCTGTTCGTCGATGAGGGTGACGTAACCCCAGTAGACGGCGATGAGTTTGCGGCTCACCTCCAGCGGCATGGTGTCGAAGGCCCAGTGCGCGCTGTAATTGGCCTGCACCGGCGGCTTGTTCTCGAAGGTCTCGTTGATCGACGCGGGCAGCTCGACGAGTTCGGGGTCGTAGAGGTCGAAGTAGGAGTCGGGCAGCAGATACGGCAGGTGCGGTCCGAAGAAGTGGGTGGCCAGGAAGAAGGGCCGGCCGTCCGCCGCGTACTTCTCCAGCTGCTCGATGGCGCGCGTCGCGAGGTAGTGCTCGAACGTGGCCTCCACCGGCTGGTGCAGCCGCGCGGCCAGCAGGTTCCCGGGGTTGCCGGCCGGTGCCGTCCCCCGGATGTGGTCGGTGATGCGGTACGGGGGCAGGCCCCGCTCCTCCAGGTAGGCGAGGTAGTCGGGGTGGTCGACGGGGTTGTGCCAGCCGGGCAGGTCGGGGCCGTCGAAGCCGTAGGACGCGGCGTTGCGGTGGGTGCCGCCGTGCCATTTGCCGATCAGCCCGAGCTGGTAGTCGCGCTCCTTCAGGGCGGCCGGGAAGGTGAAGACGTCCTCCCGGAGGTCCTCCAGGTAACCCACGTTCCGCTCGTAGTTGGCGAGCAGCCGGTGGCGGAAGGGGGCCTGGCCGGTGAGCAGGCTGGCGCGGGCGGGGGTGCAGATGGCGGTCGGGGTGTAGAACCGGTCGAAGCGGGTGCCGGTGGCGGCGAGCCGGTCCAGGTTCGGGGTCCTGACGTGCGGGTTGCCGTAAGCGCCGAGGGTGTCCACCCGGTGCTGGTCGGTCATGAGGAACAGCAGGTTCACTTGCCGTACGCCTTCGTGTAGAGGTCGCCGTCGTAGTACGTGTCCGCCTTCGGCACGGTCTTGAGCTGGCCGGTGCCCACGAAGAACTCGCCGAGCCCGTCCAGCCAGGAGGCGACGGTGCCGTCACCGGTCTTCGCCACCAGGTCGGCGGTGGTCATCGTCTTCACGTTGGCGGCGTCGGCGGCGACCTTGGCGCGGTCCACCTTCAGCAGCTTCGCGGCGGCGTCGATCGCCTCCTCGGGGTGGGCGGCCCGGTAGTCGTTGGCCTGCTGGAGGACCTTGACGACCTTGGTGGTGAGGCCCTTGTCGGTCTTGGTGCCCGAGACGAACGCGGTGGGGAACGCCTTGTCGGAGAAGTCCTTGGTGGAGCCGACCTCGTTGAGGCCGGGCTTCTTCGCCTTGATGGAGTCGATGAGCGGGTACCAGAGGCCGGCGCCGTCGATCTGCCCGGAGACGAAGGCGGAGACCACGGTGGCCGGGTCCATCGGGACCTTCTGGATGTCGGAGGGCTTCATCCCGGCCTTCTGGAGCGCCAGGTTGAGGACCATCTCGCCGGAGGTGCCGGCGGGGACGCCGACCTTCTTGCCCTTGAGGTCCTGGATGGTCTTGATGCCGGGCTGGGCGATGACCCGGTCCGCGTAGGCGAGGGTGTTCACGGCGACGACCTTGGCCTTGCCGGTGGCGGGCAGCCACATCGCGCCGGGGCCTATGTAGCCGAAGTCGAGGGAGCCGCCGCCGAGCGCCTGGATCTGGAGCGGGCCGTTGGTGAAGACGCTGTACTGGGGCGAGAGCCCCTCCTTCTTCCACAGGCCCTGCTGGTCGGCGATGGCGAGCAGGCTGGCGCCGTTGTAGTCGCTGATGTAGCCGAACCGCACCTTGGCACTGCCGCCGCCACCGGCCGAGTCGCCGGAGTCCCCGGAGCAGCCGGTGACGGAGAGTGCCAGGACGGACACGGCGGCTGCGGCCGTGAGGGCGCGCTGGGAGAGACGCATGGCGGAGTGATCCTTCGGTGGGTGTGGGTGGTACGGGAGGAAACGGGGGCCCGCGCGGACGGGTCAGACGGCGGCGGGCGCCGGGGGCTGGTGGTAGACGGCCTGCCAGACGGCGTTGCGGATGTCGGCGAACTCGGGTGAGAGCCGGACCGCCTCGGTGCGCGGGTAGGGGAGGCCGACGTCGATGACCCGGTGGATGCGGCCCGGCCGGGCGGCCATCACGATGACGCGTCCGGCGAGGTAGACGGCCTCGTCGACGTCGTGGGTGATGAAGAGGACGGTCCGCCGGTCGCGGCTCCAGGTGTCCAGCAGCTGGTCCTGCAACTGCACCCGGGTCAGCGCGTCCAGCGCGCCGAACGGTTCGTCCATCAGCAGCACTTGGGGGTCGACGGCGTAGGCGCGGGCGATGGCGCAGCGCTGCTTCATGCCGCCGGAGAGCGTCTTGGGCAGGGCGTCCGCGAAGTCGCCGAGGCCGACGAGTTCGATGGCCCGCTGGGCGCGGAGCTTGCGTTCGGCGGCCGGTACGGAGGCGAGCTTGAGCCCGAACTCGACGTTTCCGCGCACGGTCAGCCAGGGGAACAGGGCGTACTGCTGGAAGATCACGCCGCGTTCGGGGCCGGGTCCGGTGACCGGCTTCCCGTCGACCAGGACGGTGCCGGAGGTGGGCTCGGCGAGTCCGGCGGCCAGGTTCAGCAGGGTGCTCTTGCCGCAGCCGGAGGGGCCGACGACGGTGACGAACTCCTCGTCGCCGATGTCCAGCGAGACGTCGTCGAGCGCGGTGAAGACCGCGTTCTTGACGGGGTAGGTCCGGGAGACCCCGCGGAAGGAGATCTTGGCGTTCATCGGGTTTCCTGCCAGTGGGTGAGGCGTCGTTCGGCGACGAGGAGCAGGCGGTCCATCAGCAGGCCGAGCACGCCGATGGAGATCAGCCCGACGAAGATGGTGGGGAGGTCGTAGTAGAGCTGGGCCTGCTGCATGCGGAATCCCAGGCCCTCGGGGGCGGCGATGAGTTCGGCGGCGACCAGGGTTCCCCAGGCGGAGCCGAGGCCGATCCGCATGCCGACCAGGATGAACGGCGCGGACGCCGGTACGACGACCTTGAGGAAGATCGTCCCGTCCTTCGCGCCGAGCACCCGCGCCGCGTCGATCAGGGTGCGGTCGACCCCGACGACGCCCTGGAAGGCGGCGACCACGCTGGAGAGGAAGGCGGCGAGCAAGATGACGAAGATCTTGGGGGTCTCACCGATGCCCATCAGCACGATGGTGAGCGGGATCAGCGCCAGCGGCGGGACGGTGCGGAAGAACTGGACGTACGGCTCCAGCAGCCCCCGGGCCACCGGGTACCAGCCCATGAGGAACCCGACCGGTACGGCGGCCAGGGTGCCCAGCGCGAAGCCGGTCAGCACCCGGCGCACGCTGGCGAGGGCGTCGTCGGCGAGGGTGCCGTCGGCGACCAGCTCGCCCGCCCGGGAGGCGACCTCGCCGGGTCCCGGCACGGTGTCGAACCCGAGCGGGTTGAGCAGCGCCCAGGCACCGAGTCCCACGGCCAGCGCGATCAGGTTGAGCCCGAGCGAGGAGAGGAAGGACCGTCCGCCGCGCTTTCCTGTACGGGCCGCGCGCTCGCCCGGCGGGACGGGTGCGGGGGCGCCGGGTTCTTCGGCCACGAGGTCCGCGGGGGTGCGGGTGTCCTTGACGAGGGGCTGGAAGGGGGATGTCATGCGTCGTCGTCCTCGGGGAGTGCCGGGCCCGGGTAGCGGGCGAGCAGCGGCGATTCGTGCAGGGCCAGGGCGACGCCGCCGTGCGCGCCGCCCGCTTCGCCGAGCGCGGCGGGGCGCAGCGTCACGCGGCCCCGGGCGAGCGGCAGGACGTGGGCGTCGAGCGCCTCGGCGACCGGGCCGAGCAGCGCGTCGCCGGCCTCGGCGAGTTCCCCGCCGAGCACGATGGTGCTGGGGCCGAGGGCGCCCACGACCGAGGCGAGTACGGCTCCGACGAGGGTCCCGGCCCGGCGCAGCACCTCCTCGGCGGCCTTGTCGCCGCCCTCCAGCGACGCCAGGAACGCGGTGAAGTCCCGTGCGGTGCCGCCCTGTTCGCGGTAGGCGGTGAGCACGGCGCCGATCGAGGCGACGGTCTCCAGGCATCCGGTGCCGCCGCATTCGCAGGGGCCGCCGGACGGGTCGGCGGTGATGTGGCCGAGTTCGCCCGCCAGCCCGTCGACGCCCCGGTGCAGGGCGCCGTTGACGACCAGGCCGCCGCCGACGCCGTGCGAGAGCCGCAGGTAGAGCACGTCGCGGCTGCCGGCCGCGGCGCCCCAGGTGGCTTCGGCGAGGGCGGCCAGGCGGGTGTTGTTGTCGATGAGGACGGGGGCGCCGAAGCGGGTCGTCAGCAGCTCCACGAGGTCGGTGAGCGTGCCGCCGTGGCCCCCGCCCGGCCGGGTGATCCGGTGGCCTTCCGCCGCCCGCGCGTCCTCGGTCTCCGTACGGCGCACCGGCCCGACGACGCCCACCCCGACCGCCCCGGTGGCACCGAGGGCGGAGAGCCGCAGTGCCCCGTCGGCCAGCGAGGCGACCAGCTTCTCGGCGAGGTCGACGCGGCCCTCCCAGGGGAGGTCCGGCGGGTGCGGGAGGCTGGCCGAACCGATCATCTCGTGCGCGACGTTGGCGGCGGCCACGTGGACCGAGCGGCGCGCGAAGTCGATGCCGAGCGCCTGCCCGGCGGCCGGGTCGAGGGTCAGGTGCTCGACCGGACGGCCGCGTTTGCGCGGCCCGGGGTCGGCCGCGCCGGGGACCACGGCCCCGCCCGCGACCAGGGTCGCCACGATGTCGTACAGGGTGGTGCGCGAGAGCCCCGAGAGCCGCCCCAGCTCGGCGCGGCTCAACTGTCCGTGCCGGCGCAGCAGTCCGAGCACGCGCTCTTCGTGGCCCCGCCTCAGCTGTGCGAGGGGGCCTCTGTGGGAGTGCATGGACTCCAGCATGGGGAGGCCGGAATTTTTTCGTCAACCTCCCGGAAAAATATTCATGTTGCCGCAATGAGGCACTCGGTGCGGCTGTCGGCGGCAGCGCCGCGAGGCACGCCACCGGGCCCCGCTCCCCGGACCGGCCCGCGCCCCGGAGGGATCGCGGGCCGGTCCGGTGGTGTCACGCCCGTTCGCGTAACGCCCGGCCGTGTCACGCTCCGGCCAGCAGCGCCTCCAGTGCTCCGGCCGCCTCCGGGTGCCGGGCGAGGAGTGCGGCGCCCGCCGGGGCGGGGCCGGCCGGCTGCCACGTACCGTCGCAGCCCAGCAGCGCGGCCACCGCGTCGCAGGTCGCCGGGTGCGCGGCGAGCAGCGCGACGCCCGTGCGCGCTCCGCCACCGGCTCCGGGGCGCCGGGGCACCGCCGCGTCCGGGGCGGCCGGCTCGCGCCACGGCGGTACGAAGGCGTCCAGCGCGTCGAGCCGGCCCGGGAAGATCCGTCCGGCTTCCCGGATCAGCAGCGGAGCGAGGTCGGCGCCCTCGGCGCGCAGCGTGGTGATGAGCGTCGGCAGCCAGGGCAGCAGCACCCGGTCGGGGAGGCGCGCGAAGGCGTTCGACACGGCTTCCACCACGAAGTCGGCGAGGTGCGGCACCGGCTCCAGGGCGTGCAGGAAGCCGCTGAGGTAGCGCGGATAGGCGGGTACCACCAGGGGGTTGGCCAGCAGCCCGTCGCACCGCGCGCGCAGCTCCTGACGGGAGAGCTGCCCGAGGTGCACCTGGGCGGCCCAGAGCAGCGCCACCCGGGACGGCTCCTCGGGGTGCGACTGGGCGAGGGCCAGCTCCAGCTGGGTCCGGTCGCAGCCGAGGGAGAGCGCCAGCCCCTCCATGGAGAAGAGGAAGCCGAGCGTGGCGGCGACCTGGCGGCCGGTGGCGTCCTCGTCGTGGAAGGCGGTCGGCAGCAGGGTGCAGTAGTGGGCGTACCCGGCCTTGACGAAGGACTCGATCCACGGCGGCAGCACCGGTTCGCCGGTGCGGTAGTACGCCAGCAGCCGGCGCACCCGGAGCAGCACCTCGGGGGCGCCGTCCACGCCGCGCTCGGTGGTCAGCACCTCCAGGGCGCGGGCGCCGAGTTCGGCGGCGAGGCGTCCGCCGCGCAGGTGGAGCGTGGCGTCCTCCACCGCCCGGAGCACGGTCGCGGTCGTCGCCTGCGGGGCGAACGCGTCCCGCCGCAGCCGCTGCTCCAGGACCTGTTCGATGCTGACGCCCTCGTAACCCAGCTCGATCAGCGCGCGTTGGTTGGTGCCGAGGGCGAGGTCCCAGGACTCCTGGAGGGAGCGCTCGCCGAGCCGCCGCTCGCCCATGATCGGCCGGGCGGTGCCCTCGGGCATCAGCCGGCGCAGCATCCACAGCACGTCGGAGCAGCGCTCCAGCTCCGGGCGGGAGCTGATGTCGAGCAGCGCCCGGCGCACCCCGCGCTGCTGGAGGTCGAGCCCCAGCGGGGCGAGCCGGTCGTGCACGTCGCGGGCGAGCGGCGGCAGCGAGTCGTAGCCGACCCGGCCGATCCGGTCGCCGCCCATCATGATCTCCACGAGCCGGCGCACGTCCCGGCGCCCGGGGACGGCGTCCTTCTCGATGCAGGTGACGGCCGCGTCCTGGAAGTCGTACGGGGTGGGGCGGGCGCGGTCGCGCATCCCGGCCAGCAGGATCGAGGTCTCGAAGACGGCGATGGCGTCGGCGGTGGAGGCGAGGTAGCCGTTGCGGCGTGCCGCGCGCACGATCTCCACGGACCAGCCGAGGAGTTCGGCCTCGTCCAGGCCGTCGAGTACGGGCGGCAGCCGCAGGAATCCGGAGAGCCGGTCGGGGACGGTGTCCGGTGCGTCGACCGGTGCCGGTACCTTCACCACCGTCCGCCCTGACTTCTTCGTGCCGTCCTGGCCCGCGAGCCGGAAGGGCTTCACCCGGGTGCGCTTGAGGTTCTTCGTCCACTGGGTCGCGGCGATCGACACCGAGCCGGCGGCGAGACCGAACTGCGCCTCGATGGCGGTGTGGCTGGACGGGATGAGGCCGTAACTCCAGACGCTGTCGCTCGGCGGGGTGATCTCGAAGCCGCCGGCACCCGCGACACCGAACTCGGCGACCCGGCTGACCGCGTGGAACGCGCCGCAGACGTAGAGGCAGTCGTCCGGGTCGGTACCGGTCGCGGCCAGGTGCTCCCTCATCCGGGTCCACATGTACCGCTCGCGGTCCTCGTCCACCCGGGTGCGCCCGGCGTCCTCGGGCGCCAGCCGCCGGAACAGGCTGCCGATCAGCAGCATGACCTGCCGGTACGTGTCGTGGTCGCTGTCGCCGAGCGGGAGTTCGACGTACTGGTGCCACCACTCCGACCAGTGCCGTACCCGGCCGTGGTGGAGCAGGTGCTCCTCCAGTTCGGCGAAGCGCGGGCGCAGGTCGCCGATCTCCACGCCGACCGCGTCACCGTGCAGCGCGGCCTCCTCCTCGGCGGCGGGGGCAGGGGCGGCGACGGGGACGGGGGCGGGGGCGGGTCCTTCGCCGTCGGTGTGCTCGTCGCGCGTCTGCCACTGGAAGACGTGGTCCGAGGACCGGTCGACGAGGACCAGCTCGACGCCCGGGGTGTCCAGGGCGTAGGCGATGGCCTGGTACTCCGCGGACGCCTCGGTGATCGGCGCGACCACCGAGAGCGGGGCCCAGGCGGCGGGGAAGCCCTCGGCGTCGCTCGCGAACGCCTGCACCGCCACCGGGAGCCGGCAGTTGCGCAGCTCGGTGAGGAGCGGCGCCATGTCCTCGCAGAGTTCCAGGTAGACGACCTTGGGCTGCTTCTCCCGCAGCCGCCGTGCCATCGCGGTCGCCGAGGCGGGCGAGTGGTGGCAGACCGGGAAGATCTCCAGCGGCTCGCGCACCGCGCGGTCCACGTCGTCGACCAGCCCGAGGAGGATGCCCTCCAGCGCGTCCGGCCCGTCCGCGAAGGACGCCGCCGCCTCCCGCAACTGCCCGCGCAGCGCCTCGAAACCGGTGTCCCGCCGCCGCTCCGCGACCGTCTGCCCGGTCACCCTCTGCCCTGCCACCGTCTGCCCTGCCACCGTCTGCCCTGGGACCGTCTGCCCCGGGACCGTCTCCGGCACGGTGTTCCCCTCCCTCGCTCCGTTCGCATCGGTCATGTCGCTCGCGCCCGTCACGACAGGGTGGCGATCGCGTCCCGGCCGCCCTCCAGGAACTCGGGCCAGGCGCCGCCCTCCTCCTTGCCACGCGGCTCGACGACTCCGTGCAGGTACTTGTTGAGGATGGCCAGGTCCTCCGGCTCCCGCCGCACCAGCGATCCGACGAGCGAGGAGGCGAGGGTACGGGCGGTGAGCTCCCGCTCCCCGAAGAAGTTGCTGTGCAGGATCGCGTCCTCCAGCACCCCGATCTGCTCGGCGCTGGAGAGCGCGGACTCCAGCTTCTCGTCGTCGCTGCCCGCCGCGGCGGCGGAGGCGCGCAGGTCGGCGAAGCTCTGGAGGAGCACGTCGAGCAGCGTGGGCGGCACGTCCAGCTCGATCCGGTGGCGGCGGAGCAGCTCCTCGGTGCGGAAGCGGACGATCTCCGCCTCGCTCTTCTTGTTCGTCACCACGGGGATGCGGACGAAGTTGAAGCGGCGCTTGAGCGCGGACGAGAGGTCGTTGACGCCCCGGTCGCGGCTGTTGGCGGTGGCGATGACCGAGAATCCGGGCTTGGCGAAGACGATGTTGTCGCCGTCGCCGCCGCTCTCCAGTTCGGGAACGGAGACGTACTTCTCCGAGAGGATGGAGATCAGCGCGTCCTGGACGTCGCTGGTGGAGCGGGTGAGCTCCTCGAAACGGCCGATGGTGCCGGTCTCCATCGCGGTCATGATCGGCGAGGGGATCATCGACTCCCGGGACTGGCCCTTGGCTATCACCATGGAGACGTTCCAGGAGTACTTGATGTGGTCCTCGGTGGTGCCGGCCGTGCCCTGCACCACCAGGGTGGAGTTGCGGCTGATGGCGGCGGAGAGCAGCTCGGCCAGCCAGGACTTGCCGGTGCCCGGGTCGCCGATCAGCAGCAGGCCCCGGTCGGAGGCGAGGGTGACGATGGAGCGCTCGACGAAACTGCGGTCGCCGAACCACTTCTGGCCGATCTCCCGGTCGAGGCCGTCGGCGCGCTCGGAGCCGAGGATGAAGAGGCGGACCATCTTCGGCGACAGGCGCCAGGAGAACGGCTTGGGGCCGTCGTCCACCGATTCCAGCCAGTCCAGCTCCTCGGCGTACTTGATCTCGGCGGGGGCGCGCAGCAGGTCGGACATGTCGGGCCTTTCTCGGGTCTGGGGGTACGCGGGCGGAAGAGACGGGGTTACCGAGCCGGGGCTCAGGTGAGGAAGTTCTTCAGCTCGTGGACGAGCTTGCGGATGTGGCCGGAGAGGACCGGTGTCCCGAGGTCCTTGAAGCGTTCGCGGAACCAGGGGTTGACGCTGCCGCGCCCCGAGCTGGTGACCGAGCCCACCGGGATGAACTTGACGCCCGAGCGGTGGAGGGCGGCCATGCTCTCGAAGAGCGGTTCGCACTGCCATTCGTAGAAGTCGGAGATCCACACCACGACGGTGTTGCGGGGCTCCGCGATCTTCGGCTGGGCCAGCGCCATGGCGACCGTGCCGTCCGTGCCGCCGCCGAGCTGGGTGCGGAGCAGGGTCTCGAAGGGGTCGTGCACCCACGGGGTGAGGTCGAGGGCCTTGGTGTCGTACGCGACGAGGTGGACGTCGACCTTGGGGAGCCCGGCGAAGATCGAGGCCAGGATGGTGCAGTTGACCATCGAGTCGACCATGGAACCCGACTGGTCGACCACCACGATCAGCCGCTGCGGCGTCGTCTTGCGGGTGGTGTGGCGGTAGTAGAGGCGGTCGACGTAGAGCCGCTCCTCCTCGGGGCTCCAGTTGGTGAGGTTCTTCCAGATCGTGCGGTCGATGTCGAGGTTGCGGTAGACCCGCTTCGGCGGGACCGAGCGGTCCAGCGGCCCGACGGTGGCCTTCTCCACCTGGGTACGCAGGACCTCGGCGACCTCGTCCACGAACCGCCTGATCAGCGCCTTGGCGTTGGCGAGGGCGACGCCGTCCAGGTTGTTCTTGTCGCGCAGCAGCTGTTCGATCAACGACATGCTCGGGGTGAGCCGCGCGGCGAGTTTCGGGTCGGCGAGCACCTCGCGCAGCCGCATGCGTCGGACGAGGTCGGCTTCGATGGCGCCGAGTTCGGGGCCGATCGCCGGGATCAACCGGCTGAGGTCGGGGGTCGTACCGCCGCCCGATCCGGTGGGGCTCACACCGGGGCCCCCGGCGGCGCGTCCGGTGGGGCGTCCGCCGCGCAGTGCGCCGGGCTCGCAGCCGAGCGCCCGCTCCAGCCAGCCCGCGTCGGACTGCCAGCGCGACAACTGCCCGGCGGTGACCGCGCCGTTGCCCGTCGCGAACACGTTGAGCAGCACCTTCGACACCAGCGCGGCGCGCCGCACCTCGGCCGCCCGGTCCCGCCCCGACGCCTCCGTCGAGCTGTCCCCTCCGCGCGCGAGGCCGTCCTCCGTCGCCGTGCCACCCTCCGTCGCGGTGCCGTCCTCCGTCGCCGTGCCGTCCTCGGGTACGGCGCCCGTTCCGGGCTCGGGCTCCTCCGCCAGCAGCCCGTCGAACTCGGCGGCCAGGCCCGGGTGGCGCTGCACGACCGAGTCGACCGCGACCTTCGGGTCCAGCAGCGCGGGCGGCAGGCTGATGTCCTCGACCACGGCGAGGCTCGCCGACTCCAGCGCCGGCTGCTCCTCGGGGTCGAAGAGCTGGGCGAGGAGGCGCCAGTAGAGGACCTGGCGGCGGTTGTCCTGGGAGTCCGCGCCGGGAGAGCCGCCGTCCTCGGTTCCCGGGGCGCCCGGAAGGGCTCCCGCGGCCTCGCGCTGCCCCATGTCGTCCGGGGCGTCGGAGGATCGCGTCGCTCCTTCGGCCCCGCGCTCTGCGATGTCGGTCGCTCCCGCGGCCTCGCGCTGTCCGATGTCGGTCGCTCCCGCGGCCTCGCGCTGTCCGATGTCGGTCGCTCCCGCGGCCTCGCGCTGTCCGATGTCGGTCGCTCCCGCGGCCCCGCGCTGTCCGATGTGGTCCGTCCGTCCGGTCATTTCCGCAGCAGCCTTCCGGCGCGTTCGCGCAGTACGGCCGCCGCGTCGGTGGCGGCCTTCTCGGCCCTGATCCCGGCCTTGTCGGTGGTGCCTCCGGCCCAGGCACCGGCGTGCACCGCCACCGCCTTCTTCCGTACGAGGGTCTCCACGGCGAGCGGCTGGAGGCGGAACTCCCCCGCGTCCCAGCGGAGCAGCCCGATGCAGGCCCCCGACGCGAGGACGGCCTCGGGGGTGAGCGGTCCGGCGGCCGGTATCCGGTCCACCTCCGCCTTCAGGACTCCTCCGGCGAGGGTGAACGCCACCGAGCCGTCCTCCTCGGCCGCTGCCGCGTATCCGTCGAGGAAGACGGGGACGGCGACGGCCGTGGGGTGGCGGTCCAGCGGGGCACTCGCCCGGCCGGTCGCGGCGGGCAGGGCGACCCGGGCGGTGGCGAAGGAGTCCGCGGGCTCACCGGGGCGGGCATGCGCGTCGCTCCAGATCAGGTCGCCCGCAGCGGTGACCGGCATGCCGGTCAGCTCCATCGCGCGCCCCTCGCCGACCGCCGCGAGGAGGGAGAGATGGGGGCGGAGCAGCTGCCAGAGTCCGGCGCCGACGACCGAGTCGGGCTTGGGCGCCGACACCGACGCGCGGACCAGGTAGGGCGTGGAGCCGTCCGCGGGCTCGAACACCGCGTGCACCTGCGCCTGCACGGCGGTGGCGTGCTCCTGCAGGTCCACCCCGAGCGGCAGCAGCCGGCCGGTGACCGGGACGGTCTCCGGTGCGTCGGCCGCGCCGGGCAGGGTGAGCAGCATGGCCCTGGTCCAGAGGTCGGCCCAGCGCCGGACCGGGACACGCTCCAGCGAGGCGCCGGGGCAGGAGGCGGCGAGTTCGGCGGCGAAGCCGTCCAGGAGGGCGGCCAGGCGGCGGTGTTCCGGGTCGTCGAGCATCGCGGAGACGATCCGCGCGGCCCCGGAGACCACCTCGTGGTCGATGCCCTGCCAGCCGCAGCGCGCCAGGTCGCAGAGCCAGGAACGGGCGGCGACCAGCAGGTTCACCGGCGCCCCCGGCTCGGAGGTGGGGGCGGTCACCGTGCCGGTGGTACGGCCGGTGGCCTCCGCCGCCCGGGCGCTCAGCGCGTCGTGCGCGGAGCCGAGCAGCGCGGCGCGGGCGGCGGCGAGGGCGGTGAAGTGCTCCTCGCCCGCCGCCCCGGAGGCGGCTTTCCCGGCCGCCTCGGCGACCCGGGCGGCGAGCGGGCTCCCCGCGAGGGCGTCGGCGAACTCGGCCAGCGCGGCGGCCTGCGCGGGGCGCGGCCGGAGCAGGCCGGTCACCAGGACCCGGTCGAAGGAGTCGACGGCGGCCAGCGCCTCGTCCAGTCCGTCGATCTCCTCGACGAGCAGGTCGGCCCGCATCACGCCGCCTCCCCGGTCGTCGAGCGGGTCGGCGGGAACCACTGCATCTCGGGCAACGGCAGCGTGGTCGGCGCGAGTTCGAGGTAGGCCAGGTGGTGCAGGAACCGGCTGAAGACGGGCGCGGCGGCCTTGCTGTCGGCCGGCCCGGGGCGGGCGGCCGTCATGGTGGCCGTGATGCCCTGGGCGCTCGGCTCGCCGTCGGCGGGCTCGGCCTTCAGGTACCGGGCCACGCGCTCGGGGCCGTACTGGAGGACGGATTCGTTGACCAGGGCACGTATGTGGTTGCAGAAGCCGCCGCGCGCCCCGCCGCAGGGGCGATTGTTGTTGGTACTGCAGGCGTAGGCGAAGGTCCGCGTCTCGACGGACGAGACATAGACGCGCTCGATGTCCGACCCACTGGACACCACGCCCTGCAGCCGCCCGTCGGCCAGTTCGACGAACGGGACCTTGGCGAGCCTGCGCGGCCGGGCGGGCGGGATCACCCGCGCGACGCTCGACCTCTCCGCATCTGACGACACGTCATATCCTTTGCGCTCGAAGGGTTTTGTGGACCCGAAGGGGTTTTTGCACGGGGGAGGGGGCCCGCTCCGCAACGGCGGAAGCGGAACACGACTGAACATACGTGCGCCCACTGACAACGCCCCTCGGCGCCGGCCCGGGCGCCCGGTCGAACACGGCGTCCGGGGCCTCGCGCCACCCCACCCCCGTTCGCGCCACCCCCCGCCACCCGGCCGTAGGCGGGGACTCCTGCGTCTCAACCCTGGCGAATCGCTGTTTCGGGGTGACCAGGAGGGCTTGGCATCGTTGGCGACTGTGTTTGCGCAAGAAACAAGACACGGAGGACGGCGTGATGTACGAGATGCTGAGCAGACTGCTGGTCGAGGAGTTCGGGCTCGACGAGGAACAGGTGCGGCCCGACGCCACGGCCCGTCAACTGGAGCTGGACTCCCTCTCCCTGGCCGAGCTTGCGGTGATCATCACCGAGAGCACCGGGGTGCGCCTGGAGGACGTCGAGATGAGCCCCGACAGCACCCTGGGGGAGATGGCCGAGGTGTTCGACCAGGCCCGGCCCCCGACCACCGGCTCCACGCCCTCCGATTCCCCCTCCCCCTCCCACTCCCCCTCCGCCGACCAGCCCGCCCCCACGGCCGCGGCCCCGGCTCCCGTACCGTCGCTCGACCAGGCTCTGCTCGTCACGCCTGCGCAGTCGTGAGAGCCGGTGTGGTCGTGACGGGCCTCGGCCTGGTCACGCCCGGCGGGATCGGCGTGGAGGCCGGCTGGCGCGCCGCCCTGGCCGGGGTGTCCACGGCCGCCCGCGACCCGCTGCTGGCCGGACTGCGGGTGGACATCTCCTGCCGCGTACCGGACTTCGACCCCGACGCGCTGCTCGGCCGCCGCCTGGCCCGCAGGATGGACCGGAACACGCAGCTCAGCGTGGTCGCCGCCCGCGAGGCAGTGGCCATGGCGGGGCTTTCGGAGCGGGACTGGGACCCGGCCCGCGTCGGTGTGGTGATCGGTACGGGCGGCTCCAGCGTCGACGGCCTCATCGACATCTGCGACAAGCTCGCCGCCGGCCGCCCCGAGACCGTCCCGCCGATGGCGCTCCCCCGCAGCCTGCCCAGCGCCGGCGCGGCCGAGGTCGCCCTCGATCTCGGTGCGGCCGGACCGAACTTCGCGACCTCCGCGGGCTGTGCCTCCGGGCTGACCGCCATCGGGGTCGCCCGCGACCTGCTGCGCTCCGGGGCCCTGGACATCGTGGTGGCCGGTGGTTCCGAGTCTCTCCGCCACCCCCTCACCGTGACCGCCTTCGCCCAGCTGGGCATCCTCTCCACCCGGTCCTGCGACCCGCGCGAGGCGGCCCGCCCCTTCGGCGCCGGCCGGGACGGCTTCGTGGTCTCCGAGGGCGCCGGAATCCTGGTGCTGGAGCGCGCCGCGCACGCCCGGGCCCGCCGCGCGCCGGTGCTGGCCTGGACGTCCGGTTACGGGGCGGCGGGCGACGCCCACCACATCGCCGCCGTCCACCCCGAGGGCCGGGGCGCCGAGCGGGCGGTACGCGCCGCGCTCGCCGACGCCCGCTGGCTGCCGGAGGACGTGGAGCACGTCAACGCCCACGGCGCGGCGACCCCCTCCAACGACGCGGCGGAGGCGTCCTGGCTGGCCCGGGTGCTGCCGCACCGCCCGCCGGTCACCGCCACCAAGGCCGCCCTCGGCCACGCCGGTGCGGGCTCGGGCGGCATCGAGGCCGTACTGAGCGTGCTCACCCTGGCCCGCCGGACCATCCCGCCGACCGCCAACCTCACCGAACCGGACCCGGCCTTCGCCGACGGGATCGACCTCGTCGCCAAGGTCCCCCGCCCCGGCGCGGCCCGTACCGCGCTGTGCGTCTCCACCGCCCTCGGCGGCCAGAACAGCGCCCTGGCCCTGACGGCCCCCTGACCCCGAACCGCACGACGCCCGCACCACTCCGCACCCGCTCGCCGCCCCGGCCCCCTTCGCCGCACCCCGGACCGCCCGCCCGCCCGCCCGCGTACCCCCGGACACCGCACGAACGGCGATCCGCCGTACCCCGTGAAAGCACCGAACGGCGCGGCGCACCCGCCGCTCCCCGTGAACCACTGGAAGCACCGAACCCCATGAGCGCCGTCCTCCCCACCGCCCCGTCGCCCTACCCCGCCACCCCGTCCTCCACCGAGCCCGAAGCCGCCGGCTCCCAGAGCCAGGTGATGCGCCTGCTCCGCCTGCTGCGCACCGAGGCCGACCCGTACCCGGTGTTCGACCGGCTGCGGGAGCTCGGCCCGGTGATCCCCGTACCCGCGCTGAACGCGGCCGTCGTCACCGGCTTCCGGGAGTGCCGCCACGTGCTGCGCGACCCGGCGTTCATCCTCCCGGACACCGCCTGGCGCGACGCGCACGCCGGTGGCTGGCGCCACCACCGCAGCGCGGTCAGCTACGCGGCCTCCCTGCCCAACGCCAACCCGCCCCGTCACACCGCGCTCCGGGCCCACCTGGCCCAGGGTTTCCACCGCACCGCACTCGCCGAGCTGCGGCCCGTGGTGACCGGCCTGATCCACAGCGGCCTGAACGAACTGGGGGCGGCGCTCGCGGCCCACGGCACCGCCGACCTGACCGAGCACATCAGCCGGCCGCTGCCCTCCCGGGTCATGTGCGAGGTCCTCACGCTGCCCGCCGAGGACGCCCCGATGCTCGCGGCTCTGACCGCCCGCTGGACCGCCGCCGCCGAACTCTTCCCCTCGGAGGCCGATCTGGACGACGCGGACGCGGCGGACTCCGCGCTGGTCGCGTACTTCCTGCGGGTAGTCCAGGAGCGCGAGCGTTGCCCCGGCAAGGACTTCCTCTCCACCTGGGTGACCGCCGCACGGGCGGACGGGGTGGGGATCGACGACATCGTGGTGCACACCGCCCAGCTGTTCGTCACCGGCTTCATGACCGTCCAGTCCTCGCTGACCAGCGCGGCGTACGCCGTCCTGAGCAGCCCCGAGCTGACGGCCGCGCTGCGCCGGCGGCCCGAGGACATGGGTGCGGCCGTGGAGGAGGTGCTGCGCAACCGGCCGGCCGCCGCGGTCGTCGGCCGTGTCGCGACCCGTGGCTGCGTGCTGGCGGGGGTGCCCGTCGCCGCCCAGCAGCGGCTGATCGTGGTGATCCCGGCCGCCAACCGCGACTCCCGGGCAGCCGCCACCGCCCATCTGACCTTCGGGGTCGGTGTCCACTACTGCCTGGGCGCGGCCCTCGCCCGCCTTCAGCTGGGCGAGTTCCTTCCGGCTCTGCTCAGCCGGTTCCCGTCCCTTCGCCTCGCCGACGCCCCGGCGCCCGGCGACACCGTCCCCGGCGCGTCGCAGGATCCCGCGCCGATGGCCGGAATCGCCCTCCCCCACCACGTCCGCCTGCTCACCACCACCGCGAGAGCCTCCCGATGACCCTCACCCGCACGTCCCCGCCCGGCACCGTTCCCGCGGTGCGCCACCACACCACCACCAACGAGGGGACGCACCATGCCGGCTGAGGCCGCCGTCACCGGCATCGGCATGATCACCCCGGCCGGCGGGACCGCCGCCGCGACCTGGGACGGCGTGTGCGCGGGCAAGAGTCTCGCCCGGCGCGATCCCGTGCTGGCCGGCCTTCCCGTCGACCTTTCCTGCCCGGTCGATCTCGACCCGGAGGCCGCCCTCGGTCGCCGCCTGGCCCGTCGGCTGGACCGTTTCTGCCAGCTCGCTCTGGTGGCCGCCCGTCAGGCCGTGGCGGACGCCAAGCTCTCCGCGGCCACCTGGGACGCCGACCGGATCGGCGTCGTCCTCGGCGTCAGCTGCAACAGCATGGAGACCTACGTACGCGAGTTCACGCTGCTCGGCGAGGACCGGCCGCACCTGGTCTCGCCCCTGGCACTGCCCCGCAGCGTGGCCAGCATGGCCGCCGCCGAGGTCGCGCTCGACCTCGGCGTACGCGGCCCCAACTTCACCGTCACCAGCGCCTGCGCCTCCGGAGCCACCGCACTCGGTGTCGCCCGCGGCCTGATCGCCTCCGGCGCGTGCGACATCGTGCTGGCCGGGGGCAGCGAATCCGGGCGTTCCCGGATGGCCGCCACCTGCTTCACCCAGATGCGGGCCCTCTCCCGGGGCGAGCCCGATGCGGCGTCCCGCCCGTTCGACACGGACCGCGACGGGTTCGTCCTCTCCGAGGGGGCCGCCGTCCTCGTCCTGGAACGCCCCGACCGCGCGCTGGCCCGGGGGGCGCACACCCGGGCCCTGCTGCGCGGCTTCGGCACGACCAGCGACGCCCATCACCCTGTCGCCCCGCACCCGGAGGGCCGGGGTGCCGAAAGCGCCCTGCGGGCCGCGCTCGCCGACGCCGGCTGCGCCCCCTCGGACATCGGCCACGTCAACGCGCACGGCACGTCCACCCAGGCCGGGGACACCGCCGAGGCGAGGGCACTGCTCCGGCTCTTCGACGGCACGCCGCCGCCGGTCACCGCCCCCAAGAGCGTCCTCGGCCACTCGCTGGGCGCGGCCGGGGCCATCGAGGCGGCCCTGACGGTCCTCACCCTGGAGCGGCAGCTCGTCCCGCCGACCGCCAACCTCTCCCGCCAGGACGAGGGTCTCGAACTGGACGTGGTCACCGGGGCCCCGCGCCAGGTCGCGCTCTCCGCCGCCGCGTCCAACTCCTTCGGCTTCGGCGGCCAGAACGCGGCGCTGGTCTTCACCACCGACTGAACTCCCCGCCCCGCACGGGAGGAGCGGCGGCACCCCCGCACAGGGTGCCGCCGCTCCGGTTCCGGAGGCGCCGCCCGGGCCTGGGCGAGGGTCGGGTGCGGCCCGGGGTGGCGGCTCCGGAAGTCAGGGGTGAAGAGACAGGTCAGACGGTGCTGTTCCCGCCCTTCGGTGCGGCGGCGGCCCGTCCCGCCTCCAGCCGGGCGACCGGGATGCGGAACGGCGAGCAGGACACGTAGTCGAGGCCGACCTCGTGGAAGAAGTGCACCGACTCGGGGTCGCCGCCGTGCTCGCCGCAGACGCCGAGCTTGAGGTCGGGGCGGGTGGCGCGGCCGGCCGCGACGGCGCTGCGCACCAGGGCGCCGACGCCGTCCTGGTCGATGGTCTCGAAGGGGGAGACCCCGAAGATGCCCTTCTCCAGGTAGGCGGTGAAGAAGGAGGCCTCCACGTCGTCGCGGGAGAAGCCCCACACCGTCTGGGTGAGGTCGTTGGTGCCGAAGGAGAAGAACTGCGCGGCCTCGGCGATCTGACCTGCGGTCAGTGCGGCGCGGGGCAGTTCGATCATGGTGCCGATGGTCAGTTTGAGGTCGGTGCCGGTGGCGGCCTGGACCTCGGCGATGACCTGGTCCGCCTCCTCGCGGACGATCTCCAGCTCCTGGACCGTGCCGACGAGCGGGATCATGATCTCGGCGCGCGGGTCGCCCTTGGCGTTCTTCCGGTGGGCGGCGGCCTCGGCGATGGCGCGTACCTGCATGGCGAAGAGGCCGGGGATGACCAGCCCGAGGCGGACCCCGCGCAGGCCCAGCATGGGGTTCTGCTCGTGGAGCTTGTGCACGGCCTGGAGGAGCCGGAGGTCGTTCTCGTTGGCGTCCTTGCGGGACTCGGCGAGCGCGACGCGGACGGAGAGTTCGGTGATGTCGGGCAGGAACTCGTGGAGCGGCGGGTCCAGCAGCCGTACGGTGACGGGCAGTCCGTCCATCGACTCGAACAGCTCGATGAAGTCGGCCTTCTGGAGCGGCAGCAGCTCGGCGAGGGCCGCCTCGCGTTCGGCGTCGGTGTCGGCGAGGACCAGCTTCTCCACGAGGACGCGGCGCTCGCCGAGGAACATGTGCTCGGTGCGGCAGAGGCCGATGCCCTGGGCGCCGAACCGGCGGGCCCGCAGGGCGTCTTCGGCGTTGTCGGCGTTGGCCCGTACCCGCAGCCGGCGCATCCGGTCGGCGTACGCCATGACCCGGTGGACGGCGCCCACGAGTTCGTCGGCGTCGTCGGCGCCCGCGTGCATCCGGCCCTCGAAGTACTCGACGACCGGGGACGGTACGACGGGCACCTCGCCGAGGTACACCTTGCCGGTGGAGCCGTCGACGGAGACGAGGTCGCCCTCCTCCACGACGGTGTCGCCCACCGTGAGCCGGCGCCGCTTGGTGTCGACCTCGATCTCCTCGGCGCCGCATACACAGGTCTTGCCCATGCCCCGGGCGACGACGGCGGCGTGCGAGGTCTTGCCGCCGCGCGAGGTCAGGATGCCCTCGGCGGCGATCATGCCGTCGAGGTCGTCGGGGTTGGTCTCGCGGCGGATGAGGATGACCTTCTCTCCGGAGCGGGACCACTTGATCGCGGTGTAGGAGTCGAAGACGGCCTTGCCGACGGCGGCGCCCGGGGACGCGGCGATGCCCCGGCCGAGCAGCCTGGTCTTCGCGGTGTCGTCGAAGCGCGGGAACATCAGCTGGGCGAGCTGGGCGCCGGTGACGCGCTGGAGCGCCTCGGCCTCGTCGATGAGTCCCTGGTCGACGAGTTGGGTGGCGATGCGGAACGCGGCGCCGGCGGTGCGTTTGCCGACGCGGGTCTGGAGCATCCACAACTGGCCGCGCTCGATGGTGAACTCGATGTCGCAGAGGTCCCGGTAGTGGGTCTCCAGCGTCTCCATGATCTGCATCAGCTGGTCGTACGAGGTCCGGTCGATGGACGCGAGCTCGGCGAGCGCGACGGTGTTGCGGATGCCCGCGACGACGTCCTCGCCCTGCGCGTTCTGCAAGTAGTCGCCGTAGACGCCCTGGTGGCCGCTGGCCGGGTCGCGGGTGAAGGCGACGCCGGTGCCCGAGTCGGGTCCGAGGTTGCCGAAGACCATGGAGCAGATGTTGACGGCGGTACCGAGGTCGCCGGGGATCCGCTCCTGGCGGCGGTAGAGCTTGGCCCGGTCGGTGTTCCACGACTGGAAGACGGCGTGTATGGCCAGATCCATCTGCTCCCGGGCGTCCTGCGGGAAGTCGCGGCCGGCCTCGGTCTTCACGATCCGCTTGAAGGTCTTGACGAGCTTCCTGAGGTCCTCGGCGCCGAGGTCGGTGTCGACCTCGACCTTCTTGGCCCGCTTGGCGTCCTCCAGCGCCTCTTCGAATAGGTCGCCGCCGACGCCGAGCACGGTCTTGCCGAACATCTGGATGAGCCGGCGGTACGAGTCCCAGGCGAACCGCTCGTCGCCCGCCTGCGCGGCGAGTCCGACGACCGAGGCGTCGGAGAGGCCGATGTTGAGGACGGTGTCCATCATGCCGGGCATCGAGAACTTGGCGCCGGAGCGTACGGAGACCAGGAGCGGGTCGTCGGCCTGGCCGAGGGTCTTGCCCATCCGCGCTTCGAGGGACGCGAGATGGGCGCTCACCTCGTCGCGGAGTTCCGCGGGTTCGACGCCGCTGTCGAGGTAGACCTTGCACGCCTCGGTGGTGATGGTGAAGCCGGGAGGGACCGGCAGACCGAGGTTGGTCATCTCGGCGAGGTTCGCACCTTTCCCACCGAGCAGGTCCTTCAGATCCTTGTTGCCCTCGGTGAAGTCGTAGACGAACTTCCTCGGACCGTTGTTTCCCGACACGGGTCTCGACTCCTTGAGGACGCGGTGGGTGCCCTGACGGCCAGGAACATACCCAGATCAAAGGCGTCCGGTGGTGTCCGCTTCTCCATCGTGCGGCCGCAACCACCCGTCTGCCAGCAGATCGAAAGTGAGGGGCCGCCGGGGCCCTCCCGGTCGGTGCGTTCACCTCTCGAACACGGGGTGACGTTCCGTCGATGCACCACCGGAGATTCGTGACGCCCGGTGAGAGATGCGCCGATCGATCAAAGTCCGCACATCTGGCACGCAGTGCCATCATTTGAGAAGTGGCGTCACTCGAAAACCCTCACCAGGGCGCTCATTTGAGCTAAACGTTCCTCGGGCGTGGCGAGAATCACGCCGCCAGGACACCCGGATGCCACCATGCGGACACTCATGCCTCACTCTCCGCACCTGGTCGCGCACGGAAAGCGAGGGAGGCGGCGACGGAAGGGCCCCGGTCCGCACATCTCTGCGAACCGGGGCCGGTCACCCTCGGCGAATCTCACCCATCGGACGCTCACATGAGCGGACCTCCGGGGAGGCACTCCGTACCCCCTCGGCGGGCCGCCCTCGGGCCGGTCGCCGTCGGCCGCCGTCAGCCGCCGGAGGTGTCCAGCTCGGCGTCCGCGCTCACGCCGGAGCAGTCGTACGGGTCCTTCAGCCAGCCGTCCGGGAGCACGACCCGGTTGTTGCCCGAGGTGCGTCCGCGCGGGCCGTCCGCGCCGTCCGGCCACGGCTGGTCGAGGTCCAGCTCGTTCAGCTGGCCGGCCAGCTCCTCCAGGGAGGAGGTGATCGCGAGCTTCTTGCGCATCTCCGAGCCGACCGCGAAGCCCTTGAGGTACCAGGCCACGTGCTTGCGGAAGTCGATCACGCCGCGCGCCTCGTCGCCGATCCACTCGCCCAGCAGGGTCGCGTGGCGCACCATCACCTCGGCGACCTGGCGCAGGACGGGCTCGTGCTTGGTGTTCGTACCGTCGAAGGCGCCGACCAGGTCACCGAAGAGCCAGGGGCGGCCGAGGCAGCCGCGGCCGACGACCACGCCGTCGCAGCCGGTCTCGGCCATCATCCGCCGGGCGTCCTCGGCGGACCAGATGTCGCCGTTGCCGAGGACCGGGATCTCCGGGACGTGCTCCTTGAGGCGGGCGATGGCCTCCCAGTCGGCGGTTCCGCCGTAGTGCTGGGCGGTGGTCCTGCCGTGCAGCGCGACGGCGGCCACGCCCTCCTCGACGGCGATCCGGCCGGCGTCGAGGTAGGTGAGGTGGTCGTCGTCGATGCCCTTGCGCATCTTGATCGTGACCGGCAGCTCACCGGCGTTCCCCACGGCCTCGCGCAGGATCGCGCGGAGCAGCGGCCGCTTGTACGGGAGCGCCGAGCCGCCGCCCTTGCGGGTCACCTTGGGGACCGGGCAGCCGAAGTTCAGGTCGATGTGGTCGGCGAGGTCCTCGTCGACGATCATGCGGACGGCCTTGCCGACCGTGACCGGGTCCACACCGTAGAGCTGGATCGACCGGGGGGTCTCGCTCGCGTCGAAGTGGATGAGCTGCATGGTCTTCTCGTTGCGCTCGACCAGCGCCCGCGTGGTGATCATCTCGCTGACGAACAGCCCCCGGCCGCCGGAGAACTCCCGGCACAGGGTGCGGAACGGCGCGTTGGTGATACCGGCCATGGGGGCGAGGACCACCGGCGGCTGCACGGTGTGCGGGCCGATGCGGAGCTGCTGGGGCGCGGGGGCGAGCGTGGTCATCCCCCCATTGTCCCGTACGCGCGGAACTCCTCCGCCGGGCGGCCGGTACGTCTCCCGTGCCACGCCCTGCCCGTACGCCCCACGCGCCACGCCCGCGCCGCCGGAACACGGGGTTCCGGCGGTGGGTGGTTAGCGTCGGGCGGCATGACCTTACGTACGGAACGACGAGAGGTTCCCCTCATGCCGAACCGCCCCATGCCGTACCGTCCCGTGCCGCACCACTCCCCCGACGCGCGCCCGTCCCGCCCCGCGCGCCCGTCCCGACGGAGCCTGCTGACGCTGGCCGGGGCGGCCGGCGCCGCCACGCTGCTCGCGGCCGGGACCGCGCACGCCACCGGTGCGCCCGGGGCGACGACCGCGGCCCCCGGCGGCATCCCGGACCCCGCACGGGACGCGCTGCGGGCCCTGGAGCGGGAGCACGGCGCCCGGGTCGGCGCGTACGCCCACAATCTCGCCACCGGCCGTACGGTGGCCCACCGCGCCGACGAGCGCTTCCCGCTCTGCTCGACCTTCAAGACGCTCGCGGCGGCGGCCGTCCTGCGCGACCTGGACCGGGACGGCGAGGTGCTGGGCCGGCTGGTCCGCTACACGGAGGCGGACCTGGTCACCGCCTCCGACGTCACCCGGGCCCACCTGGCCACCGGGATGACCGTGGCGGAGCTCTGCGACGCGGCGATCTGCGACAGCGACAACACCGCGGGCAACCTGCTGCTGCGGGAGCTGGGCGGTCCGGCGGGGGTCACCCGCTTCTGCCGGTCGCTCGGGGACCGTACGACCCGGCTGGACCGGTGGGAGCCGGAGCTGAACTCGGCCGAGCCCTGGCGGCGCCGGGACACCACCACCCCGTACGCCCTCTCCCGCACGTACGCCGGGCTCGTCCTCGGCGACGCGCTGAACCCCGGCGACCGGGAGCGGCTGACCGGCTGGCTGCTGAACTGCCGGACCAGCACGACCCGCTTCCGGACCGGGCTGCCCGGGGAGTGGACGATCGCCGACAAGACCGGCGGCGGCTCCTACGGCACCTGCAACGACGCGGGCGTCGCCTGGACCGCCGAGGGCGAGCCGGTGGTGGTGACGGTCCTCACCACCAAGCCGCAGCAGGCGGCAGTCGGCGACCACCCGCTGGTGGCGAAGACGGCGGCGGTGCTGGCGGCGGCTGTCGGCTGACCCGGCACCCCGAACGGCCGTGGGGCCCGGACCGCCACGACGGCGGTCCGGGCCCCACGGGTGTGATCAGGTCGGTGCGTCAGCTCTGGCCCTCGGCCGCGCTCGCCTCCGAGGCGGCGGTCCCGGTGGCGCGCTCGCGCATCTTGCGGACCAGCTCCTGCTTCTTGTCCTCCGCCACCTTGCGGTCGGCGTCGCGGACGGTGCCCGCGCCCTGCTGCTCGGACCGGGTCAGCTTCTTGCGCTGTCCACCGACGCCGAGGAGGTTGTTGCGGCTCTTGGCCATGGTGTTCTCCCATGTGGGGTGAGAAGGGGGTCCGTGGAACTCACGGATCGATCCGTGGGGCGGCGGGCCGGGGCTCGTACGGGGTCGTACCGCTCAGCCGTGCCGCGCGCTCACTCGTAGATCTGGAAGAACGACATGCCGGAAACGGTACCCCGCTCCCGGAGCGGCCCGCACCGCAATTTCCGCCGCCCCCGCTCCGTACGCCCCCGGCGGGTGCTCAGGCCCCCGGGTCGATCACCGCCTGGTGGGCCTCGGCGAGGTGCTCCTGCGCCTTCAGCCAGGGGAGGAACTGCGCCCCCTTGTGCCAGCCGCAGGTCGCGCAGGTCAGCAACCGCTGGACCCCCGACTTCCGCACGTGGACGACGTGTTCACGGCCGTGCCGGTCCCAGCGGGTGACCTTGCTCTGGGTCGTGGACACCATGGCGACCTCCGGGGTAGGGGTGCGCCCAGTGTGCGGCGAAGCCCCCGGACCCGTGCGGGGTCCGGGGGCTTCGGAGTGAAACCGTGATGCGTCGAGCCGTGGTGCCCGTGACGACCGTGAGGCGTCAGCAGCCCAGCAGGCGGGCGCCCAGGTACGCCTGGATCTGGTCCAGGGAGACGCGCTCCTGCTTCATGGTGTCGCGCTCGCGGACGGTCACCGCGTTGTCGTCCAGGGTGTCGAAATCGACGGTGACGCAGAACGGCGTCCCGATCTCGTCCTGGCGGCGGTAGCGGCGGCCGATGGCACCGGCGTCGTCGAACTCGATGTTCCAGTTCTTGCGCAGGTCGGTGGCGAGGCCCTTGGCCTTCGGCGAGAGCTGCGGGTTGCGGGAGAGCGGCAGGACCGCGACCTTGACCGGCGCGAGGCGCGGGTCGAGGCGGAGCACGGTGCGCTTCTCCATGACGCCCTTGGCGTTGGGCGCCTCGTCCTCGACGTAGGCGTCCAGGAGGAAGGCGAGCATGGCGCGGCCGACACCGGCTGCCGGCTCGATGACGTACGGCGTCCAGCGCTCGTTGGCCTCCTGGTCGTAGTAGACCAGGTCGGTGCCGGAGGCCTTGGAGTGCGCCTTGAGGTCGTAGTCGGTGCGGTTGGCGACGCCCTCGAGCTCGCCCCACTCGCTGCCGCCGAACTGGAAGCGGTACTCGATGTCGGCGGTGCGCTTGGAGTAGTGGGAGAGCTTCTCCTTCGGGTGCTCGAACCAGCGCATGTTCTCCGCGCGCATGCCGAGGTCCGTGTACCAGTTCCAGCGCTGGTCCATCCAGTACTGCTGCCACTCCTCGTCCTCGCCCGGCTTGACGAAGAACTCCATCTCCATCTGCTCGAACTCGCGGGTACGGAAGATGAAGTTGCCCGGAGTGATCTCGTTCCGGAAGGACTTGCCCATCTGCGCGATGCCGAACGGCGGCTTCTTGCGGGAAGTCTGCTGCACCTGGCCGAAGTTGGTGAAGATGCCCTGGGCGGTCTCGGGGCGGAGGTAGGCGACCGAGCCGGAGTCCTGGGTCGGGCCGAGGTGGGTGGAGAGCAGACCCGAGAACTGCTTGGGCTCGGTGAAGGTGCCCTTGTTGCCGCAGTTGGGGCAGTTGAGGTCGGCGAGGCCGTTGACGGGGAGCTTGCCGTGCTTCGCCTCGTACGCCTCCTCCAGGTGGTCGGCGCGGTAGCGCTTGTGGCAGGAGGTGCACTCGGTCAGCGGGTCGCTGAAGGTGGCGACGTGACCCGACGCGACCCAGACCTCGGGGGCCAGGATCACCGACGAGTCGAGACCGACCACGTCCTCGCGCGAGGTGACCATGTAGCGCCACCACTGGCGCTTGAGGTTCTCCTTCATCTCCACGCCCAGCGGGCCGTAGTCCCAGGCGGCCTTCTGGCCACCGTAGATCTCACTGCAGGGATAGACGAAGCCACGGCGCTTGCTCAGGCTGACGATGGAGTCGATCTTGTCGGCGGCCACGGTGCTCTCTTCATTACGACGGCGAAATGGGACAGAAGCGGCGCTGAGCGCCTCGCTGGGGGGTGGTGCTCAGGAGACGGGCGAGCGAATGCCCAAGATTACCGGCGGGCGCACCCCCCGGATCAAATCGGGGGCCGGAGTGCGCTCCGGGACCCCTCGCGCTACCAGTCGGTTCATCATCCTTGTTGACAATCGTTTCCAGCTTTGTTGAAAATGGGATTCATGAACGTACGCCGCCTCATACCCGCCACCGCCGTCGCCGGCGCGGTCGCCCTCGGCCTCACCGCGCTCTCCGCCTGCTCGGGCCCCGGCACCGCCGGCGGGTCGGACGGCAAGCTGGACGTGGTCGCGTCCTTCTACCCGATGCAGTACCTGGCCGAGGAGATCGGCGGCAGCCACGTCTCGGTCACCACGCTGACCAAGCCGGGCGTCGAACCGCACGACCTGGAGCTCAGTCCCCGGCAGATCGGCTCGCTGACCGACGCCGACTACATCCTGTACCTCAAGGGCATCCAGCCCGCCGTGGACGACGCCATCGCCCAGTCCGGCGCGAAGAACACCGTGGACGCCGCGACACTGACCACGATGGAGAAGCACGGCGCCGAGGTGGACGGCCACGACCACGGATCCGACGCCGACGAGCACGGAGACTCCGACGAGGAGACGGCCGGCCGCGACCCGCACGTCTGGCTGGACCCGGTGAAGTACGCCGAGGTCGCCCAGGGCGTCGGAAAGTCCCTGGAGAAGACCGACCCGGACAACGCCGCCGACTACCGCGCGAACACCGACGCGCTGGTCAAGAAGCTGGACGCGCTGAACACGGAGTACGCGGCCGGGCTGAAGTCCACGACCACCAAGACCTTCCTCACCACGCACTCCGCCTTCGGCTACCTCGCCGAGCGCTACGGCCTCACCCAGGAGGGCATCGCCGGAGTCGACCCCGAGGCGGAGCCGAGCCCGGCCCGCATCAAGGACCTCCAGCACATCGCGGAGCAGGACGGCGCCACCACCGTCTTCTTCGAGACGCTCGCCAGCGACAAGACGGCGAAGACCCTCGCGAAGGACACCGGGCTGCGCACCGACGTCCTGGACCCGCTGGAGGGCATCACGGGGAAGTCCAAGGGCCACGACTACATCGAGGTCATGGAGTCCAACCTCGCCGCCCTCCAGAAGGCCCTGGGCGCGAAGTGACCGACGCCACGACCCCCGCGACCGGACCGGAGACGCACATGGACGAGCCCAGCATCCCCGCCCCGGCCCCCGCCGCCGGCACGACCGCCGCCGGGGCCGGGAAGCCGGAGACGAAGACGAAGCCGGAGACGAAGCCGGAGACGAAGCGGGACACCGAGGCCGTGATCCGGCTCACCGGCGCCACCGCCACCCTCGGCACCCGCCCCGTCCTGCGCGGGGTCGACCTGGCCGTCCACCGCGGCGAGGTCGTCGCCCTGCTCGGCGCCAACGGCTCCGGCAAGTCCACCGCCGTACGCTCCGTCATCGGCCAGGTCCCCCTCACCGGCGGCACCGTCGAACTCTTCGGCACCCCGCTCCGCCGCTTCCGCCGGTGGGCGCGCGTCGGGTACGTACCGCAGCGCACCACCGCCTCGGCGGGGGTCCCCGCGACCGTCCGCGAGGTCGTCTCCTCCGGGCGGCTGTCCCGCACCAGGCTGCGCGTCCCGGGCCGCGCCGACCGCGCGGCCGTCGACCGGGCCATCGCCCTCGTCGGCCTCACCGACCGCGCCGGGGACTCGGTGAGCGCGCTCTCCGGCGGACAGCACCAGCGGGTCCTGATCGCCCGCGCGCTGGCCTCCGAGCCCGAACTGCTGATCATGGACGAGCCGATGGCCGGGGTCGACCTGGCCAGCCAGGAGATCCTCGCCGCCACCCTGCGCGAGCAGGTCGCCGCCGGCACCACCGTGCTGCTGGTCCTGCACGAGCTGGGCCCGCTGGAGCCGCTGATCGACCGCGCGGTCGTGCTGCGCGACGGCTGTGTGACGCACGACGGCCCGCCGCCGCGCTCCGTCGGGCAGCACGCGCTCCCCGGCCACGACCACGTCCACCCCCACGCGGCTTCCGAGCCCGTCCGAACGGGACTGCTGACCTGATGGAATTCCTCGAACCCGCCTTCATGCAGCGCGCGCTGATCGCCGCCGTCCTGGTCGGCGTCACCGCCCCCGCGATCGGCATCTACCTCGTCCAGCGCCGCCAGGCCCTCATGGGCGACGGCATCGGGCACATCGCGATGACCGGGGTCGGCCTCGGCTTCCTGCTCTCCACCAGCCCCGTCTGGATGGCCACCGCCGTCGCCGTCGCCGGCGCCGTCGTCATGGAGCTGATCCGCTGGTTCGGCCACACCCGCGGCGACATCGCGCTGGCCATGCTCTTCTACGGCGGCATGGCGGGCGGGGTGCTGCTGATCAACATCTCCGACACCGGCTCGAACGCCAACCTCACCTCCTACCTCTTCGGCTCGCTCTCCACCGTCTCCTCCGAGGACGTGTGGGCGATCACGCTGCTCGCCGCGTTCGTGGTGCTGGTGACCGTGGGGCTGCGCCGCCAGCTCTTCGCGGTCAGCCAGGACGAGGAGTTCGCCCGGGTCACCGGGCTGCCGGTGCGGCTGCTGAACCTGCTGATCGCGGTGACGGCCGCCGTGACGGTCACCGTCGCCATGCGGGTCGTCGGCCTGCTGCTGGTCAGCGCCCTGATGGTGGTGCCGGTCGCGGCGGCCCAGCAGGTGTCGAAGTCCTTCCGGCTGACCTTCGTGCTCTCCGTGGTGATCGGCACCGCCGTCACCCTGGCCGGCACCGTCACCTCGTACTACCAGGACGTCCCGCCCGGCGCGACGATCGTGCTGCTGGCCATCGCCGCCTTCGTCGCGCTGACCGCGCTGGCCGCCCCGCTGGCCCGCCGCAGGGCCCGGGGACGCACGGCCGAGGGTGAGAAGTGCACCCTGGAAGTACCGGCGAGCCGGACCGCCGCGGACGACGTCCGCGTATGAGGATTTCGCCCGGTCCGGCTGGCACAATGGCCCGACATCTGTACGGGCGACATGAGGAGGCAGCTGTGACGGCGCCGATCAGTGGCACGAACGCGGCTCCGGTACGGGGGCGGTCCACCCGCCAGCGGGCGGCGGTCGCGGCGGCGCTCGACGAGGTCGACGAGTTCCGCAGCGCCCAGGAGCTGCACGACGTCCTCAAGCACCGGGGCGACTCGGTGGGGCTGACCACCGTCTACCGCACCCTCCAGTCCCTCGCCGACGCGGGCGAGGTGGACGTGCTGCGCACCACCGAGGGCGAGTCGGTCTACCGCCGCTGCTCGACCGGTGATCACCACCACCACCTGGTCTGCCGGGTCTGCGGCAAGGCCGTGGAGGTGGAGGGCCCGGCCGTGGAGCAGTGGGCCGAGACGATCGCCTCCCAGCACGGCTACGTCAACGTGGCGCACACCGTGGAGATCTTCGGGACCTGCGCGGAGTGCGCGGACTGCGCGGCCGAGAAGCACTGACACACGGCAGGAGGGGGGAGAACCGGTGGCCGGTTCTCCCCCCTCCCGCTCGTTCTCACGCCCCGGAAGCGGGCTCCACGGCCGGGGCGGCCTCCTGCGCACCGCCGAAGCGGCGGTCGCGCTGGGCGTACTCCAGGCAGGCGCGCCACAGGTCGCGGCGGTCGAAGTCGGGCCACAGCACGTCCTGGAAGACCATCTCGGCGTACGCGCTCTGCCAGATCAGGTAGTTGGAGGTGCGCTGCTCGCCGCTGGGGCGCACGAAGAGGTCCACGTCCGGCATGTCCGGGTAGTAGATGTACTTCGCGAACGTCTTCTCGTTGACCTTCGACGGGTCGAGCTTCCCCGCGGCGACGTCCTGGGCGATGCGCTGCGCGGCGTCGGCGATCTCGGCCCGGCCGCCGTAGTTGACGCAGAAGTACAGCGTCATCTTGTCGTTGTCCTTGGTCTGCTCCTGGGCGACCTGGAGCTCCTGGACGACGGACTTCCACAGCTTGGGCATCCGGCCGACCCAGCGGATGCGGATGCCGAGCTCGTCCATCTCGTCGCGGCGGCGGCGGATGACGTCCCGGTTGAAGTTCATCAGGAACTTCACCTCTTCCGGGGACCGCTTCCAGTTCTCGGTGGAGAAGGCGTAGAGCGAGAGGTTCTTCACGCCCATCTCGATGCAGCCCTTGAGGACGTCCATCACGACGCTCTCGCCGACCTTGTGGCCCTCGGTGCGCGGCAGGCCGCGCTCCTTGGCCCAGCGGCCGTTCCCGTCCATCACGACGGCCACGTGCTGGGGCACCAGCTCGGCGGGGATCTTCGGGGGCGTCGCACCGGAGGGGTGCGGCTCGGGGGTCTTGTACGTGCGCCGGTTACGGCCGCCGAGGATCCCGCGTACTGCCATGAGCTTCTCTCGTCTCCCTGTGTCGCTCTTCCACGAACGCTGCGAGGGTCACTGTTCCACGTACCGCAGCGAGCGCAGACCGCGCTCCAGATGCCAGTGCAGATAGGCGGACACCAGTCCGCTCCCCTCCCTGGCATGCCGCGCCTCGCACGCGTCCGCCGTCGCCCAGTCGCCGCTGAGCAGCGCGCTCAGCAGGGTCAGGGCCTCCGCCGAGGGTACGACGCTGCCGGGCACCCGGCAGTCGGTGCAGACGGCTCCGCCGGCCGCGATGGAGAAGAAACGGTTCGGACCGGGCATTCCGCACCGAGCGCAGTCCTCGAAGCTGGGGGCGTAGCCGTTGACGGCGAGGGAGCGCAGCAGGAACGCGTCGAGGATGAGGTGGGGCGCGTGCTCGCCCCGGGCCAGGGTGCGCAGTCCGCCGACGAGGAGGAGGTACTGCTGGACGGCGGGTTCGCCCTCGTGGTCGGTGAAGCGTTCGGCGGTCTCCAGCATCGCGGTGCCGGCGGTGTAGCGGGCGTAGTCGGTGACGATCCGGCCGCCGTACGGGGCGATGGTCTCGCTCTGGGTGCAGAGCGGCAGCCCGCGGCCGATCAGCTCGCTGCCGCGCGCGAAGAACTGCACGTCCACGTGGGAGAAGGGTTCGAGGCGGGCGCCGAACTTGGACTTGGTGCGGCGCACCCCCCGGGCGACGGCACGCACCCGCCCGTGGCCGCGGGTCAGCAGGGTGATGATCCGGTCGGCCTCGCCCAGTTTCTGCGTACGCAGTACGACGCCGTCGTCCCGGAACAAGCTCATGGCCCCATTGTCGCCCACCGGCCCGCGATCGGGTCGGCGGTCCCCGCGACCGCCCCGCGGCCCCCGGCCGCCCCTGCCGCTTCCCGGGCCGCCCTCAAGGGCATCCGGGAGCGCGCAGAGGCGCACAAGGGCACCCAGCGGCGCTCAGGAGGGCATGCGGGCCGCTTCCGTGAGCAGGCGGGCGGTGTCCTCGGGGCAGATCCGCAGGGCGCGGCCCACGGTGGTCAGCACCTCGCGCTCGGCGGCGCCGTACGGGCCGTCGGCCAGCGCGATCCGGGCGCCCTGGAGCAGCACCGACTCGCGGCCCGCCGGGACCAGGTGGTGGGCGAGCGGGGTGAGCACCTCGTGCAGCTCGATGGCGAGCGCCGCGCCGCACGCCCCGGCGGCGCCGACGCCGTCGTCGTGGCCGATGTCGGCGGTCAGCACCTCCACGACGGTGAGGAGCTGCTCCTGCGAGCAGTCGTCGAGCCCGGCCTCGCGGACGGTGTGCGCGGCGGTCTCCAGAGCGGTGCGCGGGGTGCCGCCCGAGGCCAGGACGGCCAGCGCGACCGTATGCACGGCCTCCCGGAGCATGGTGGAGAACCGGGTGGTGGTGGGGTGTTCCAGCGCCTCGGTGCCGACGTGGGCGCCGCAGTCCGCGCACTCCACGACGGGGCCCGTCTCGCCGCGCCGCAGCAGTGGCACTCCGAGCACGGTGAGCCTGCGACGGCCGGTGAGGCGGCGGTAGTTGCGGTCCCCGCCGCAGTCCTGGCAGAAGAATTCGCCGTCGCCGACGACGTCCCATGCGGTGCGGAGGCCGTAGAGACCTGTTCTCAGGGCGCGTTGTCCTCTGGTTGACCGCACGTCGCACACCTCCGTAACGCTCCGGCAACATTGCCGTGTGTTGCACGTGATGTTAGCCACATGCGCGAGGCGGCGTCATCACCCTCACTGTCACAACACCCGGAAATGGCCGAACCCCGCCCACCCGGAACGGGCGGACGGGGTTCGGCGAACGGTGGTTCACCGGATCAACCGGACATGCGTACGGGGCGTACTCCCCTGGGTCTCACCGGATCGACGGGCAACCGACCGGGGCGTCGGGCGACGGCGTCAACCGGCCACCGCCCGACTCGCTCAGCGGCCCGCGCGGTTGACGGCGGAGACGACCGCCTTGAGCGAGGCCCGGGTGGTGTTGGCGTCGATGCCGATGCCCCACAGGACCTTGCCGTCGATCGCGCACTCGATGTAGGAGGCGGCCTGCGAGCTGGCGCCCTCGCTCATGGTGTGCTCGGTGTAGTCCAGCAGGCGCGCGTCGATGCCGATGCCCGCCAGCGCCTCGAAGAAGGCGGAGATCGGGCCGTTGCCCGTACCGGTCAGCACGGTGTCCGCGCCGTCCACGGTCGCCTCGACGGTCAGGGTGTCCCGGCCGTCCTGCTCGGTGGTGGTCTGGCCCGAACGGATCTGGACACGGCCCCAACGGGCTTCGGCGTCACCGGTGTTGGGCAGGTACTCGTCCTCGAAGGCGGACCAGATCTGCGCCGGGGTGACCTCGCCGCCCTCGGCGTCGGTCTTGGCCTGGATGATCCGGGAGAACTCGATCTGCATACGGCGCGGCAGGTCCAGCTTGTGGTCGTTCTTCAGGACGTACGCGATACCGCCCTTGCCGGACTGCGAGTTGACGCGGATCACGGCCTCGTAGGAGCGGCCGACGTCCTTCGGGTCGATCGGCAGGTACGGGACGGCCCACTCGATGTCGTCGACGGTCTTGCCCTGGGCGGCCGCGTCGGCCTCCATGGCGTCGAAGCCCTTCTTGATGGCGTCCTGGTGGGAGCCGGAGAAGGAGGTGTACACGAGGTCGCCCGCGTAGGGGTGGCGCGGGTGGACCTCCATCTGGTTGCAGTACTCGCTGGTGCGGCGGATCTCGTCGATCTGCGAGAAGTCGATCTGCGGGTCGACGCCCTGGGAGAAGAGGTTCATGCCCAGGGTGACCAGGTCGACGTTGCCGGTGCGCTCGCCCTGGCCGAACAGGCAGCCCTCGACGCGGTCGGCGCCGGCCATCAGCGCCAGCTCGGCGGCGGCGACGGCCGTGCCGCGGTCGTTGTGGGGGTGGACGGACAGGCAGACGAACTCACGGCGGGACAGGTTGCGCGACATCCACTCGAACCGGTCCGCGTGCGTGGACGGCGTCGAACGCTCCACGGTGGCGGGCAGGTTGAGGATGATCTCGCGGCCCTCCTCCGGCTGCCACACGTCGCAGACGGCCTCGCAGACCTCCAGGGCGAAGTCCAGCTCGGTGTCGGTGAAGATCTCGGGGCTGTACTGGTAGCCGAAGATCGTGTCGCCGCCCAGGATCTTCTCGGCGTACTCCATGACCAGCCGGGTGCCGTCCACCGCGATCTGCTTGACCTGCTCCTTCGTCCCGCGGAAGACCACGCGGCGGAAGGTGGGGGCGGTGGCGTTGTACAGGTGGACGGTGGCCCGGTGCGCGCCGCGCAGCGACTCGATGGTCCGCTCGATCAGTTCCTCGCGGGACTGGGTCAGGACGGAGATCGTCACGTCCTCGGGGATCGCGCCCTCTTCGATGATGGAGCGTACGAACGCGAAGTCGGTCTCGCCGGAGGCCGGGAAGCCGACCTCGATCTCCTTGTAGCCCATCTTCACGAGCAGGTCGAACATCTCGCGCTTGCGGGCCGGGGACATCGGGTCGATCAGGGCCTGGTTGCCGTCGCGCAGGTCCGTGGAGAGCCAGCGGGGCGCCACCGTGATCCGCTTGTCCGGCCAGGTGCGGTCGGGGATCTCCACCGCTTCGTACCGGCCGTACTTGTGGATCGGCATTCCGGAGGTCTTCTGGAGCTGCGTCGCGTTGGTGATCGGCGTGGGACGGCCGACAGAATTACCGGAAATGTTCACGGTGGTCATGACGTGGGGCTCCTCGGGGTCCAGCTGGTGGGACGGCCGACTGTGTCGCTGCAGCACCAGACTCCGCGGGGAGGGGGTCGGCCTACGACTACAGGCCCTCGCCGCGGCAGCTAAGGAGAAGCAGCCCGAAACGCATGATGCGACGAGAGTAACCGAGAGGTGCGCGGGACGCCGGTCCGTATCAGTATGCGGGACCGTGCACACATGACGAGTAAACAGTGATGCATCACTCTATTTCGTCAATTGCCGTCGCAACCAGTGACAGAGCGATGACAGAGTGCCACAGTCATTTGCATGATCTCTCGATCCAACGACGGTTCCGGTATCCACCCCGTCTTCTGCACCATCGTTCCGCCGCACCTCCTCGACCAGCTGGCGCAGTCCGACGACCCCGCGGTCGCCGGACCCGCCCGGCGCACGCTCGACACGGACGGCACGCGCCGCACCCTGCGCCACGCGGCTTCGCTGGCCGCCACCGCCCCGGCGCCGGCCACCGCGGGCGCCGTCCCCAGCAAGCCCCGCCGCACCCTCTACGACTGCCGCCACCACACGGTGCTGCCCGGACGCAAGGTCCGCGGTGAGGGCGACGAGCCCACCGGCGACGCCAGCGTCAACCGCGCGTACGCCGGCTTCGGCGCCACCTTCGACCTGCTGCTCTCCGCCTACGGCCGCAGCTCGCTCGACGGGAAGGGCATGCGGCTCATCGGCTCGGTCCACTACGACCGCGACTACAACAACGCCTTCTTCGACGGCCAGCAGATGGTCTTCGGCGACGGTGACAACGAGGTCTTCCTCGACTTCACCCTCTCCATCGACGTGATCGCCCACGAACTGGCGCACGGACTCACCCAGCACACCGCCAACCTCGTCTACGAGGGCCAGCCCGGCGCGCTCAACGAGTCCGTGTCGGACGTCTTCGGCTCCCTGGTCAAGCAGTACTCCCTGGGGCAGAGCGCCGAGCAGGCCGACTGGCTGATCGGCGCGGGGCTGCTCGCCCCCCGGGTCACCGGCGAGGGGCTGCGTTCGCTGAAGGCGCCGGGCACCGCGTACGACGACGACGTGCTCGGCAAGGACCCGCAGCCGGCCTCGATGGAGGACTACATCGAGACCGACGACGACAACGGCGGCGTCCACCTCAACTCCGGCATCCCCAACCGCGCCTTCTACCTCGCCGCTTCCGCCCTCGGCGGGAACGCCTGGGAGCGGGCCGGCCAGATCTGGTACGACGTGCTGACCGGCGGCGAGCTGACCGCGACGGCGGACTTCGCGGACTTCGCCCGGCTCACCGTGGCGGCGGCCCGCGACCGCTTCGGCGACGGGGACGAGCGCGAGGCCGTGATCAAGGGGTGGTCGGAAGTGGGCGTGCCGACCACGTGAGCGGGTCAGTATGGGTCCCATGCGCATTCGAGTGAGCAGGACCGGCGGGTTCGCCGGCCTCTCCCGCCGGGGTGAGATCGACACGGCAGGGCGGGAGGACGCCGCCGACTGGGAGTCCCTGGCCCGTTCCGCGCTCGCGGAGGGGGCCGGGTCCCCGCCGGCGGGGGTGCCGGACGGCTTCCGGTACACGATCACCGTCGACGGGCGGTCCGTGCACTGCGCGGACCCGGACCTGACCGAAGACCAGCGCACGCTGGTCTCACGCGTCCTCCGCGAGGGGGCGTGAGACCGGCGGCGCGCCGGTGGAGCGGGTAGGCCGGCAGCTCGGCCCGACGGGCGGGCTCGCTCAGAAACCGAGCTTGCGCAGCTGCTTCGGGTCGCGCTGCCAGTCCTTGGCGACCTTGACGTGCAGGTCGAGGAAGACCGGGGTGCCGAGCAGCGCCTCGATCTGCTTGCGGGACTTGGTCCCGACGTCCTTCAGCCGCTGCCCCTTGGGGCCGATGATGATGCCCTTCTGGCTGGGGCGCTCGATGTAGACGTTGGCGTGGATGTCCAGCAGCGGCCTGTCCGCGGGGCGGTTCTCGCGGGGCAGCATCTCCTCGACGACGACCGCGATGGAGTGCGGCAGCTCGTCGCGTACGCCTTCGAGCGCGGCCTCGCGGATCAGCTCCGCGACCATGACCTGCTCGGGCTCGTCGGTGAGGTCGCCCTCCGGGTAGAGCGGCGGGCTCACCGGCAGCAGCGGGGCGATCAGGTCGGCGAGCAGCCCGACCTGCTCGTCCTTGACCGCCGAGACCGGCACGATCTCGGCCCATTCGAAGCCGAGCTCCTGGCCCAGCTGGGAGACGGCCAGCAGCTGTTCGGCGAGCGCCCGGGAGTCGACCAGGTCCGTCTTGGTGATGACCGCGATCTTCGGGGTCTTCTTGATGGCGGCGAGTTCCTTGATGATGAACTTGTCGCCGGGGCCGAGCTTCTGGTCGGCGGGCAGGCAGAAGCCGATGACGTCGACCTCGGCCCAGGTGGTCCGCACGACGTCGTTCAGCCGCTCGCCGAGCAGGGTGCGCGGCTTGTGGAGTCCCGGGGTGTCGACCAGGATCAACTGCGCGTCGTCACGGTGCACGATGCCGCGCACGGTGTGCCGGGTGGTCTGGGGGCGGTTGGACGTGATCGCCACCTTCTGCCCGACCAGAGCGTTCGTGAGGGTGGACTTGCCCGCGTTGGGGCGGCCCACGAAGCAGGCGAAACCGGCCCGGTGGGGGGCGGTGTCCGTGGCCTGCCGCGCAGCGGCTTCGGGGTTCGGTCGAGCGCTCATGGCGCCCATTGTCCCCGATCGCGGCGGCCCGGCGCACAACGGTCGCCCGCCCGGCCCGGCGACGCGTGCGCCCGGCCCCTCGCACGGCCGCCCGGGGCGGCGCCCCGGGTAGCGTGCCCTCCATGTTCGTCGCCCGCTCCGCCGCCCTCTTCGTCGTCGCCGCCCTCTTCGAGATCGGGGGTGCCTGGCTGGTCTGGCAGGGCATCCGCGAGCACCGGGGCTGGGCCTGGATCGGTGCGGGGGTGATCGCCCTCGGGGTGTACGGGGCGGTGGCGACGCTCCAGAGCGACGACAACTTCGGCCGTATCCTCGCCGCTTACGGCGGGGTCTTCGTGGCCGGCTCGATCGCCTGGGGCATGGTCGCGGACGGCTACCGCCCGGACCGCTGGGACATCACGGGCGCGCTGATCTGCCTCGCCGGCATGGCCGTGATCATGTACGCGCCCCGGGGGCACTGACCCGATCACGGCCGACCCGTCCGCCTCGGTCGGGGGACCTGCGGGACGTGGGCGAAGTCACGGTGTCACCCCGCGGTGACCCGCACCCGCACGTTCCCGTCCGGGCCCGCCAGGAACACCGGGGTGTCCGCCCCGCCGAGGTCGCGCACCGCCGCCCGGTCCGCGTCGGAGGGGGCCTCGGCGTCCGAGACCACCGCGGCGGCTTCGAGCGAGGTGGCACCGCTGGCCACGGCCATCGCCACGGCCGTCTGCAGGGCGGTGAGCCGCAGCGACTCCAGGGCCACCGTGCCCGCCACGTACGTACGTCCCGTCTCGTCGCGTACGGCCGCGCCCTCCGGCACTCCGTTGCGGGCGCGGGCGCTGCGCGCCAGGGTGACGATCTTGCGGTCCTCGGCCCCGAGGTCGGTGCTGTCTGTCATGTGCCGAGCATACGAACCGTGTGGCGCGCGCCTCATCCCGGTACCGGGTACATCGCGTCGCGTCGCCCCTCCGGGGACGCCAGCCACTTGAGCCGCTCCTCGGTGCCGGTCCCGGGCAGCGGGGTGTGCAGCACGATCGCCAGGTCCGGACGGGCGGGCACCCGCAGCTGGGTGGACTCCACCTGGAGGGTTCCGGCCGTCGGGTGCTCCAGCTCCTTGCGGATCTGCCCGCCGGGCGCGATGTCGCGCTGCTCCCACAGGGCGGCGAACTCGGCGCTGGCCTCCTTCGCCTCGGCGACGACCGCCTGGAAGCCCTCGTCCTCCGGGTTCTCCGAGCAGCCCGCGCGGAACTGGGCGACGACCTGCGGCGCGATCTGCTCCCAGGTCGTGGCGCGGGACCGGTAGACGTCGTCGGTGAAGAAGGTGATCAGGCAGTTCTGCACGATGCCGGGGCGCAGCCCGAGGACCAGGGAGGCGGCGTCGTTGTAGAGGACGACGTTCCAGTACCGGTCCATGATGTGCGCCGGGAACGGCATCCACGCGTCGATGAGCCGCCGCAGCCCGTCGCACATGTCGGCGTCGGCCGGATCGACCTCGGGGGCGGGCGGGTTGAGCCCGGCCAGTACGTACAGGTGGCGGCGCTCCGCGCTGGTGAGCCGCAGGACGCGTGCCACCGAGTCCAGCACCTGCGGCGAGACGGTGATGTCGCGCCCCTGCTCCAGCCACTGGTACCAGGAGACCCCGACGCCCGCGAGGACGGCGACCTCCTCCCGGCGCAGCCCCGGGGTACGGCGGCGCGCACCGCCGTCGGGGAGGCCGGCGAGGGCCGGGGTGACCCGGGCCCGGCGGCTCATCAGGAACTCCCGCAGCTCGGCGAGCCGGTGGGCCTTGGCGTTGTCCGTAGTCGAACGGGCCGGTGTCGCCACGTCACTCCCCCTGGGTTTCCGCACGGTGCCGTCTGATCGGTGCCGACTGGTCGACACCGAATGGTCGGCGCCGACTGGTGTTCGTACCAACAGGATAAGGAGCGTCTCCCCACCCCCGTCCCGTGCGGCCGAAGGTGGGGCCATGGCGATCGAATCCCCTCCCGAGGCCACCGGCACCCCCGGTCCCGCCGCCCCTTCCCCTTCGCACGCGACCCGCCCCGCCCGGCTCTCCGGCCGGTCCCGGCTGATCCTCGTGGTCCTCTGCGCCGCCCAGTTCATGGTGGCGCTCGACTTCTCCGTACTGAACGTGGCGCTGCCCGCGCTCGGCACCGACCTCGGGCTGAGCACCGCCCAACTCCAGTGGGCCATCACCGCGTTCGCCCTCCCCTCCGGTGGGTTCCTGCTGCTCTTCGGCCGGATCGGCGACCTGTACGGGCGGCGCAGGCTCTTCCTCGCCGGTCTGGTCGTGTTCGGCGCGGCCTCGCTGCTGGCCACGCTCGCCTGGAACCCGGCGGCGTTCCTCGCCGGACGCGCCCTCCAAGGACTCGGCGCCGCCGCGATCGTGCCCACCGGGATGTCGCTGCTGACCACCACGTTCCGGGAGGGCCCGGAGCGCGACCGGGCGCTGGGCATCAGCGGCACGCTGCTCTCCCTCGGCTTCACCGTGGGCATGGTGGCCGGCGGCGTACTCACCGACACGCTGGGCTGGCGCTCCACCATGGGCCTGCTGGCGCTCGCCTCGGTGGGCGTCCTGGCCCTCGCCCCGAAGGCGCTGGCGGAGTCCCGTACCCCGCAGCGGCCCCGGCTGGACGTGCCCGGCGCGGTCAGCGTCACCGGCGGACTGCTCGCCCTGATCTACGCACTGTCCACCGCCGCCCAGGACGGCTTCGGGCACCCCGACGTCCTGCTCACCCTGGTCCTCGGGGTGGCGCTGCTGGTGACCTTCGCGGTGGTGGAGTCGCGGGCCGCCGAACCGCTGGTCTCGCTGCCGATGCTGCGCCGCCGGACCGTGGCGTTCGGCAACCTCGGCGGCCTGCTGACCTTCGCCCTGATGTCCACCGTGGTCTTCGTGCTGACGCTCTACCTCCAGGACGTACTGGGCCTGTCGGCCTTCGCCACCGGACTGGTCTTCGGGGTGCAGGGGCTGCTGTCGGCGGTGGCCGGTACGTACGCCCCGCGGATCATCGGCCGCTTCGGCGCCCGCCGCACCCTGGTCGGCTCGCTGCTCGGCCAGGGCGCCTTCGTCGCCCTGCTGCTGGCCCTGGGCGAGCACGGCGGCGTGCTGGTCGCCACGGTCGGCGTCTCCCTGGCGAGCATGTGCCACCTGGGCGCGATCGTGAGCTACGGCCTCGCGGTGACCTCCGGCGTCCCGGACGCCGAACAGGGCCTGGCCACCGGCCTGGTCACCACGACCCAGCAGGTCGGCCTGACCCTCGGCATCCCGCTGCTGGGCGTGCTGGCCACGACGCAGGACGAGCTGTTCACGGGGGTCCGCACGGTCATGGCGCTGGACGCGGCGCTGCTCCTGGTCGGTGCGGTGATCGTGGCGGCGGGGCTGCGGCGACGCGGCTGAGGCGGGGCGGGGGCACGACTGCTTGCACACAAGGTCGGAGGGCAGCGGCCCCGGAGTGTCAGTGGCTGGTGGCAGACTCCGTCGGCATGAGCGATCAGGTGCGTTTGCGGGACGTCGAACCGGCCGATCTGGAGGAGTTCCTCGCGCAGGAACACGATCCCGAGGCCGCGCGGCGGTCGAAGTTCCCGCCCCGGGAGCGGGAAGCCTTCATGACCCACTGGAGGACAACGGTTCTCGGGGATCCCACCAACTTCGTGCAGGCCATCACCGTCGACGGAGAACTGGCGGGCAACGCGGTGGCGTGGTGGGACGAGGAGCGGCGCTTCATCGGGTACTGGCTCGGCCGGCAGCACTGGGGCCGGGGCATCGGCACCCGGGCGCTGGCGCTGTTCCTCGAACGGGAACCCGCCCGTCCTCTGTACGCCGATCCCTACGTCGGGAACACCGGCTCGGTGCGCCTGCTGGAGAAGCACGGCTTCCGGCGTACGGGGACGGTCCGGCACGGCGAGAACGAGCACGTCATGCTGGTGCTCGGCGAGAACCCCGGCCAGGCCGAGTCCTAGCTTCCCGGTCGGATTCGGCGGTGCTGGCACCGTGCCTTCGGTCCACGCCCGGGGCGTTGCCGCGTACGAGGGCTACCGCTGGCGTACGGGCCTGGTCATGGAGGCAAAAACAGGAGAGTCGGAGAAAGGCTGCTGGTCGCCGACCTTCCGATAGCCCCAGGCTTCGTACCTGGCGAGGACGGCTCCGTTCCCGGCTGCGGGGTTGACGAGGAGCGTGACGCGCTCCTCCGTGCGCTGGGCGAGCCAGGCCTCGTGGATCTGCCAGGCAACACCGCGTCCCCGCCAATGCTTGCGAACCACGATCTCGTTCAGGGCAACGGTCCGCTTACCGTTCTCTACCGTGTAGCCGTCCGGCAGTGGCGTAGTCATCGAGGACCACCAGCGGGTGTCGGGGCCGAGCGGCACACCGAACGCGAAGCCGACAGACTGGCCGTCCTCGTAGCCCACGGTCGCGGCCCAGCCCGGCCGGGACGCGTAGCTGCTGAGCCGCTCGTCGAATCGCGCGACGTCGTAAAAGGGACCGGTGAGCCCGAAGTCCTTGTGCCGGACCTCGACATGGATGTCCAGGAGGGCCTGCCGGATCTCGGCGAGCTGGTCTGCGGCGTAGTGGCGGATCTCGACGGTCACAGGGTGCCCTTTCTGCTGCCGTACTGCTCTTTCCAGGATTCCGTTGCCTGAGCGCGGGGGGCACGGTCGGCCAGCTCGCGGGTGAACGTGCCGAGCAGTCTCTCGATGCGCCCGGTCAGTGAATCACTCACGGGATCTTGCAGTACAGAGGTGGCAGTCGAGCAGGCCGGCTCCACATCGCCTTGACGAAGTTGGGAGAGCGCCAGGTGGGTCGAGTAGAACCACCGGTTTCTGACGTAGGTGGGACGCAACTCGCCCAGGGTCCGGTGGAAATGAGCTTCGGCCTCGTCGTGGCGGCCCAGCCGGGACATGGCGAGCCCTGACAGGCCGCTCAACTCGGACTGATCGTAGAAGGCCATCCACGTAGGCCGCAGCTCACTCCTGTCTGCTCGGAGGAAGGCGTCGACGGCACTGTCCAGGCTGCGTCTTGCCGAACGCTCGTCACCCGCTTCCGCCTGAACGCCTGCGAGCCGTGCGGCCGCGAGCGATCGGGCAAGCGGGTCCCTCCGGCAGGTGGGGGACGCCCGGCCGGCTTCCGCCGCCGCCAGAGCGTCGTGTGGGCTGTTCATCTGCATCGAGAGCACCGATGCGTGTCCCCAGAGACGCAGCTGGATGTCCGCGTTGCCTGAGAGGCCGGCCAGACGCATGGCCCGTTCGAAGTGGCCCTCCGCCCGTTCGGGCTGGTAGGCGTCGAGGGCTGCCCACATGGCGGTGCCGGTGAACGCCGCAGCGAGGTAGTACAGCCGTTGGCGGACGCGCTGACTCGCAGAGCCGATCGCTTGCAACTCGCAGGCGTGGTGCGCGAAGGCGACAGCTCTGGTCTCAAGGCTGACGGTGCCACCGTGAGAGTTGTCGGCGGCCACGAGCCCCGCGAACGCGGCATCGAGGCGGTCTGCATCAGCCATGCCGATGCGAGGGCGCGGAGTGGGCGGAAGGGCAGCTGCGGCGGCGATCCCCGCTGCCGCGCCGGCGAAGGTGCGTCGCAGCACGCTTTCCTCCGAGGGGGTAGGGCTGGGCTGGTCAAACCCTAAGTCCTTGATCGAGCAGTCGAAGACATGCTCCAAGGCGACCCGAGTGCGACCGATCGGGCGGCGCGTACGACCGTGGAGCAGGTTCCAGATCGTACGAACAGACACGTTCCCGGTGCTGCCCGTGATCTGCCGCAGCGCGACATTCATCTCCTCGGCCAACTGTTCCTGCGTGTAACCGAGTTCGATCATCTTCTGCGCGAGCGCCCGGTTGGGGGTCATGCGGCCGACCGTACCGCGACGCCATTCGTCATGTCGCAAATCTGAAAGGTAAAGATTTCCGGTTCCCTGCGCGAAGTCCGCGCAGAACTATTCGTGTTGAACCTCCGCCGGGAGTCGTTGAATGAAGGGGAAGCACCTCCTGGCCACTTACCTGGCCGCACTGGGAAGGGCACAGAATGAGCCGGTTCCGAAGAACGTCCTGTAGTGCCACTGCCTCTCGCGAAGGAGCGCCGCATCCTCGCGGTACGACCAGCCTGGGCGTGGCTGTTTTTTCCCCGTTCTCTTTCCCGCACCGCTACGTGGCCGTTGTCACTCGGGACACCCGGCTGGTGGGCGAACAGCGTCATTTGGTCGCGGAGCGTCTGGCGCGGTGGGGTGTCGGTAGCGGCAGTTCGGCCGACGCCGTCCTGATCGTGAGCGAACTCCTGTCCAACGCGATGCTGTACGGGCAGTCGAACGAGATCGGCGTGTCCGTCTCGTCCTCGCCCCGGGAGACCCGCATCGAGGTTGACGACCGCACTCCGGGAACGTGGCCGGCGCGAGCCTGCACGACGGATGAGGACGAGAACGGGCGCGGACTCCTCCTCGTGAAGGCGCTGAGCGACGCGTGGGGTATCGGCCGGAACGGTGCTCTCGTCTGGTGCACGGTCGCTACGGACGGTGCACCGTGACGGCCTCGCCGAGCCCTACCGCCTCCGCAGCGGCCCTCACCGACCCACTCGACGGCAGGACGCCATGAGCCAGAACCCACCCCGGACGCTGCCGCCGGCATGCCGGATCCGTGGCCTCGCCTGGATACCGAACGAGTACGGCGACATCCTGACCGTACTGGTGAACACTGGGAGCAGGGACGGGTACCACCTGCTTCCGGGCGGCCCGGCCGACGACTACGAGTCGAGCCTCACCTCGATGGCCTACCACGTCCGGCACCAGACGGGTATCGAGCCGTTGCCGCTCAGGCTCCTGGGAACCGACTGGATGCCGCGCCTCCCGGTCGAGCTCGGGCTTGAGGCCATGGGCCAGGACTTCGTCTACCTCTGTGCCCCGTTCAGCAGCGTCACCGACATTGCTCCGCCTCAGGCACCGGAGGGCGGGGAGTTGGAGGTGTCGGGGTACGCGTGGCTCAATCCCGAGACCGCCCGCAAGTGCATGAGCCCGGACCATTACCGCCGGTTCCGCTGGATGTGGAGCGCGTGGAGGAGCAGCTCGATCGTCGTGCTCCAGGGCGGACGTCCCGCACTCGGTGAACCCAGCGGGGCGAGGCTGTGAGCTCCCACTCCAACACGGAGTCTGGTCCGCCCTCGGTACCTGAGCCGTCCGCAACTGACCGCGCGAGCCTTGATAACCGCTGCACCACCCCGAACGACTACCCGATACAGGAGGAAACCAGTGACGAACACGTTGCTCCCTGAGGCGTTCCCCCTCACCCCGCCGGGGGGACGCACCCCGTTCAGCGCCGAGGTGCAGTCCTCGCCGGAGACCCGCCCGTGGGCCCTGCGCTTCGCCCGCACCCCGGACTCCACCGGAGCGGTCGCCCTGCCGGCGCACGTCTACGACACGGACCGGCAGGTCAACGTGTCGTACGACGGGGGGGTGCTGACCGCCATGGCGAACACGCACACGGCGACGATCCCGGACGGCGACATCAAGAACCCGCCGCCGCTGGACGAGGGGCCGAAGGACTGATGGCCGCGCCCGTCCTGATCGTTGCAGCCTCCGACGACTGGCCGACGGACAAAGTCGTCATGGAGCTGGACCGCCGCGGCGTCGAGGTGTTCCGCATGGACACCTCCGATTTCCCGCAGCACCTCGCCCTGACCGGAAGGATCGGCCAGGAGCGGGGCTGGACAGGCGAACTCGCCACCGAGCATCGGATGGTGGAGATGTCCCGGATCGGCGCGGTGTACTACCGCGCCCCCGGGGCGTTCCAGTTCCCTGCGGGGATGTCCGGCCCGGAGGAGAGATTCGCCGCATCACAGGCCCGCGCCGGCCTTGGAGGCGTGCTGTCGGCGCTGGAGTGCCGGTGGGTGAACTGTCCATCGGCCACGGCGCGCGCCGAGTACAAGCCGGTGCAGCTCGCCGCCGCACGTGCGAGCGGACTCAGTATCCCGGCCACCCTCATCACGAACCGCGCGGAGGATGTGCGGGCCTTCGCCGAGGAGACTGGCCGGCCGATTGTGTGCAAGCCCGTCGCCTCGCCTGTCCTGATCGAGGGCGGCCAGCTCAAGTCGGTCTACACGCGACGTCTAGAAGATGCCGACCTGGCCGACCTGCGGGGCATCAACACGACAGCGCACCTCTTCCAGTCCTGGATCGACAAGGACCACGAAGTGCGGCTCACCATGGTCGGCGGTCGCGCCTTCGCTGCCGCCATCCACGCCGGCAGTGCCGCTGCGCACGAGGACTGGCGCAGCGACTACGGGGCGTTGACCTACACCACCACCAAGGTGCCCGTGGACGTCGTCCAGGGGATGCGGCGACTGATGTCACGTCTGCAACTTCGTTACGGTGCTGCGGACTTCGTGGTGGGTCCGGACGGCAGATGGACGTTTCTGGAGGTCAACCCGTGCGGTCAGTGGGACTGGATCCAGGTCCACACGGGTCTCCCCATCGTTGAGGCCATCGTTGACGACCTGACAGGACGATCGTGATGCACTGGGAACCACGCGCCGCAGCGCTCGCGGCCGAGGTGGCCCATCCGGGCTCGGACTGGTGGCTGCCCGTCGCGAGTACGCCGCGACACCAGTTCGTGGAACGGTGGTTCACCGCCGGACCGGACGGTTGGACCGCCGTGGACGGTTCGGACCACGACGAAACATGGGCGGCGGCAGCGTACTCGGACACGACCCTGGTCACGCAGATCGGGCCCGTGCATGCGGACCACACCCGGACAGGTCTGACTGTCACCGGGCATCCCACATCGTCTTCCACCCATCCGAGCCTCGTCGTCACCATGCTTCGACACGGCCGGCTCACCCCCGGGGTCCGGCTCCTGGACCTCGCCACCGGCTCCGGGTACAGCGCAGCCCTGGCGTGCCACCGGCTTGGCGATCAGCTCGTCACCACCCTGGACGTCGACCCGTATCTCACCCTTGCCGCTGGTGACCGCCTCCACCGCGCCGGCCTCCACCCGCAGGTGGTGAGGGCGGACGCCACCACGGCGGCGCTACCAGGAGAGTTCGACCGGATCGTGTCCATGGTGTCCGTGCCGCGCGTCCCCGCACAGTGGTTGACGGCGCTCGCCCCCGGCGGGCGACTCGTGACGACGATCGCCGGCACGGGCCTGATCGTCACCGCTGACAAGAATCGGGACGGTTCGGCGTCGGGGCGCGTCGAGTGGGACCGGGCAGCGTTCATGAAGGCCCGCAGCAGCACCGACTACCCGCCCGCGCTCGATGATCTGTTCATCACGGCCAGCAGAGAGCACGGAGATGTTGCCGTGTCCCCACTCCCCGTGCTCGACGTCATGCAGGCGTGGGAGGTGTGGTCGATGCTCACTCTGACCGCGCCCGGTATCGAGCATCGGACCGGAACGGCGGACGACGGCAGTCGCATGACGTGGATGCTCCACCCCGATGGCTCCTGGGCCCGCGCGCGTACGGAGAAGGGAGAGCGCACCGCCACCGTCCACCAAGGTGGCCCCCGACGTCTGTACGACCTGCTGGAGTGCGTCCGGTGGCGGTGGATCGAACACGGCGAACTCCCCGTCTACGGAGCGAAGGTCACCATCAGCCCCGACGGCGAGACCACATTCACCCGCGGGGGGTGGGACATCACCCTGTGACCCCAACGCCACGTCCGGCAGACTGGCTCAGTCCGACGACGAGGAGGTTCCCGATGAACGACGAACCCTTGGAGGAGTGGGCCGATCGGCGTGACCGGCGACGGCCCCGAGTCGGAGAGTGGCGGACCGTCCCCTTCGGGAACGACGCGGGGCGCGGGGCGCACGTGGATCCCGACGCACCACGCGCTGTTCAGGTGTGGAACGGACATCAGTGGGTTCCGGAAGGTGTCGCTGAGGACTACTCCGCCACGGTCCAGGAGATCGGTGAGGACATGTCGTCCCGGGCGGAGCGGGTCGATCTTCCGACGTCCGGAAGGCTCCCCACGGCGCCGGAGCCGTACCGGCCGACGATCCCCTTCTACCGTCCGAACCATCGTTCGTGATGTCAGAAGGTCAACGCCCCGACCCCGGTCAGACCGACGGGTCGGTCGGCCGACCGGTCGGGGAACCTTCCTTCCGTGGTGACGCCGGCCTGAGCGGGTGAGGGGCGCCAAAGCAATGCCGGATCGACGGATCGCCTCGCCCCGTGCTCGGGGACGTCGCACGGAGCGGACCCGGTCAAGGACGAGGCGTCGCGCACAACGGTGCGCACCGGACGCTGTGTATTCCTCCCTGTCAGGTGGCGGCGGCTCGCGGCGCGCTGCGGCGTGGTCCAAGGCATGTCGTCACCACCATGCCTCCGACGAGAAGAAGCAGCGAGGTGGCGGCGGCGATGGGGGACGACGCTTCGTGAAGAGGCCAGGTCCAGCTGAAGGGGCGTCCTCCGGGGCCGAGTCCGATGAGCGCGCAGAGAACGGGGACGAGAGCGATGGCGACGGGGGCGTACACGTGGCCGACGAGGTATCGGGCGATGAGCCCGATGCCCAGGTATCCGACGAGGTTCCTTGCCGCGGCGAGGGGCATGGACGAGTCCGCCGCACAGGAGGCGCCGAGACCGAGCACGGTGGCCAGGAGGGCGGCGGCCGTCAGCGTGCCTGCCCGGTATCGGTTCACGGGGCGGACTGCGGTGGTGTCGTAGACGTGGGGCACCCGGTTCAGCGCCTGAAGGATGAGCGCTGCCGGGATGGCGGGAAGTACCAGGGGTACGGGAATTCCCGCGCTCGCTCCGTTGAGGAGCGAGGGGATCGGCAGGCTGGATCCTCCGAGGAGTGGGACGAGCAGCATGGTAGCGGTGAGGACTGCTGCGGTGAACGGTGTCGTGTGCGCGCGGTGCCACCAGTTCACGATGTGGCTGCCTCGGTGTAGGAGGCGGGATCGAGGTCGGGCAGGACGGTGCAGTCGCGGACGGCGCGCATGTTCCGTTCGTACCAGGCGTGCTGAGCCCGTGCGGGAAGGCCACGGACGCGTTCGGCGAGGGTGATCGCCTCTTGGGGCCAGCGCTGTGCGAGGTCGCTCTCGGGGACGCCGCCGGTGAGGGAGAGCCAGGCGGATATGGCGCTCGTGGCTTCCCCGCCGGGGTAGGTGGCGCCTTGGCGCAGTGCGCACTCGGGTGGCTCGTCGGGCAGTGGGCTGGTGGCTATGTTCGAGGCGACGTTGTTCCTGTCCGGCCGGGAGTCTCCGAACTCGGCCTGGCGGGCCGGGGTGACGCCGACGGCTGCCAGTCGGGCGAGGGTCTGATCGGCCCAGTGGCTGATGTCTGCCCGCCAAGTGTTCTGTTCGGGCCACAGGCAGATGCGCGGCTTCTGCTCGGCGCAGGTGCGCAGTGCGGTGTCGCGGGCCTGGGTGCCCTGGAATCCGAGGGGGACGGCCAGGGAGAGCGCCACTCCGGTGGCCACCGCGAAGCCCGTCAAGGACAGGAGCGGGCGCCAGAGGCGATGTCGCAACGCTGAGCTCAGGACCACGGCTGCCACGATCGCGAAGGAGAAAGTGACGGTGGCGGCCAGGCTGCGGACGGAGGGCTCCTGATCGAGGCCGCAGCACTCGGTGACGCCCTGTCCGTTGAGGTGGCGCAGCCAGGGCAGGCCGCCGATCGCGGCCGGCCAGAATCCCCACAGGTATCCGAAAATCAGCATGGTCGCGGCGCCGAGGAGTTGGGGCATACGGGCGCCGACGGACCAGCCCAGGGCGATGTGGGCGAGGACCACGCTGTAGGAGACGGCGAGGATCGCCGGATTCGGGAGACCGGACGGGGATGCCACCGACGTCAGGACGACCGCGAAGGGAGCGATCATCGCGATCAGGCCCAGTACGGCAATGGGACCGAGGTGCAGGAGCGCCACGCTGTGCGTCGCGCGGGCTGGGGCCAGAGCGGTGATGCCGCCCCGCTTGACCCGGGCCGCTTCCCAGGCGGCTCCCGCCCCGCATGCGGCGCTGATGAAGCCCAGGACGAGCGTGGTCCGGGAGCTGATGGAGGGCCAGTAGGAGAGGGTGGAAGCGGTGTTCTGTGCGCTGAACCACACCAGTACGGGAATCAGGACGAGGGCGGCCCAGGCGGCGGGCCCCGAGCGGAGAAGTGTCGAGATGCGCACGCTCAGACCTCCCCTCGGACCAGGCCGCGATAGGCGCTTTCCGCACGGCGTTCGTGCGGGGTACCGGCGGGGGCGGTGGCGAAGAACTCGCTCACCGGCCCTCGGAACACCGGTCGGCCGCGGTCGAAGACGATGACGGTCGTGTAGATGTCGGCGAGGTCTTCGGTCTGGTGCGTGGAGACGATGAAGTGCACCGAGTCGCTCAGTTCGGCCAGCAGGTCCCGGAAGAACCCTCGTTGCACAGGGTCGAGGCCGGCGGTCGGCTCGTCGAGGAGAACGACCTCGGCCTCGTGCACCAGCGTCTGCGCGATGCCCAGGCGGCGCAGCTGGCCTCCGGAGAGCTCGTGGCTCTTGCGCCGGCCCAGTTCCGTGAGGCGGACCCGTTCCAGCGCTGCGGCCGAACGGTCCCATGCCTCGCGCCTGGACAGCCCCTTCAACCAGCCTACGTACGCGGCCTGTTCGCGGACCGTCAGGGCCGGTACGGCCTTCACCTCCTGGGGCAGCCAGCCCACCTTCTGCCGGAAAGCCCGGCGATCCCTTCGCCGGACACTGTCGAGGTGGCCGAGGGTGATGTGACCCGACGCAGGGGTGAGGGCGGACGCCCCCAGCGCGAGCAGTGTCGATTTCCCCGCCCCGTTCGGGCCGAGCAGGACGGTGCATCCCCCCGGGAGTTCCATCGTCAGGCTGTCGAGCACAGGAACACCGGCCCGGTATGCGAAGGAGCAGTCCTCGTAGCGCAGTGGCACGCAGATCCCCCGGTGAGTGATATCTGAAGGCCCAGACGATGGTGTGGGGTGTGTGGTTGCAACCACACACACTTCCTTCTTCAACTGCAGCCCGGCGTGGGCGAAAGTAGCGTCGCTCGGGGAGCACCCGGAGAACCACCCGCCGGCCGCGTCCCCAACCTCACGGGGCAGTACACCTACGGCTGCGTCTCCGCCTCTGCCCTCGCATCCTCGCCGGCCAACTGCGCGGTTCCCGCTGTCGGCGCGTGGCGTGTGCGCGAGGCGTGCAACGCCAGCGGGACGACGGCGAGCAGACCCACGACCGCGATGCCCGCACCGGACAGGCGCAGCGCCCCGACCGCGCCGAAGCCGGCCACCAGCGGTCCGCCGAGCGCCGAGCCCAGGGGCACCGACAGGACCCGGACGGCGGAGCTCGCCGCGAGGGCCTGCGGCAGCAGCGCGCTGGGCGCCGAGCGTTGGAAGAGGGTGGTTGACAGTGACGAATACGGCGGCCAGAGCAGCCCGGCCGCACCGAAGCAGACAACCGACACGGCCGTCGGGGCACCCAGCCCCAAGGGGAGCATCAGCGCACCGAAGCCGATGACTATGCCGACTGTCGTGGGCCACATCCGCCACCGGCTGACAAAGGCGGTGAGCACCGAACCCAGTACCGCGCCGATACCGAAGGCCGTGTAGAACGCCGCAAGCACACCGGCCGAGGCACCCAGGTCGTCCGACACGTGCAGCGGGAGCGCCACGTACACCGGACCGAAGAGGAAGAAGAAGGCGAAGCTCAGGACCAGGAGGCCCGACAAGGCGGGGACACGTCGAATCGCTGCGAAACCGGCCGTCCGCGACGTCGCGACATCTTCGGGATTCGGAACCGCGTCCTTGGGGACGATGACCAGGAAGGTGAACGCGAGGACGAGGAAAGTCATCGCGTCCACGGCCAGCACCGTCGCAGGGCCCCCGAGCACGATCAGCAACGTGGCCAGCGAGGGCCCCGCCACCGTAGCGATCGACCCCACGCCGGACAGCACGGCGTTGCCCGCCAGGTGATCACGCTCCGGCAGCACCCTGGCGATCAGCGTGTAGACACCGGCCTGTCCCCAGGAATGCAGTACGGAGGAGACTGCCAGCAGCGTGACGTACCCCTCGATGCCGAGCACTCCGAAGGCGTACAACACCGGGATGAGCCCCAGCGCACCCGCACGCAGCGCCGCGTCCCAGCCTGCGAGTTGGGCGGGACGGCGGTGACGCAGGAAACGGCCGAGCAGCAACGCGCCCACCGCTCCCGGCAGGGCGTAGGCGGCCGCCGCCAGCGCCACCCAGACGCCGCGGTCCGCGGGCGGCGCCAACTCGATCGCCAGCCAGCTCACCGCCACCACTGCCATGCCGTCACCCAGCGAGGAGACGGCGAATCCCGGAAGGACCCGCCGCAGAGTCGGGTGATTGATCACCGGCCAGTACGGCGAAGGGCGCATCACACGTTTCAGGTCCAGACCCACAGGATGCTCCACACATCGACGGAACCGACACGACGACCCTGCCCCAGATGCTGGCAGGCGAGAGGGGCCTTCTCTGCTGGCATAAACGTTCCGTCCAACGCGAACGGCGCCCCGAGGGCTGCGCGTTGCCCTCGGTTCTCCGAGTCGGGATCTTGCCGTACGGAGGTGGCAGTCGAGCAGGCCGGACGAAGTCGGGAAAGCATCAAGCGGGTCGAGCAGAACCACCGGTTTCTGACGTAGGCGGGAGGCAACTCGCACAAGGTTCGGTTGAAGTGAGCTTCGGCCTCGTCGTGGCGGCCCAGCCGGTGTACGGCGAGCCCCGACAGGCCGCTCAACCCGGACTGATCGTGGAAGGCAGGACTCGGCGCCCGTCCGTCCGGACGCCGAGGGAAGACTGCCGAGCGGCAGGTGACCGCCCCGCCGGTCCGGGTATAAGTCGCTGTACGCGACCTCTTCCGGCGCCTCTTCCCAGGTGTGCCGCTCGGGATGGCCGACGAACAGGCAGCAGGCATCACCGTCGGTTCCCGGCGCGACCGCCGGGCAGTCCCGCAGCACGACCACATCCACGGCGGTCATCTCCGTCCAGCGGAGCCACCACGCGGTTCCGTACTCGCCGAGGTCGCCGGCGAAGCCGTAGTGCTCCACGCCTTCATGTGCGGACAACTGGCACTGCACCGTGCTGTCCACGCACGCGTCGACCAACCCCTCCTGCGCTTCCCGCACCAGGTCGAGGGGCACCCGGCGCCACTTCGGGCACCGCATCACGACCCCGTCCGAGAGGCAACGCCGGCGCGCGAGAAGCGATCCGTGCAACGCGGGCACGTGCATGCCGGAAAGAGACAGGGACTATCGAGGATCACCCGATCCTCGTCCTCCAGGACCTCTTTCACCTGGCCCCAGGTTCGCCCGGAGTCTCGGGACACCCTGAGCGTCATAAGAACCCGCTGGTCGCCACCCAGCCCCTGGGTCCGCGCATGAGCTACCAGCTCAAGCGCGAGGGCTTCTCTTCTCGTCGTCATGACCGAACTCCTCTGTGAATTCCACTGCTCTTCCGGGGCAACTTCCATCGAAGCGGCAGGAATCGGAGGTCTCCACGGCATTCATGCGGCAGTCTTGAGGCAAGTCCGTGCACGGGTGGCCGCTGAGACCGAAAACCGCAGGAAGGGGGTGCCGTGGGACTGGCGGAGCGCCGCAAAGCCCTGGGCTACAGTCAGGAGAAGTTGGCCGACTTACTCGGTGTGGATCGCACAACCGTCGGACGTTGGGAAAGCGGCAAAGTTGCTCCTCAACCACCCCAGCGACGAGCGTTGGCCGCCGCCCTCGAAGTGGGCCCCCAAGAGCTGGACACCCTTCTGGCACCGTCTCAGGCCGCAGGCAAGGAGGCTTCCGGGCGCCAGTCCACTGCACCCTCGAGCGTGGGAGACCCTACGTAGACATGTCCGAGCAGCGCTTCCACCAGGCGGCGCAGATACTCGGAGCTGCCGAGCGACTGGCCGGCCGTGGGGACAGCAGCCTCTCGACTCGGCACTGGGTCGCCTCCGTTCAAGCCGAGGCATACGCAGGCCTGGGCGACCTGAGCGCCTGCGAGCGCGCGATGGACCAGGCGGAGACCGTTCGTGACCTTGCTGCGGGCAGCGTCAACGATGGATGGCTTCGGTTCGACGGCGCACGGCTGGCCGAGGAACGTGGATCGCGGTACCTACGGCTCGGCCGTATCCATCTGGCGGAGAACGCCTTGAAACATGCACTGGATCAGGCAGCCCTGGCCTCTGGGCAGTCGTACCGGCGACGCGGAGCCGTGCTCGCCGACCTGGCCGCCATCGGCGCGAAGCGGCGGGACGTGGAGCAGGTTGTGACATACGGCAGCGAAGCCGTCGACCTGGCACGAGCCTCCGCGTCCGGGTACATCGCCCGTAAACTTCAAGCCCTGTGCGACGAGTTCGGCCCCTTGAGCCGTGACCCCCTTGCAGCGGAGTTGGGGGCAGAGATCGCCGCTCTGAGTACGCCGTGACGAGAGGGACGGGCATGTCGCAGACCGAGGGTGCACGAGTGTTCCGGGAAGCCTGGATCGCGGGAGTGCACCGGCACTTCTCCGGCGAGCCGAAGCCCGGCTACGTCACTCCGTGGGACGGCACCCCGCAGTGGGAGCGCGAGGCCGCCGGCTCCGTCTACACGCAGGTCCGCCAGTTCGTGGAGGTCAGCGGCGGATCGGCGGCGCGGCTGTCCCGCGAGCAGAAGAGCCGTTTCGTCGCGCTGTGCTGGACGGCCCAGATGTTCAAGCACTTCGAGGACCCGAAGCCGGGCTATGTGGCCGACTGGCCGGACCTCCCGTCCTGGCAGCAGGAGACCGACGCTGACATCTTCGAGGCCATCGAGAAGGAACCGGGCTGAGAGCTGCTCGGCGGAGAATGCCGGCGCCCCCGATTACGTAACCGGGGGCGCCGAAGACCACACCGCTCTCAGGCCCGGTCCAGCCGGAGCCTCTCCGCCCGGGGCAGCCCCGCCACCACCAGGTCGTAACTGTCCTCGATCAGCTCGCGGACCAGCTTGGCGGGCAGGTCGCCGACCGTGACGGTGTTCCAGTGGCGCTTGTTCATGTGCCAGCCGGGGACGATCGCCGGGTACTCCTCGCGGAGGCGTACCGCCTCGTCCGGGTCGCACTTGAGGTTGACGGTGAGCGGGCGGGCGTCCAGGGCGGTGAGCGCGAACATCTTGCCGAGCACCTTGAAGACCGAGGTCTCCGGGGTGAAGGGGAACTCCTCCACGGCCTCGTTGAAGTCCAGGCAGAAGGCCCGCAGTTGTGCGCTGTTCATTCCGACTCCCTTTCCCCTGCTCCGACGTGTATCACTTGGCCGGTTACTCCGCCTTCGCCTCCGCGTCCGGCTCAGCCTCCGACCCCTCGGCCTCCGGCTCCACCAGCACCGTGACGATCTTGTTGCGGCGCCCCGCCGTGGCCTCCGCCGTCAGCCGCAGCCTGCGGCCGTCGGGGAGGCTGACGACCGAGGTGGCTCCGGCGATCGGAACCCGGCCCAGCGCCTTGGCGAGGAGGCCGCCGACGGTCTCGACGTCCTCGTCGTCGTACTCGTCGAAGCCGAAGAGCTGCCCGAGGTCGCCGATGTCGAGGCGGGCGGTCACCCGGTAGCAGCCGTTCTCCAGCTCCTGGACGGGCGGGAGTTCCCGGTCGTACTCGTCGGTGATCTCGCCGACGATCTCCTCCAGGATGTCCTCGATGGTGACGATGCCGGCCGTGCCGCCGTACTCGTCGATGACCACGGCGACGTGGTTGCGGTCCTGCTGCATCTCGCGCAGCAGGTCACCGGCGTTCTTCGTGTCGGGGACGAACGCGGCGGCCCGCATCGCCGTGGAGACGAGGTCGGCCTCGGAGTCGCGGTTGATGTGGGTCTTGCGGACCAGGTCCTTGAGGTAGACGATCCCGACGATGTCGTCCTCGTTCTCCCCGGTGACCGGGATCCGGGAGAACCCGGAACGCAGGGCGAGGGTGGTCGCCTGGCGGATCGTCTTGTACCGCTCGATGGCGACCAGGTCGGTGCGGGGCACCATCACCTCGCGGACGAGGGTGTCGCCCAGCTCGAAGACGGAGTGCACCATGCGGCGCTCGTCGTCCTCGATCAGCGATTCGGCCTCCGCGAGGTCGACCATCGCGCGCAGCTCCGCCTCGCTGGCGAACGGTCCCTTGCGGAACCCCTTGCCGGGGGTGAGGGCGTTGCCGATGAGGATCAGCAGCTGCGGGATGGGGCCCATGATCCTGGCCAGCGGCAGCAGTACGTACGCGGCGGCGGTCGCGGTGTTCAGCGGGTGCTGGCGGCCGATGGTGCGGGGCGAGACGCCGATGGCGACGTAGCTGACGAGGACCATGACCCCCATCGCGACGGCCAGCGCCTCCCAGGTCTCGGAGAGTTCCTGGAGGCAGGCGTACGTGACCAGGACCCCGGCCGCCATCTCGCAGGCGACCCGTACGAGCAGGGCGACGTTGAGATAGCGGGTCGGGTCGGAGGCGACCTGCGCGAGTTTCGCGCTGCCGCGCCGTCCGGCCCGGACCGCCTCCGCGGCCCGGAAGCTGGACATGCGGGCGATGGCGGTCTCGGCGCAGGCGGCGAGCCAGCCGACGATCACCAGCAGGACGGCTCCGGCGACGAGGGGAAAGCTCACGAGACCGTGGGAGCCGGGGAGGGTCCGGTCAGCCCGCGCTCGCCCCGCCAGCCGTCCACGATGGCGGCCTGGAGGCCGAACATCTCGGCCTTCTCGTCGGGCTCCTCGTGGTCGTACCCGAGGAGGTGCAGCACTCCGTGGACGGTGAGGAGCTGGAGCTCCTCGTCCATGGAGTGCCGCGTCTCGGCCTCTTCGCCCTGCCGCTTCGCGACCTCCGGGCAGAGCACGATGTCACCGAGGAGGCCCTGCGGGGGCTCCTCGTCGTCCTTCGACGGCGGACGGAGCTCGTCCATCGGGAAGGACATGACATCGGTCGGGCCCGGGAGGTCCATCCACTGGATGTGGAGCTGCTCCATGGCGTCGGTGTCCACCACGATCACCGAGAGTTCGGACAGCGGGTGGATCCGCATCCGGGCGAGGGCGTAGCGGGCGATGTCGAGGATCGCCTGCTCGTCGACCTCGGTTCCGGACTCGTTGTTGACGTCGATCGACATGGTGCGCTGAAACTACTTCCCGTTGGTACCGGCTCGGTCGTCGTACTTCTCGTACGCGTCGACGATACGGCCGACGAGCTTGTGCCGGACGACATCCTGGGACGTGAGCCGGGAGAAGTGCACGTCCTCGACGCCGTCGAGGATCTCCTGGACCTGTCGCAGGCCGCTCCTGGTGCCGTTCGGGAGGTCGACCTGGGTCACGTCACCGGTGATGACGATCTTCGAGTCGAAGCCGAGGCGGGTGAGGAACATCTTCATCTGCTCGGCGCTGGTGTTCTGGGCCTCGTCCAGGATGATGAAAGCATCATTCAGGGTGCGGCCCCGCATATATGCGAGCGGCGCCACCTCGATCGTGCCCGCTGCCATCAGGCGCGGGATCGAGTCGGGGTCGAGCATGTCGTGCAGCGCGTCGTAGAGCGGGCGCAGGTACGGGTCGATCTTGTCGAAGAGCGTGCCGGGCAGGAAGCCGAGCCGCTCCCCCGCCTCGACGGCCGGCCGGGTCAGGATGATCCGGCTGACCTGCTTCGACTGGAGCGCCTGGACCGCCTTCGCCATGGCGAGGTAGGTCTTGCCGGTGCCCGCGGGGCCGATGCCGAAGACGATGGTGTGCTTGTCGATGGCGTCGACGTACCGCTTCTGGTTGAGCGTCTTGGGCCGGATGGTGCGCCCGCGGTTGGAGAGGATGTTCTGCGTGAGCACCTCGGCGGGGGTCTCGCCCTGCGGGTCGCCCTCGCCGGTGCCGGCTGCCCTGAGCATAGCGATCGAGCGTTCCACTGCGTCCTCCGTCATCGGCTGCCCGGTGCGGAGCACCAGCACCATCTCGTCGAACAAGCGCTGGATGAGGGCGACGTCGGCGGGGTCGCCCGTAGCGCTTATCTCGTTTCCCCGGACATGGATGTCGGCGGCCGGGAACGCCGTTTCGATCACGCGCAGCAGCGAGTCGCCCGATCCCAGGAGCATCACCATGGGGTGAGCGGCCGGGATCCTGATGTGGGCACGCGCCTGTGGCCGTGTGGGTGACTGAGTCATGGGCCGGCCCTCGGGCCTGCGCATACCTCCTGTTGCGGGGTTCTCGCCGGTCGACAACCTCTGTGTCCAGCCTACGACTCCGCGCCGACAACGCCGAGGGGTTTTGCGCCCCGTTCTCGTAGGCCCCCAGGGGCCCGGGAGGGGCCTGGGAGGCCCGCTCAGGGCGCCCGGAAGCCGATGGTGGGGACCGCGCGGCGCAGCGGCCAGGGGCGGCTGGCTGCGGGCAGCAGGCGCTCCAGGAAGGAGTACCGCTCCAGGGCGGCCGGGTCCTGGGCCTCGAAGGTGCGCACCTGCTGCCACCAGGCGGCGATCTCGGCCCAGCCGGGGGCGGAGAGCGAGCCGCCGAACTCCTGTACGGAGAGGGCGGCGGTGAGGCCGGCGAAGGCGAGGCGGTCGGCGAGCGGCCAGTCCGCGAGGGTGCCGGTGACGAACCCGGCGACGAAGACGTCGCCGGCGCCGGTCGGGTCGAGGGCCGCCACGTCGATGGCGGGGACCTCGGCCGTGGTGCCGGTGGCAGCGTCCACGGCGTAGGCGCCCTCCGCGCCGAGGGTGACCACGGCGAGCGGTACGTGTTCGGCCAGCGCGTGGGCGGCGGCGCGGGGGGTGTCGCGGCCGGTGTAGCGCATGGCCTCCTCCGCGTTGGGCAGGAAGGCGGCGCAGTGCGCGAGGTCGGGGAGGGCGGTGAGGTCCCAGCGGCCGGTCTCGTCCCAGCCGACGTCGGCGAAGATCTGGGCGCCGTGCCGGGCGGCCGCGGCGACCCAGGGTTCGCTGCGGCCGGGGGTGAGCGAGGCGACGGCCGCGCGGGCGCGCGGCGGGCAGTGCGGGAACGTGCGGCGTTCCGTACCGGGGGCGGCGGCCGGGAGGGGGGCCTCGTGACCGTGCGAGACCATCGTGCGCTCGCCCTCGTACGCCATGGAGACGGTGACGGGCGAGTGCCAGCCGGGGACGGTGTGCGACATGGAGAGGTCGATGCCCTCGCCCTGTTCGAGGGCGTCCCAGCAGTACTCGCCGTAGTGGTCGTCGCCGAAGGCGGCGGCGAGCGAGGTGCGCAGGCCGAGACGGGCGAGGGCGGTGGCCATGTTGGCGACGCCGCCGGGGCTGGAGCCCATGCCCCGGGCCCAGGACTCCGTACCGCGCACGGGGGCGCTGTCCAGGCCGGTGAAGACGATGTCGAGGAAGACGGTGCCCGTGAGGAAGACGTCGCAGGCGGGGTCCTCGGGGACGCGCAGCCCCACCAGTGGATCGACGGCTGGGCTGCTCTCCGTGCTCATCTTGCGCTCCCCGGGCGTGCTCGGTGCCGATGTGCTCTGGTGCTGACGTGCTCTGGTGCCGATGTGCTCTGGTGCTGATGTGCTGCTCCGGTACTGACGTGCGCCGGTGCTGGTGTGCTGTTCCGGTACTGACGTGCGCCGGTGCTGATGTGCTGTTCAGGTACCGACGCGATCCGCCGGGCCTGCCGGTGCGCTCCGCCGGCGGTCTCCGCCGACGTGCTCCGCGGCCCTGCGGAATCCGGTCAGTCTGCCCGATTCACGGGTGGTTCCGCAGGCCCCACACGCCCTCGCGCCTCTGCGGCCGACCTGGGCGAACAGGCTCCGCTACCCCCATGTCACGGCAGCAAACGCATAAGTGACGCGGATCACATAATCCCGCCTTTCGATCACCTGTGCGTGCTTGATACAAATTGCCCGGCGGACACGATCGGGTACGAAGACCGGGGAATCGCCCTTCTCCCCCTTTTCTCGCGTCACCCTGGTTCTCCCCACCTCTCTTCACCCCTGCCCCACCTCTCCCCCCACCTCCCTGCCGGCCTCCGGCATGTCTTCAGGAACGCCCATGTCCTCGCGCCCTCGCGCCGCGTGGCCCCTGGTCGCCGTGTTCACCGCCGGTTACCTCGCTGCCTATCTCCTTCCCACCGTCGTCGGGCGGCTCAGCGCCCATCTCGGCCTGACGACCGCTCAGGCGGGCCTCGTCGGCAGCGCCCTGCTGCTGAGTTCGGCCTCCGCCGGTTTCACACTGGCGGGCCGGGTCGAGCGCTTCGGGGCCCGTCGCCCCGCGCGGCTCGGACTGGTCCTCGCGGTCACCGGGTACGGCTGCGCCGCGCTGACCACCTCGGTGCCGCTGGTGGTGCTGGGCGCGATGGTCGGCGGCTTCGGCTCCGGTACGGCCACCGCCGTGGCCGCGTCCGGGATCGCGGCGCAGAGCGACCCGCACCGCACCTCCTCGCTCGGGCTGCTCAGCGTCTCCGCGACCGCGGGCGCCCTCTACCTGACGATCCCGCACCTGGGCGGCGGCCACCGGCTGCCCTTCGCCGCCATCGCGCTGGTCGCCCTGCTGGTCTGGCCGGCCACCTCCCGGCTCGGCACGCCGGTCCCCGCCGCGACCGGCACCCCGGTCACCGGCCGTCTGCCGCACCGGCGTTCGGGTCTCCTGCTGGCGGGCGGGATGCTCGTCTGGTCCATGGCGCAGAACGCGCTCTGGGGCGTCAGCAGCCGGATCGGCGTGGACCAGGTGGGGCTCTCCGAGGTCACCGTGGGCGCGGTGTTCGCCGCCGCGCTGGGCGCCGGGCTGCTCGGGGTCATGGGCGCCGGGGCGCTGGGCGCCCGGCTGGGCCGCGCGGTCCCGATCGGCTGCGGCACCGTCGTCATCGCCGGGAGCATCGTGCTCAGCGCCTCGGCGCGGGGGCTCGGTTCGTTCGCGACCGGCGAGATCCTGTGGAACACCGTCTACCCGGTGGTCCTCTCGTATCTGATCGGCCTGGCCGCGTCGCTCGACGTACGGGGCCGCTGGGCGGTGCTCGCCGGGTCCGCCTCCTCGGTGGGGGTGGCCTGCGGGCCGGTGCTCGGCAGCGTGCTCTCCGAGGGGGCCGGGTTCCCCGCGATGGGCCTGGTCCTCGGGGCGGTGACCCTGCTGGTGGCGGCCCCGGTCACGGCGGTGGCGCTGCACGCCGGCGGGCGTCCGCTGGTGCCCGGTTCGGTGCGCCGCCGCGGTGGCGCCCCGGCGGCGCTGCTCGCCGCGACGACAGGCGGTCTGCCCGGTGCCGTACCGAAGCTCGGCGCGCCGGAACAGGCCGTCACGGAACTCGCCGTACCCGCCCTGCGCCGCAGGCGGCTGGGGCGGAGCGCGTTCCGGACGGCCGGTCCGGCGGGCGGGGGCGGTCAGTCGAACGCGTACGCCTCGACCTCGGACAGGTAGCGCGCCCTGCGCTCCTCGTCGTGGTCGAGGAAGGCCGCCTCGAAGGAGTTGCGGGCCAGCGTGCGCAGCTGCTCGTGGTCGAGGGCGAGCGCCTCGTGGACCGCGTGGAAGGTGTCTCCGACGTATCCGCCGAAGTAGGCCGGGTCGTCGGAGTTCACCGTGCAGTGCAGCCCGGCCGCCAGCATGGCGGGCAGCGGGTGCTCCTCAAGGATGTCGATGGCGCGCAGCCGGACGTTGGAGAGCGGGCAGAGGGTGAGCGGTACGCGGTCGGCGACGAGCCGGGCGACCAGCTCGGGGTCCTCCATGCAGCGCAGCCCGTGGTCGATGCGCTCGACGCCGAGGACGTCGAGGGCCTCGCGGATGTACTCCGGCGGGCCCTCCTCGCCGGCGTGGGCGACCTTGCGCAGGCCGAGCCTGCCGGCCTCCTCGTAGACCTCGCGGAACTTGGCCGGCGGGTGGCCGACCTCGGCGGAGTCGAGGCCGACGGCGGCGATGCGGTGCAGGTACGGCTTGGCGGCCTCCAGCGTCTCCAGGGCCGATTCGGCCGACTGGTCGCGCAGGAAGCAGAGGATGAGCTGGGTGGAGATGCCGTGCTTCTCCTCGCTGCGCTCCAGTGCGCGGCCGAGGCCCTCGACGACGGTGCCGATGGGCACGCCCCGGGCGGTGTGCGCCTGCGGGTCGAAGAAGATCTCCGCGTGCCGGACGCCCTGGGCGGCGGCCCGCGTGAGGTACGCGTCGGCGAGTTCGGCGAAGTCGTCCTCGGTCCGGAGCACGGCCATCAGCGCGTAGTACAGGTCGAGGAAGCTCTGCAGGTCGTCGAAGAGGTACGCGGTGCGCAGCTCGTCGGTGGTGGCGTAGGGCAGGGTCACCCCGTTGCGCCGGGCCAGCGCGAAGGCCAGCTCGGGTTCGAGGGTCCCTTCGATGTGGAGGTGGAGTTCTGCCTTGGGGAGGTGCACGGTGTCTCGCTCACGGAGGGGGGTGGTGACGTGAATCGGTGGTGCCGGGGTCGGCACCGGGTACTTCTGCGGTGGGTCAGTGGTGCCGGGTGGGGACCGGTACCACGGTCAGGTCCTGGGCGACGGTCAGTGCGCCCTCGAACCCGGCGGCGCGGGCCTGGACCCCGAAGAGTTCCGGGTCGTCGTACCGCTGGGAGAAGTGGGTGAGTACGAGGTGGCGTACGCCCGCTTCGGCGGCCACCCGGCCCGCCTGGCCGGCGGTCAGGTGGCCGTGGTCGGTGGCCAGGGCGAGGTCTTCGTCGAGGAAGGTCGATTCGATGACCAGCAGGTCGCATCCCTCGGCGAGCCTGTACACACCGTCGCACAGCCTGGTGTCCATGACGAACGCGAAGCGCTGTCCCGGCCGGTGCTCGGAGACCGCGTCGAGCGGGACGCCGCCGAGGGAGCCCTCGCGCTGGATGCGGCCCACGTCGGGGCCCTGGATGCCGTGGGCGGCGAGGAGCGCGGGGACCATGCGGCGCCCGTCGGGCTCGGTGAGGCGGTAGCCGTACGACTCGACGGGGTGCGACAGCCGGTACGAGTCCAGGGTGTACGCGTCGGTGGTGGCGAGCACCCCGTCGGCGGCGACCGGGGCCTCGGTGAGCCGGACGGTCTCGCGGTAGGCGGTGGCGTACCGGAGCCGCTCGAAGAAGTGCTGCCCGCTCGCCGGGTAGTGGGCGGTGACGGGGTGCGGGACCCGGTCGAGGTTGATCCGCTGGATCACCCCGGCCAGCCCGAGCGAGTGGTCGCCGTGGAAGTGGGTGACGCAGATCCGGTCGATGTCGTGCGCGGCGACACCGGCCCGCAGCATCTGGCGCTGGGTGCCCTCGCCGGGATCGAAGAGGATGCCCTGGCCGTCCCAGCGCAGCAGGTAGCCGTTGTGGTTGCGGTGGCGGGTGGGGACCTGGCTGGCGGTGCCGAGCACCACCAGCTCACGTGCGGACATGGAAGGGAGCTCCGGTCAGCCGGGCGGCCACTGGAGGCCGCGGCCGCCCAGGACGTGCGCGTGCGCGTGGAAGACGGTCTGGCCTGCGCCGGCGCCGGTGTTGAAGACGACGCGGTAGCCGCCACCGTCGACCTTGTCGTCGGCGGCGACCGCTCCGGCCTCGCGCAGCACGTCGGCGGCGATCTGCGGTTCGGCGGCGGCGAGCGACGCGGCGTCCGGGTAGTGGACCTTGGGAATGACCAGGACGTGGGTCGGTGCCTGCGGGTTGATGTCCTGGAAGGCGACGGTGGTGTCGCTCTCGCGGACGATGGTCGCCGGGACCTCCCCCGAGACGATCTTGCAGAACAGGCAGTCGGACTGCGGCTCTCCCGCCATGGGCCGGCCTCCTCGGTGGGTGGTGGTGACGCTGATGATCCGTTCGGCCCATCGTATCGGGGCGGGGGCCGCCCGCGGCCGGGCGGCACGGGCGGCGGCGGCCCGCACCCGACCCCGGCTCAGCCCCAGCGGCCGGTGCGTCCCAGCAGCAGTGCGGTCGCGGCGGTCCCGGCGGTGGAGGTGCGCAGCACGCTGCGGCCCAGCCGGTACGTACGGGCCCCGGCGGCGGCGAAGGCCTCCAGCTCCTGGGGGGAGACCCCGCCCTCGGGGCCGACGACGAGCACGATCTCGCCGGTCGCGGGGAGTTCGGCGGTGGCCAGCGGTTCGCTGTCGCAGTCGCGGTCCTCGTGCAGCACGCCCGCGAAGTCGGCGGCGGCCAGCAGCGCGGCGACCTGCTTGGTGGTCATCGCCTCGGCGACTTCGGGGAACCGCACCCGGCGGGACTGCTTGCCCGCCTCGCGGGCGGTGGAGCGCCATTTGGCGAGCGACTTGAGTCCCCGGTCGCCCTTCCACTGGGTGATGCAGCGGCCGGCCTGCCAGGGCACGATCGCGTCGACGCCGGTCTCGGTCATCGTCTCGACGGCGACCTCGCCCCGGTCACCCTTGGGCAGGGCCTGGACGACGGTGATCCGGGGGGCGGGGAGCTCCTCCTCCTGGACCGGCGCCACGGTGACGACCAGCCGGTCCTTGCCCTCGGCGGCACGTACGACGCCCTCGGCCCAGTGGCCGAGCCCGTCCGTCAGCACGACGTCCTCGCCGGGCTGGAGCCGTTTCACCGAGACGGCGTGCCGTCCCTCGGGGCCCTCCAGCACGAACCCGGGCCCGTTGGGCATCTTCTCGACGACGAAGACCGGTGCGGTCACTGTTCACTCCTCATGCCGACGGCCGGGCCGGCCGTTTCTGACAGTTCCGCCGCGAGCAGTCCGACGAGTTCCCCGGCGGGCAGCTCGCGTGCCATCCGGTGGCCCTGCCCCGCCCAGAGCGCCATGGACTGGGCGTCCCCGGCCCTCGCCGCCGCCTTGCGCAGCCCGGAGGTCACGCGGTGCACCTGGGGGTAGGCGGCGGGGGCGTACGGGTCGTGTTCGCGCACGAAGCGGTTGACCAGGCCCCGGGCGGGCCGTCCGGAGAAGGCGCGGGTGAGCGCGGTGCGGACGAACATCGGGCTGGTCAGGGCCTGCTTGTGCAGCGGGTGCGCGCCGGACTCCGGGCAGGCGAGGAAGGCGGTGCCCAGCTGGGCCGCGTCGGCGCCGACCGCGAGGACGGCGGCGATCTGCGCGCCGCGCATGATCCCGCCCGCCGCGACGACCGGCAGCTGCACGGTCTCGCGGACCTGGGTGACGAGGGTGAGCAGCCCGATGCCGGTGTGGTCGGCCCTCGGGTCGTCGTGGTGGGTGGACTGGTGGCCGCCCGCCTCGACGCCCTGGGCGCAGACGGCGTCGGCCCCGGCCCACTGGGCGTCGCGCGCCTCCTCGGCGGTGGTGACCGTGACGATCGTGTACGTACCGGCGCGGGCGAAGGCGTCCAGGGTGTCGCGGGTGGGGCAGCCGAAGGTGAAGGAGACCACCGGGACCGGCTCCGCCAGCAGGGCTGCCACCTTGGCGTCGAAACCGTCGGAGCCGTCGAACCCGTCGGAGCCGTCGCGGCCGTCGGAGCCGTCGAACCCGTCGGAGCCGTCGGAGCCGTCGCCGCCGTCCGGGTCCGGGTCGCCGAGCGGGATGCCGTACGTGTCGGCCTCGGCCGCGAGGCGGTCGCGGTACGCCGCCGCGGCACCGGGGTCGGCGGGCGGGGGCTGCGGCATGAAGAGGTTCACGCCGAAGGCTCCGGCGGTCGCCGCGCGAACCTGGTCGATCTCCTGGCGCATCTCCTCGGCCGACTTGTACCCGGCGGCGAGGAAGCCGAGCCCTCCCGCGTCGGCGACGGCGGCGACGAGCCGGGGGGAGGAGGTCCCGCCCGCCATCGGCGCCTGCACGATCGGATATCGGCAGAGATCGGTCAGGGAGGACATCCCCGCATCGTGCCATGTCCGGTCCACCGTGCCGAATCCGCCACCGACCGGCGCCGGCGGGCGGTGCCGCACACGCGCGCCGCCCGCCGGGACGGATCCCGGCGGGCGGCGCGGATGTGTACGTACGGAGTCGTACGGGCCTCAGCGGCCGTTGAAGGCGTCCTTCAGGCGCGAGAAGAGACCCTGCTGTCCGGGCTGGAACTGCCCGGTGGGCCGCTCCTCGCCACGCAGCTTGGCCAGCTCGCGCAGCAGGCGTTCCTGCTCCGGGTCGAGCTTGCTGGGGGTCAGCACCTCGACGTGCACGATCAGGTCGCCCCGGCCGCCGCCGCGCAGGTGCGTGATGCCGCGTCCGTGCAGCGGGACCGACTGGCCGGACTGGGTGCCGGGCCTGATGTCGATCTCCTCGATGCCGTCGAGCGTCTCCAGCGGCACCTTGGTGCCGAGCGCGCCCGCCGTCATGGGGATGGTGACCGTGCAGTGCAGGTCGTCGCCGCGCCGCTGGAACGTCGGGTGTGCGACCTCGTGGATCTCGACGTAGAGGTCACCGGCCGGGCCGCCGCCGGGGCCGACCTCGCCCTCGCCGGCCAGCTGGATGCGGGTCCCGTTGTCGACACCCGCGGGGATCTTGACCGTGAGGGTGCGCCGCGAGCGGACGCGGCCGTCGCCGGCGCACTCCGGGCAGGGGGTCGGCACGACGGTGCCGAAGCCCTGGCACTGCGGGCAGGGCCGCGAGGTCATGACCTGGCCGAGGAAGGACCGGGTGACCTGGGACACCTCACCGCGCCCGCGGCACATGTCGCAGGTCTGGGCCGAGGTGCCGGGGGCCGCACCCTCGCCGCTGCACGTGGTGCAGACGACGGCGGTGTCGACCTGGATGTCCTTGGTGGTTCCGAAGGCCGCCTCGGCGAGGTCGATCTCCAGCCGGATCATGGCGTCCTGGCCGCGCCGCGTGCGCGAACGGGGTCCGCGCTGCGAGGCCGTGCCGAAGAAGGCGTCCATGATGTCGGAGAAGTTGCCGAAGCCGCCGGCGCCGAAGCCGCCCGCGCCACCGCCGCCGCCCGAGGCCGACAGCGGGTCCCCGCCCAGGTCGTAGACCTGCTTCTTCTGGGCGTCGGAGAGCACCTCGTAAGCGGCGTTGATCTCCTTGAACCGCTCCTGGGTCTTCGGGTCGGGGTTGACATCCGGGTGCAGCTCGCGGGCGAGCCGACGGAATGCCTTCTTGATCTCGTCCTGCGACGCGTCGCGCCGTACGCCGAGCACGGCGTAGTAGTCGGTGGCCACTTACGACTCCGCCAGGATCTGTCCGACGTAACGTGCCACTGCGCGTACCGCTCCCATCGTTCCGGGGTAGTCCATGCGGGTCGGTCCGACCACGCCGAGTTTGGCGACTGCCTCGTCGCCCGAACCGTAGCCGACCGTGACGACGGACGTGGAGGTGAGGCCCTCGTGGGCGTTCTCGTGCCCGATCCGTACGGTCATGCCCGAGTCCGTGGCCTCACCGAGCAGCTTCAGCAGGACGACCTGCTCCTCCAGCGCTTCCAGCACGGGCCGGATCACCAGGGGGAAGTCGTGCCCGAAGCGGGTGAGGTTGGAGGTGCCGCCGATCATCAGCCGCTCCTCCGTCTCCTCGACCAGGGTTTCGAGGAGGGTGGTGAGGACCGTGGAAACCGTCCCGCGGTCCTCGTTCTCGAAGGATTCCGGCAGGTCCTGCACGAGCTGCGGGACGTCACTGAAGCGACGTCCCACGACCCTGCTGTTGAGCCGGGCCCGCAGATCGGCGAGAGAGGTCTCGCCGAACGGCGCGGGGCAGTCGATCATACGCTGTTCGACCCGGCCGGTGTCGGTGATCAGGACCAGCATCAGCCGGGCCGGCGACAGGGCCAGCAGCTCCACGTGACGCACCGTGGAGCGGGTCAGCGAGGGGTACTGGACGATGGCGACCTGCCGGGTCAGCTGCGCGAGCAGCCGTACCGTGCGGGCCACCACGTCGTCCAGGTCGACCGCGCAGTCCAGGAAGTTGTGGATCGCCCGGCGCTCCGGCGACGACAGGGGCTTGACGCCCGCGAGCCGGTCGACGAAGAGGCGGTAACCCTTGTCCGTGGGGATGCGCCCGGCGCTGGTGTGGGGCTGGGCGATGAAGCCCTCGTCCTCCAGCACCGCCATGTCGTTGCGGACGGTGGCCGGGGAGACCCCGAGCCGGTGCCGCTCGGTGAGCGCCTTGGAGCCGACCGGCTCCTCGGTGCCGACGTAGTCCTGGACGATGGCGCGCAGCACTTCAAGTCTGCGTTCGCTGAGCATCGCGCACACCTCCAGCTGTCGGTCGTGGTGGCTTCTGCCTGGCACTCTGTGCGTCTGAGTGCCAGCTTTCCCCCGGCCAGTGTACGGGGGTGGGGAGGGCACGGGGCAAGGGCGACCGGCCGCGGTCCGCGAGACCGCGCAGGTCGATGCGGATAGCGTCTCCTCATGGACCTCTCTTGGGAAGAGCTGGGCTGGGAGCGGTTGGGCCACGGCGTGGGCCGCCGGCGGCTTCCCGGCTGGGACGCGACCGCCGCCCTGGTCGCCGGGGCGGACCGCGCGCTGGTGGTGGACACCGGCGCGAGCGTGCGCGAGGGCGTCGGGCTGCGGATCGAGGCGCAGCGGCTGCTGGGCCGCAGGGTGACCCATGTCGCACTGAGCCATCCCCACTTCGACCACGTCTTCGGCACCGCGGCCTTCGCGGGCACGGAGGTGTTCGGGGCGTACGGGGCGGCGGCGCGGATGCGCGGGTCGGTGGACGAGATGCACGCCGACGCGGTGCGCAACGGCCTGCCCGAGCACGACGCGGCCGAGGCGGTGGACGCGCTGGTGTTCCCCGGCCGTGAGGTGTGCCACCGCTGGACGCTCGACCTGGGCGGCGGGCGCGAGGTGGTGCTCGCCAACGTGGGGCCGGGGCACACGGGGCACGATCTGGCGGTCCTGGTGCCCGGGTCCGGGCCCCCGGGGGCGCGCGCGGTGGTGCTCTGCGGGGACCTGATCGAGGAGTCCGGTGAGCCGCAGACGGGCCCGGACTCGGTGCCGGCCCGCTGGCCCGCCGCCCTCGACCGGCTCCTCGCGCTGGGCGGCGAGGACGCGGTGTACGTGCCGGGGCACGGGGCGGCGGTGGACGCGGCGTTCGTGCGGGCGCAGCGGGAGCTGCTGGCGGGGCGCTTCGGGGTGGCGTGAGCGTGGAGCCGCCGGCCGGCCCTCTTCGCGCGTGGGGCTTCGGGGTGCGGCGGGACACGGGTGGGCGGCCCGCCGGGGCGGGTGTTCGCGCCCTGTCGGCCGGGGGCCGAATTATCGTCGTGCCATGCGCAGTTACCAGCCGGACCTGACCCCGCCGTGGAAGAGGTCCGCCCCCGTGCCCGAGGTGCCCGCCGATCCGGATCTGGTCGTGGAGGAGGTGTCCACCGGCTTCTGCGGTGCGGTGATCCGCTGCGAGAAGTCCGCCCAGGGGCCGGTGGTGACGCTGGAGGACCGGTTCGGCAAGCACCGGGTGTTCCCGATGGAGCCGCGCGGCTTCCTGCTGGAGGGCCGGGTGGTGACGCTGGTGCGCCCGTCGTCCGGCGGCCCGGTGGTCCCGGCGCGTACGGCCTCCGGATCGGTGGCGGTGCCGGGTGCGCGGGCGCGGGTGGCGCGGGCCGGGCGGATCTACGTGGAGGGCCGGCACGACGCGGAGCTGGTCGAGCGGGTGTGGGGCGACGACCTGCGGATCGAGGGGGTGGTCGTGGAGTACCTGGAGGGCATCGACGATCTTCCGGCGATCGTGCGGGAGTTCGGGCCGGGGCCGGACGCACGGCTCGGGGTGCTGGTGGACCATCTCGTACCGGGCTCCAAGGAGTCCCGGATCGCGGCCGAGGTGTCCGATCCGCACCTGCTGGTGGTGGGGCACCCGTTCATCGACGTCTGGGAGGCGGTGAAGCCCGCCTCGGTGGGGATCGCCGGCTGGCCGTCCGTACCGCGCGGGCAGGACTGGAAGACCGGGGTGTGCCGGGCGCTGGGGTGGCCGGAAAACACCGGAGCGGCCTGGCAGCACATCCTGTCGGGGGTCCGCTCGTACAGGGATCTTGAGCCTCAACTCCTGGGCCGCGTAGAGGAATTGATTGACTTTGTCACGCTTCCGGGGTGACACCCGGAGTCCCTTGCGGCGCCGCCCCGCAACTGTTGCGCCGGATCGGGTCCCGATCCGGAGAAAGTGCTGCGGTTCGCACTCCTGACCGGTTAATTGGGAGTACGCGATTCGTCTGCGACGGGGGGATACGGGGATGCCGCAAGGGGACTGGCAGGAAAGCGGCGGAAACGAGGCGTCCTCCGCCGTCTTCCACCTCGTGCAGGAACTCGTCGACCGGTACCGGATCAACCGCCCGGTGATGCCGATCGTGGTGGCCCAGGCCGACGACAGCGGGGCACCGCCCGAGATCGACGACCGGGTCCGGGAGATCGCGCACCTGGTGTACCGCGCCAACGAGCCGCGCCGGGTCCCGGTGCGGCTGCTGGAGAGCCGGGGCACCTCCCCGTACGCGTCGGCGCTCGACATGGTGCGCAGGCTGGGCGAGCGCCCCTGGGAGACCCGGGAGCGCAGCCAGTACAAGCCCTTCGCCTTCCCCCGGTCGCGGCTGCTGGGCGCCATCGAGCAGGCGACCGCCCAGGTGCTCGCGCAGCCGGGCGGCACCACCAGGGCCGACCGGGGCGAACGCATCCTGGAGGAGCTGGGCTCGCTGCGCTGGCGGCCCACCCGGTCCGGGACCAGCGACTGGTCCCGCTCGCTGCGCGAATCCGTCCGCCCCGAGACCTTCCTGGGCGCCGTGTTCATCGCGGTGCTCGGCGTGCTGCTCGGCGAGATCGGCTGGACCGCCACCCTGCTGCTGGCCGCCGCCGCGACGCTGGCCCTGGCGGTGGTCCGGCTGCTGACGACCTCGGCTCCCCCGCTGCTCTGGCTGCGGCGGGCCAGCCGCTGGTTCGCCACCACCTCCTCGCTCGCCGCCTCCAGCACCGGGTACCCCTCGGACGGCTGGTCCTGGCTGTCGCCGAGCGGCTCGTGGCGGGTGATCCGGGCCCGGGCCGCCGCCGTCGCGCTCCGGGTGGCGGAGGCCGAGGAGGGCGACGCGGCCGCCCGCCAGTTCCACCTGGAACTGCGGGTCCAGGCGCTCCTGGAGGACCTGCGCCACAGCTACCGGCCGCGCGCGCTGGACTGGCGGCGCAGCAAGCGCACTGTCCCCCCGGTGGTGCTGCTGCCGACGGCCACCAACGAGAACGGGGGCGTGCTGCTGATCAACGCGATCAACAACGTGCGCTCGCGCCGCAGCGAGGTCGACCCGCTGCTGCTCCTGGCCACGCTGCCGGCCGCCGAGGAGCTGGTCCACACCCCCTCGCAGCCGCCCGGCCGGCCGGCTGCGGGCGGCCGGGCGCCGTGGCTGGGGGCGCAGGCCCGCTACCGGGCGTGGGTGAACGAGCTGAGCGTCGGCCAGTCCCCCGCCGGCGCCTCGGCGCTCTCCTGGGTGCTGCGCCTGCCGCTCACCACCGCGCAGCTGACCCACGACCACGCGGACGCCCAGCTGCACACGGTCCGGGTGCGCCGGACGTGGGCCTGGTACGTGATGTCCCGGACCACGGTGGCGCTGGTCCTCGTCGGGAGCCTGCTCGGCACCTTCCTCTGGAGCGAGCACTGGCAGGACACGTACTGCCACGGGCCGCTGACCGACCGGAACACGGACGCGGTGTGGAGCGGTGCGGGTCACGGCCCCCGGGAGTGCGTGGGCGTGGCGACCTCGCCCGAGGTGCGGTTCGCCAAGGGGAACGGCCTGGAGCTGAGGGGGCTCGGCGCGGGGGTCACGTTCGAACGCGTCGAGCAGGCGATCCGCGACGAGAACGCCAGGATCGGCCCCACCGAGTCGTACGTCACGGTGATCTACGCCGGTCCGCTCACCGCCGAGGAGGAGACGGACACCCGCAAGGGGCTGGAGGAGCTCACCGGGGTCTATCTGGAGCAGCAGTCGGTCAACGGCACCACCACCGACGAGCACCCCGTCAAGCTGAAGGTCCTCACGGCCAACGGCGGGGAGGACATGCTGCGGCAGACCGTCGCCGTGCGGAAGATCATCGAGGTGGCCCACCGGGACCCGCACGTCGTGGGGGTGGTGGGCATGGGCCGGAACACCACCGAGAGCCCGGCCGCCACCGAGGCGCTCCGCAAGGCCGGACTCGCCGTGGTGGACACCACCAACTCCAGCAGCAAACTGCCCAAGGAGTCGAACTACTTCGGGCTCGCGGCGACCGACACCGAGCAGACGTACGCACTCGGGCTCATCGCCCGCCAGCTGCTGCCCAAGAACGGCACCGGCCACGCGCGCGTGCTCTCCCGGCTCGAGGAGAACGGCGACAAGGACCAGTACACGATCGACCAGCGTGACGCGGGCCGGGAGATGCTCGAGACCGCGGGTTATCTCGTGGGCGAGAACGTCGGCTACCCGCTCGCCGAGAACGGCGCGGCCGCCCTGGGCGGTGCGGTCGGCGAGATGTGCGAGGAGCAGCCGGTCCCGGACGCGCTGTACTTCGCGGGGCGGGCGGAAGACGTCAACCCGCTGCTGGACAAGCTGTCGCAGACCGCGGGCTGCTCGGAGAAGGACATCACCGTCTTCACGGGCGACGACCTGACCAAGGCCACCTTCAACGACACGAGCAGGGTCACCCTGTACTACACCGCGCTCGCCCCGATGGCCCCGGACCGGGGCTCCGCGTTCTACCGGAGCGCCGCCGCCGCCCTCGCCGAGCTGCTCCCGGAGGGCACCGGGCGGACGGCCGCCGAGACCGGTCCGGCGGGATACCGGAACGCCCTCTTCGCGAGCGGTCAGATCGTCATGTCCTACAGCGCGACGACCGCCCTCTACGACGCCGCCGCCCGGCGCGACACCCCGAGGAGCGCCGCCGAGACCTGGGCGCTGCTGCACACGGTCAACCGCGAGAACATGCCCACCGGGACGATCTCCCTGGCCGGTTCGCCCTCGTCGGTCAGCGACAACCTGCACGGGCTCGACGTGGTCAAGGTCACCCGCCGGGGGGAGCAGACGGACAGCACGGTCGTGTGCGGCAAGCCCGCGGGCCCGGCGCCGAAACTGACCCCGGAGCTCTGCACGCCGTGACCGCTCCCGCTCCCGGCCTCAGTCCACCAGGTCGCGCACGACCGCGTCGGCGAGCAGGCGCCCGCGCAGGGTGAGGACCGCGCGGCCCTCCTCGTACGGTCCGGGCTCCAGCAGGCCCTCGCCGAGGACCCGGCGGGAGGCGGCGAGGCCGTCCGGCTTGAGGAGGGAGAGCGGGCAGCCCTCGCGGAGCCGGAGCTCCAGCAGGACGCGCTCGACGCGGCGGTCCTCGGCGGAGAGGATCTCCCGGCCCGCGCCGGGCGAGCGGCCCTCGGAGAGCGCCTGGGCGTACGCCCCCGGGTGCTTCACGTTCCACCAGCGCACCCCGCCGACGTGGCTGTGCGCGCCCGGTCCGGCGCCCCACCAGTCGGCGCCGCGCCAGTACAGCTCGTTGTGCAGGCAGCGGCCCTCGGGGGTGCGGGCCCAGTTCGACACCTCGTACCAGGAGAAGCCGGCGGCGGCCATCGCCTCGTCGGCGATGAGGTACCGGTCGGCGTGCACGTCGTCGTCGGTCATCGGGACCTCGCCGCGCCGGATGCGGCGGGCCAGCTGGGTGCCCTCCTCCACGATCAGCGCGTACGCCGAGACGTGGTCGGGTCCGGCGCCGATCGCCGCGTCCAGGGAGGCCCGCCAGTCGTCGTCGGACTCGCCGGGGGTGCCGTAGATCAGGTCCAGGTTGACGTGGTCGAAGCCGGCTTCCCTGGCCTCGGCGACACAGGCCTCGGGGCGGCCCGGGGTGTGGGTGCGGTCCAGGATCTTCAGCACGTGCTGCTTGGCGCTCTGCATGCCGAAGGAGATCCGGTTGAATCCGCCCGCGCGCAGCTCGGCCAGATAGGCCGGGTTCACCGACTCCGGGTTGGCCTCGGTGGTGATCTCCGCGTCGGGGGCGAGCCCGAACTCGTCGCGGATCGCGGCGAGCATCCGGACCAGGTCGGCGGCGGCCAGCAGGGTGGGCGTGCCGCCGCCGACGAAGACCGTGCGCACCGGGCGCGGGTCGTCGCCGAGGACCTTGCGGGCCTGGCGGACCTCCTCGACGAGGTGGGCGGCGTAGTTGTCGCGGGAGGCCAGGGCGCCGCCGGAGCCGCGCAGCTCGGTGGCGGTGTAGGTGTTGAAGTCGCAGTAGCCGCAGCGGGTCGCGCAGTACGGAACGTGCAGGTAGAAGCCGAGGGGGCGGTCGGCGGCGCCTTCCAGGGCGTGGCGGGGCAGCGCCCCGTCGTCGGGCACGGGCTCACCATCGGGCAGTACGGAAGGCATAGGGTCCATTGTCGCTCGCCGCCGGAGTGGCCCCCGCCACGCACCGGAAGGTGGTCAGGCTCCGGCCTGGAGGCGGAGGCCCGACAGGGTCAGCTCCAGCCCGGCGAGGAACTGCTCCGTGTCGTCGTGCCCGTCGAACTCCTCGACGATGTCGCGCACGAACGGGAACTCCGAGGCGTCGAGCGCACGCCACGCCTGGGCGAAGCGGCCGAGGAACTCCTCGCGGTCCACGGAGCCGTCGAGCACCTCCGGGGGCGGCTCCTGTCCCAGGTCGGCGGCGCTGCCGACCACCACGCCCACGATCGCCGACACGGCGTGGAACCGCTGTCGCGGCGTGAGATCGAGGCGGAGCGTCTGCTGCCCCAGCGCCTCGTAGAGCCGCAGCGAATTACCCCGGACGACGGTGGTGCGCATGAAGTGCGCGCCCAGCCACGGCCGGTCCACGATCGCGTCGAACAGAGTGAGCGCCATCACGCGCAGGTCGTCGATCGCGTCGCCGCTGCGGGGCTGCGCCTCGACGGCGGCCAGCACTCCGCCGAGCACGTGGTCGATGGCGCGGTCGAGCAGATCGTCCTTGCCGGAGACGTACCAGTAGATGCTGCCGACGCCGGTGCCGAGCCGGGCCGCGAGGGCGCGCAGGGTCAGGGCCGGTTCGCCCGCCTCGTCCAGCAGGTCCACCGCCGCGGACATGACGGTCTCGATGGAGTGCGAAGCGCGCCGGCGTCCACGCGCGGGACGGTCGGCGGGTCGTGGTCGCGGGCCTGTCATGGGCCACATCCAATCACAGCTTGCTTCTTCATCGAACGTGGTTCTATCTTAGAACAACGTTCTATAGAACGTCGTTCGATAGTCGGCGGCGTTCCCGGAGGAGGCCCGCCATGACCACGACCACCCCCGCGCCACCCGAGGCGTCGCGCACCTACCCGTCCCTGCGGGCGGCCTGGATACCCCTGGCCGCCCTCTGTCTGGCCTTCTTCGTCGAGATGGTCGACAACACCCTGCTGTCCATCGCGCTCCCCACGATCGGCCGGGACCTCGGCAGCGGCACGACCGCCCTGCAGTGGGTCACCGGCGCGTACTCCCTGACCTTCGGCGGCCTGCTGCTGACGGCGGGATCGATGGCCGACCGGCTCGGACGACGCCGCGTGCTGCTGGTGGGCCTCGCGGTGTTCGGTCTGCTGAGCCTGGGCGTCGCCGCGGTCACCACCGCCGGGCAGCTCATCACCCTGCGGGCCGGTCTCGGCATCGCCGCGGCGGCCATGGCGCCGATCACGAACTCGCTGGTCTTCCGGCTGTTCGACGACAAGGCGCTGCGGATGCGCGCGATGACGCTGATGATCGTCGTCGGCATGTCCGGCTTCGTCCTCGGCCCCCTGCTGGGCGGCACCGCCCTGGCCCACGCGCGGTGGCAGTGGCTGCTGCTCGTGAACGCCCCGATCGCGCTGATCGCGGCCGTCGGCGTCCGTCTGGGAGTCCCGGCCGACCGGCCCGAGGACCTCACCCGCGACAAGCTCGACCTGCCCGGCGCCGCGCTGAGCGTCGCCACCATCGGCCTCGCCTGCTACGCGCTGACCAGCGGCGTCGAGCACGGCTGGCTCTCCGCGGCCACGATCGCCTCGGTCCTCGGCGCCGTCGCCGCCGGCATCGCCTTCGTGACGCACGAGCGCCGCAGCCGCGCGCCCATGCTGGACCTCAAGCTCTTCGGCAACGGCGTGGTCCGCGGCGCGGCCATCGCGCAGATCGGCACGGCCATCGCGATGGCCGCCGTGATGTTCGGGCTGATCCTCCACTTCCAGTACGCCTACGGGTGGAGCCCCGTCCGGGCCGGTCTCGCGAACCTGCCGCTCATCGTGACCATGATCGTCGCGACCCCGCTCTCCGAGTGGCTGGCGGGCCGGTTCGGCCACCGCGTCGCCTGCCTGGTCGGCGCGGCCTGCCTGACCGGCTCACTGGCCGGCCTCTCCTGGGGCGTCAGCCACGGCTACCTCGCCATCGCGGCCTGCATGGTCGTGATGACCATCGGCCTGCGCACCGTGATGACCATCTGCGCCATCGCGCTCGTCGACGCGATGCCCGCCAACCGCACGTCCATCGGCACGGCGCTCAACGACACCGCCCAGGAGGTCGGCACCAGCATCGGCACCGCCATGGTCGGCACCCTGATCGCGGCACTGGTCACCACCCAGCTCCCCGCGGGCACCTGGAGTGGGGCTCTGGTGACGTCGTTCTTCCACGGCGAGCGGATCACCTACGCCATCCTGGCGGTCGTCGTCGGGCTGGTCGCGGCAGCCGGCGCACTCACCCTCTCCGACTCCCGGGTCACCGAGGAACCGGCCGGCCAGGAGTGAGCCGGCGGCCCGCCGGCCCCGGCCGCCCCGTCGGCGCGGGGTCGGCGGGCCACCGTGGGCCCCGGGACCCGGCCGCTCAGTCGGCGCGCAGCACCAGCAGCGCCACGTCGTCGTCCGGCGGCAGCTCGGAGAAGCCGTGCACGGCCCGGCGGATCTCCTCCGCGACCTGCGACGCGCTCTGCCCGGCGCAGGTCGCGAGGGCCCGGGCGAGGCCGTCGCCGTCGTCGAAGAGCGCGGAGCCGGACCGCCGCTCGGTGACCCCGTCGGTGACGCAGAGCAGGCTGTCGCCCGGTTCCAGGTCGAAGCTCTGGCTCTCGTACGCCACGTCCTCCACCACCCCGAGCAGCACCTGCGGTTCGGCGACCGGGCGTACGGTGCCGTCCGGGCGGAGCAGCAGCGGCAGCGGGTGGCCCGCGCTGGCCACCGTGCACCGGGCGCCGCCGCCCGGGAGCGGGACGACCTCGCCGTAGAGCAGCGAGAGGAACCGGGACTGCCCGGCGTCCGTCAGCTGCTGCCCGCCCGCCGCCGCGACCATCAGGGCGGCGGCCTCGGCGGCCTCCATGGCGTCGTCGAGCAGCAGCCGGTTGAGCCGGTCCAGCACCTCGCCGACCCCGAAGCCCTCGCGGGACAGCAGCCGGAGCCAGGGCCGGGCCAGGCCGGTCACCACGGCGGCCTCCGGGCCGCTGCCCTGGACGTCGCCGAGGACGAAGCACCAGCGGCGCTTCGGGCAGGGGAAGATGTCGTAGAAGTCACCTCCGACCACGCCGTCGTCGCTGGGCTCGTAGACGACGGCGCTGCTCATGCCGGGGATGTCGGCGATCTTGTTGGGCAGCAGTCCGCGCTGGAGGATGCGGCTGATGGTGGCCTGCCGGGTGTACGCGCGGGCGGCCCCGACCGCCTGACCGAGGCGGCGCACGAAGTCCTCCACGACCCCGACCACGACCGCGGGCAGCTCGGCGCCGGAGTCGTGGTCGCGGCCGACGAGCACGGTGCCCAGCGTGCGGCCGCCGGCCGTGATGCGGCAGGCGAGGGCGGCCCCGTCGTGGGCGCCCGGCTCCCGGCCGCCCGGCGGCCAGGGCAGCGGCACGGGTCCCGGTCCGGCACTGTGCGGCAGCCGGAACGGCTCGCTCTCCAGCGCTCCCCCCAGCGGACCGGCGCCCGGCTCGTCGCCGTGCCGTACGCGGGTGAGGCGGGGTGCGCCCGGGGCGCCCGAGCCCTCCTCGTCCAGCCAGATCGCGCACCAGTCGACCAGCCGGGGGACGAGCATCCGGCCCGCTGTCGTCGCCACCAGCTCCTCGTCGAGCTGCCCGGTGAGCAGGTCGGACGCCTCCGCGAGGAAGGCGAGCGCGCCCTGCCGGTCCCAGACGCTGTCGTCGCGCGCCCCGGGCGGGGCGGCGGGCACCAGATGGTCGGCGGCGGGCTGCGGGGGCACGAGGACCGGGTGGCCGGCGGCCGCCGCCGCGGGGTCCGCGCCCTGCCGGTGCTCGACCGGAATGTCCGCGCCGGCCGGTGCGCCGGTGCCCCAGTCGCACACGGGGAGCCGGGCCCAGACGGTCTTGTGCCCGGTGCGGTAGGTGATGCCCCAGGCGACCGAGAGCGCGGCGACGAGGTCGAGCCCGCGCCCGTATTCGGCCAGACCGTACGGGTCGCCTGCCGCGGGTGCCCCGGAGCCGGGGACGGTGGCGGTGGCCGTGGCGTCGGGGACGGTGACGGCGGGCGGGGTGGCCGCGCCCGCACCGGGGAGCGCCTTGGGTGCGGTGGCCGGCTCCCCGGCCACCTCGCCGGTCGCCCGGGCCGGGTGGTGGTCGGTGACCTCCAGGACCACGGCGGCGGGTTCCTCGCCGGTCGCGTGCTCCAGGCGCACCAGCACGTCGACCACGGTCCCGGCGTGCACCACGGCGTTGGTGACCAGCTCGCTGGCGACGTTCACCAGGTCGTCGGCGAGCCGGTCGCTGAACCCCACGGCGGCCGGGACCCCGAGCCCGGCCCATTCGGCCAGCACCGCACGGACGAACCGACGGGCCCCGGACGGGGACTGCGGGGTCGCGGGCAGGCTGGTCGTACTGACGAGCGGGGGTCCGCCCGCCCGGTCCGCGTCGGTGCCACCCGGCCGGTGAATGGTGGCCCGTTGCAGTGGAATTGGCCCCACGGTGCGGCTCCTCCGGATCTCGAAACGCCGCCGACACACGACAGAGTGACAGACCGGCCGTGCACAGGCGCACGGAGTTACCGAACTGGGAGAAGGAATACACGCCAACCCCGCGCGGGTCGCACGCCGGGGCGCACGGCGGGCGCGTGACGTAGGCAGCGGGGAGCGCGACGACCGCGCGGCGTACCCGGCCCGGCGCGCCCGCCGGGGGACGCACGGGGCCCGGGCGCGGCCCCGGAAGGAGCACGGGGCGGCACGGCCGTCCGCCGTACCGCCCCGGGCCCCTGCGCCGCCCCGTGCCCGCGCTCAGGCCTCGCGCGTCCCCGCGTACATGTCCTCGATCAGCGACTTGTACTCGCGCTCGACGACCGGGCGCTTCAGCTTGAGGCTGGGGGTCAGCTCGCCGTGTTCGATGTCCAGGTCACGCGGGAGGAGGCGGAACTTCTTGATGGTCTGCCACCGCTGAAGTCCCCCGTTGAGCTCCTTGACGTAGCCCTCGATGAGCTCCACGGTCTGCGGGGCCGCCACCACTTCGGCGTACGCCTTGCCCGCCAGGCCGTTCTCGGCGGCCCAGCCGAGGATCGCGGGCTCGTCCAGGGCGATGAGCGCGGTGCAGAAGTTCCGGTCCGCGCCGTGCACCAGGATGTTGGAGACGAACGGGCAGACCGCCTTGAACTGGCCCTCGACCTCGGCCGGTGCGACGTACTTGCCGCCCGAGGTCTTGATCAGGTCCTTCTTCCGGTCCGTGATGCTCAGGTACCCGTCGACGGAGAGTTCGCCGATGTCGCCGGTGTGCAGCCAGCCGTCCGACTCCAGCACCTCGGCCGACTTTTCCGGGAGCCGGTGGTAGCCCTGCATGATGCCGGGGCCGCGCAGCAGCACCTCGCCGTCGTCGGCGATGCGGACCTCGGTGCCGGGGAGCGGCTTGCCGACGGTGCCGGTGCGGTAGGCCTCGCCGGGGTTGCAGAAGGAGGCGGCACTGGACTCGGTGAGGCCGTACCCCTCCAGGACGTGCACGCCCGCGCCGGCGAAGAAGTAGCCGATGTCCGGGGCGAGGGCGGCGGAGCCGGAGACGCAGGCGCGCAGCCGGCCGCCGAACGCCTCGCGGATCTTCGCGAAGACGAGGGCGTCCGCCGCCCGGTGCTTGGCGCCGAGGGCGAAGGGGACGGAGGAGGTGCCCGTACGGCGGAAGTTGTCCTGCGAGACCTTGGCGTACTCGCGGGCGACGCCCACGGACCACTGGAAGATCTTGTACTTGGCCCCGCCACCGGCGCGGGCCTTCGCGGCGACGCCGTTGTAGACCTTCTCGAAGATGCGCGGGACGGCCGCCATGTAGGTGGGCCGGACCACCGGGAGGTTCTCGATGATCTTGTCGACCCGTCCGTCGACGGCGGTGACGTGGCCGACCTCGATCTGGCCGGAGGTCAGAACCTTGCCGAAGACGTGCGCGAGCGGCAGCCAGAGGTACTGGACGTCGTCCGCGTTGATCAGCCCGGTCGCGACGGTGGCCTTCGCCATGTACGACCAGTTGTCGTGCGGCAGCCGCACGCCCTTGGGCCGCCCGGTGGTGCCGGAGGTGTAGATCAGGGTGGCCAGCTGGTCGGCGGTGATGTCCGACACCCGCTCCTTGACGGCCTCCGGGTGCTCCACCAGGTACGCGGCGCCCTGGGCCTCCAGCTCGGCGAGGGTCAGCAGCCAGCCCTCGGGGTCGCCCTCGGCGGGCTCGGCGGCGGCCGGGTCGATGACGACGACACGGGTGAGGTCGGGCAGCTCGGCGCGGGACTCGCGGGCCTTCGCGACCTGGGCCGCGTCCTCCGCGATCAGCACCCGGCTCTCGGAGTCGGCCAGGATGAAGGCGGACTCCTCGGTGTTGGTGGAGGGGTACACCGTGGTCGTCGCGGCCCCGGCGCACATCACGCCCAGGTCGGCGAGGATCCACTCGACCCGGGTGGAGGAGGCGAGCGCGACCCGCTCCTCGGGCCGCACGCCGAGCGCGATCAGGCCCGCCGCGATGGCGTAGACCCGTTCGGCGGACTCTCCCCAGGTCAGCGACTTCCACTCGTCCGGACCCTCGCCCGTGGACGAGGGCACCGGGTAGCGGTACGCCTCGCCGTCCGGCGTGGCGGCCACCCGCTCCATGAAGAGATTCGCCACGGAGGGCGGTCGGTTGTCGATCAGGGTCTGTGGTGTGTCGCTCACGACGTCCTCCGGGCCTGCGGCATCACTACGACCGGCCGCTTGGTGATCCTGCTGTGTCTGCTTGCTTCTCGTTCCCGCTCTGCGCGTGATCCTGATCCACCGCGCGTCCTGCTCGTCCCGCTCGCTCGACTGTTCCCGCCCTGTACGACCGGCTCACCACCGGCCGTGCGGCCGGTGCGTCACCGGCTTGCTTAACTGGCGAGTAACTAGACGAGCCGTGATCAGGGTAAAGCGCGCCCGGTGTCCGCGTAAGGGGCCACGGGCCGCCGGTTGATAACGAACGGGCCCCCGCCCTCCGCGCTGCGCGGAGGAACAGGGGCCCGAACGTGTGACGCCTCGAACACGGAGGAACCGCGGCGGGTGAGGCCGCGGGGCGGAGCCGGGGCGGGGCTACTTCTTGCCCTTGGCCTCGGCGGCGGACTCGTCGGTGGACAGGACCGCGATGAACGCGTCCTGCGGCACCTCGACGTTGCCGACCATCTTCATCCGCTTCTTGCCTTCCTTCTGCTTCTCCAGCAGCTTCCGCTTACGGGAGATGTCACCGCCGTAGCACTTGGCGAGGACGTCCTTGCGGATGGCGCGGACGGTCTCGCGGGCGATGACCCGGGAGCCGATGGCCGCCTGGATCGGCACCTCGAAGTTCTGCCGGGGGATGAGCTTCTGCAGCTTGGCGACGAGCCGCACGCCGTACGCGTACGCCTTGTCCTTGTGGGTGACGGCGGAGAACGCGTCCACCTTGTCGCCGTGCAGCAGGATGTCGACCTTGACGAGCTGCGCCGACTGCTCGCCGGTGGGCTCGTAGTCGAGCGAGGCGTACCCACGGGTCTTCGACTTCAGCTGGTCGAAGAAGTCGAAGACGATCTCGGCGAGCGGCAGGGTGTAGCGGATCTCCACCCGGTCCTCGGAGAGGTAGTCCATGCCGATCAGGGTGCCGCGCCGGTTCTGGCAGAGCTCCATGATCGCGCCGATGAACTCGCTGGGCGCGAGGACGGTGGCCCGGACGACCGGCTCGTGCACCGAGTCGATCTTGCCCTCGGGGAACTCGCTCGGGTTGGTGACGATGTGCTCGGTGCCGTCCTCCATCGTCACGCGGTACACCACGTTGGGCGCGGTGGCGATGAGGTCGAGACCGAACTCGCGCTCCAGGCGCTCGCGGATCACGTCGAGGTGGAGCAGGCCGAGGAAGCCCACGCGGAAGCCGAAGCCGAGCGCGGCGGAGGTCTCCGGCTCGTAGACCAGGGCCGCGTCGTTGAGCTGGAGCTTGTCCAGGGCCTCGCGCAGGTCCGGGTAGTCCGAGCCGTCCAGCGGGTAGAGGCCCGAGAACACCATCGGCTTCGGGTCCTTGTAACCGCCCAGCGCCTCGGTCGCCCCGCTGTGCAGCGAGGTGATCGTGTCACCGACCTTCGACTGACGGACGTCCTTCACGCCGGTGATGAGGTAACCGACCTCACCCACGCCGAGGCCGTCCGCCGGGGTCATCTCCGGAGACGAGACACCGATCTCCAGCAGCTCGTGCGTGGCGCCGGTCGACATCATCCGGATGCGCTCGCGCTTGTTGAGCTGGCCGTCGACCACACGGACGTACGTGACGACGCCGCGGTAGGAGTCGTAGACCGAGTCGAAGATCATCGCGCGGGCGGGGGCGTCCGCCTGGCCCACGGGGGCCGGAACGTCCCGGACCACCCGGTCCAGCAGCGCGTCCACGCCGACACCGGTCTTCGCGGAGACCCTGAGGACGTCCTCCGGCTGGCAGCCGATGAGGTTCGCCAGTTCCTCGGAGAACTTCTCGGGCTGCGCGGCCGGGAGGTCGATCTTGTTCAGCACCGGAACGATGGTGAGGTCGTTCTCCATGGCCAGGTACAGGTTGGCCAGGGTCTGCGCCTCGATCCCCTGGGCCGCGTCGACCAGCAGGACCGTGCCCTCACAGGCGGCGAGCGAACGCGACACCTCGTACGTGAAGTCCACGTGCCCGGGGGTGTCGATCATGTTGAGGATGTGGGTGCTGCCCTTGCCCTCCGCCGTGGTGGGCGCCCACGGCAGACGGACCGCCTGGGACTTGATGGTGATACCGCGCTCGCGCTCGATGTCCATCCGGTCGAGGTACTGGGCGCGCATCTGCCGCTGGTCGACCACGCCCGTCAGCTGGAGCATCCGGTCGGCAAGGGTCGACTTGCCGTGGTCGATGTGCGCGATGATGCAGAAGTTGCGGATCAGCGCCGGGTCGGTACGGCTCGGCGCAGGCACGTTGGTGGGAGTCGCGGGCACGCAGGGTCCTGATTCTTGAGACGCCGAACGCCGTGTCTCGGGTCGATGTCGGGTCGGTCGGATCTATACGTAGCTTCCATCGTCCCACGCCTGGGCCGCAGCCACGGGTTTGGGCCGGTAGGAGGGTGACTGGTACCGTGGGCAGCTGTGCCTCGTGGCTCCCTGGGTGATACCGCGGAGACGCGCGGCGCACTCAGAAGATCCAACGAACCTGAAAAGGCTCTCTCGTGGCGAACATCAAGTCCCAGATCAAGCGGAACAAGACCAACGAGAAGGCGCGCCTGCGCAACAAGGCCGTCAAGTCGTCGCTCAAGACCGCGATCCGCAAGGCCCGTGAGGCTGCCGTCGCCGGTGACGTCGAGAAGGCCACCACGGCCGCTCGCGACGCTTCCCGCGCGCTCGACAAGGCCGTCTCCAAGGGTGTCATCCACAAGAACGCCGCGGCCAACAAGAAGTCGGCCCTGGCCTCCAAGGTTGCCTCCCTCAGCGCCTGAGCACCCTGATGTGATCGCCGGAACGGACACAGCGGGCCCTCTCTCCCGCTCCTGACCGGCACCCCGTGCCGCACACCGAACCTGCGTTCGCCACGCGGGTGCGGCACACACAGCGTGAACGGAAAGGCCCCGCTCGTCCCCCTCCCCGGGGTGACGAACGGGGCCTTTCCGTGTGTGGGGCGGGGGTGTGCGCGTACGGGCGCGGGCGCGGGTATGGGCCTCCAGAGGCCGGGGGTCTCACCTCCGGCACCGGCTCAGCGGCTCGGGATCAGCGGCCCGCGCGGGCGGCTCGCGCCACGGCGACGACCGCCTTCTCCAGGGCGTACTCCGGGTCGTCCCCGCCGCCCTTGACGCCGGCGTCGGCGGCGGCCACGGCCAGGGTCGCCGCCGCGATCCCGTCCGGGGTCCAGCCGCGCATCTGCTGGCGTACCCGGTCGATCTTCCACGGCGGCATGCCGAGCTCGCGGGCCAGGTCGGCGGGGCGACCGCCCCGGGCGGAGGAGAGCTTGCCGATGGCCCGGACGCCCTGGGCGAGGGCGCTGGTGATGAGGACGGGGGCGACCCCCGTCGAGAGCGACCAGCGCAGCGCCTCCAGCGCCTCGGCCGCCCGCCCTTCGACCGCCCGGTCGGCGACGGTGAACGAGGACGCCTCGGCACGGCCCGTGTAGTAGCGCCCGACGACGGCCTCGTCGATGGTGCCTTCCACGTCCGCGACGAGCTGGGAGACGGCGCTCGCCAGCTCCCGCAGGTCGCTGCCGATGGAGTCCACGAGGGACTGGCACGCCTCCGGGGTGGCCGAACGGCCCAGCGCCCGGAACTCCGACCGTACGAAGGTGAGCCGCTCGGCCGGCTTCGTCGTCTTCGGGCAGGCGACCTCACGCGCTCCGGCCTTGCGGGCCGCGTCCAGCAGGCCCTTGCCCTTGGCGCCGCCCGCGTGGAGCAGCACCAGGGTGATCTCCTCGGCCGGGGAGTCGAGGTACGCCTTGACGTCCTTCACGGTGTCGGCGGAGAGATCGTGGGCGTTGCGGACGATCACCACCTTCCGCTCGGCGAAGAGGGACGGGCTGGTCAGCTCGGCGAGCGTGCCGGGCTGCAACTGCTCCGAGGCGAGATCGCGGACGTCCGTGTCGGCGTCGGCGGCGCGGGCAGCCGCCACCACCTGCTGCACGGCGCGGTCGAGGAGGAGGTCCTCCTGGCCCACGGCGAGCGTGAGAGGGGCGAGCGGGTCGTCGGTGGGGTTCCTTCTGGTGGCCATCGCCGTCCAGCATCCCACGCCCCACCGACAGCCGGTCCGCCCTCCGCTGCCGCCTGCCCGGTCCGCCCTCCGCTGCCTGCCCGGTCCGCCGTCCGCCCGGTCCTCGGTCCGGGGCACGGTGGAACGCGGGCGAGAATATGTGGGTGAGCGATGTGAGACATGTACTGGTGCTGCCCGACCGTGACGCCGCCCGGGAGGTGGCCGAGGAACTCCCCGACCGCTTCGCCGTCGGCGAGGAACCGCAGTTGCTGAGGGACGCGCTGGCCGGTGAGGACGACGCCGAGGACGCCCAGTGGCTGGTGGTCGTGGAGGACCCGGACGGGCAGCTGGACACCGCCGCTCTCGACGCCTTCGCGGCGGAGTACGAGGGGTGGCTGGAGGCCCCGTAACCGGAGGCCCCGTAACGGAGCCGCAGCGGGGGCACGGGGCCACGAGCGGGGGCGCCGGGCGGGGCAGGGATCCCAGTACCCCGTCGGGCCCGGGCCCTGCCCGGCGGGTCAGCTCTTCTGGACGATCTGGATGTCCATCTCGATGGAGATGCTGGAGCCGACGACCGCGATCCCCTTGGCCAGCATCGTCTGCCAGGTGAGGGTGAAGTCTTCGCGGTGCAGCTCGGTGGTGGCCCGGCAGGCGGCCCGCGCCTCGCCCTCCAGCCCGTTGCCGAGACCGAGGTACTGGGTGTCCAGCGTCACGGTGCGGCTGACGCCGTGCAGGGTGAGCGCCCCGGTGACGGCCCACCGGCTCCCGCCGCGGTGCACGAAGCGCTCGCTGTAGAACTCCAGCGTCGGGAAGTGGCCGACGTCCAGGAAGTCGGCCGACCGCAGGTGGTCGTCGCGCATCTGGACGTTGGTGTCGATCGATGCGGCGTCGATGATGACGTGCATCGCCGAGTCCTCCATGTGCTCCGCGATGCGGATGGCACCGGCGAAGGTGTTGAACCTGCCGTGGACGCGCGCCATGCCGATGTGCCGGGCGGTGAAGCCGATCTGGGTGTGGGTCGGCTCGATCTCCCAGTCACCGGGGGTGGGGAGCTGCGGGGGCTGCGCCAGCTGGAGCCGTACGTCGCCGAGGTTCGCGTGCCCGTTCTCGGTCACCGTGACCGGCCCGTGGAAGGGGGTGAACCCCTCGGAGGTGATGCCCAGTCGGTATTCGCCCGCCGGAACCGCCGCGAGGATCCTCCCGTACGGGTCGGTGTCGCCACCGAAGACTCTGCGGCCCCCGGCGTCCGTGACGACGAACTCGGCCTGCAGCACCGGCTGGTCGACCGGGTCGAGCACCCGGCAGCTGATCACGCCCGCGGACTGCGGCACGGTGACTCCGGCGAGGGCGCCACCGGAGGCGGCACCCGACTGTCCATTGCTGCGAAACCAACGGCCGAACATTGCGCACTCCTGGGGGCGATCACCTGGGGCCCCTACAGCTGGACGTCGTTGTCGGAGCAGCGGCCCGCCGACGAAAATGCATTCGATCATTCTTGCCGCGTTCGAGGCAAACAGAGCTGCTCGTACGGGGATGCACGGTGCTGTGACGGGCTGTTACCGAAGATCCTTATTGACGCCACCTCTCATAAATTGGTCCGTATTGCGGACACTCCACACCTCCTTCACGGTGCCGCTCCCGAGTACCGGAGAACCCCCTACCGGCGGCCCACCACCCGCAGTCCGGCCCCCGCGCCGCTCACGGCGATCGCCCCGTCCACGTCCGTACGCAGCACCTTCGCGCCGCCCGCCGCCAGAGCCGCCACGGTGCGCGGGGCGGGGTGCCCGTACGGGTTCCCGGCGCCGCAGGAGATGAGCGCGAGCCTCGGCCGCACCCGGCGCATCAGCCCCGGGTCCTGGAAACCCGAGCCGTGGTGCGCCACTTTGAGCACGTCCACGCCGGACAGTTCGGGGTGCGCCCGTATCAGGCCCTGCTGGGCCGGGGGTTCCAGGTCGCCCAGGAGCAGCAGCCGCAGACCGCCCCGCGCCGTGACCAGCAGGGTGAGGCTGGAGTCGTTCGGCTCCTCCGGCACGCCCGGAGCCGCCACCGTCGTCCCCGCGCCCGCCTCCGGCCACAGGACCTGCCAGTCGAGGACCCCGATACGGCGGTGCTCCCCCGCCGCCGCCGGAATCAGCGGTACTCCCGAGGCGGCGGCGGTCCGCCGTACGAACGCGGCCTGCTCCGCCGGCTCTTCGAGGCCGGTCGTCTGGACCGCCCCCACCGGCCGGCCCCGCAGCACACCGGGCAGGCCCCGCACATGGTCCGCGTGGAAGTGGGTCAGCACCAGCAGCGGTACACGTCTGACGCCCAGCTCCCGCAGGCACCGGTCGACGGGTGCCGGTTCGGGCCCGGCGTCCACGACGACCCCGGTTCCGTCCCCGGCCGCGAGCACCATCGCATCGCCCTGCCCGACGTCGCACAGGGCGAAGGCCCAGCCGGGCGGCGGCCACCCCGTCACCATGCGGGTCAACGGCACGGGCCTGACCACCGCGAGGGCCAGCAGCAGCGCGGCCACCGAGCAGACCCAGGGGTGCCGGCCCAGGTGGCGGGCGCCCACCACCACGAGCAGCGTGGCTCCCGCCAGCAGCGCGGCCCCTCCCCAGCCACCGGGCCAGGCAGCCTCCGCCCCGGGCAGCCCGGCACCCGTTCTGGCGACGCCCGCGATCCACTCCACCGGCCACCCCGCGATCCGGGCCAGCACCTGCGCCGCGGGTATCGACACCGGGGCCACGGCGAGCACGGCGAACCCGAGGACCGTCGCGGGCGCCACAGCGAACTCGGCGAGCAGGTTGCACGGGACCGCCACCAGGCTCACCCGGGAGGCCAGCACCACGACGACGGGCGCGCAGACGGCCTGCGCCGCGGCGGCGGCGGCCAGCACCTCGGCGAGCCTGGCGGGAACCCCCCTCCGGCAGAGCGCCGCTCCCCAGCGCGGCGCGAGAGTGAGCAGCGATCCGGTGGCGAGGACGGAGAGCAGGAAGCCGTAACTCCGGGCCAGCCACGGGTCGTACAGCACCAGCAGCAGAACCGCCGCCGCCAGTGCGGGAATCAGGGCTCTGCGCCGGCCGGTCCCGATGGCGAGGAGCGTGACCAGTCCGCACGCCGCCGCGCGCAGCACGCTCGGCTCCGGCCGGCAGACGATCACGAACGCGAGGGTGATCAGACCGCCGGTCAGCGCCGTCGCACGCAAGGTCAGCCCCAACCGGGGCGCGAGGCCCCGCCGTTCGGCACTCAGGGCAGCACCCGGAGGGCCGATCAACAGGAAGAGAAGAATGGATAAATTCGCACCAGAAACAGACAGCAAATGGGCGAGATCGGTGGATCGGAAAGCATCGTGCAGTTCGGTCGGGACGCGTGAGGTGTCGCCGACCACCAGGCCGGGCAACAACGCCCGGGCGTCCGGGCCGAGCTCCTCGGTGGCCCGGCGCAGCCCTTCGCGCAACTCCCCCGCCAGGCGCTGTGTGAAAGTGGGCCCGGTGGCGATCCGTGGCGCGGTACCCGCCGCCACCCGCAGGGTCGCCGCGCTCCGTTCGCCCTCGCGCGTGGAGGGAACGAGCCGGCCCTCGATCCGCAGACCGGTGGAGGGCAGCAGGCTCTGCCACGCCCGCGTCGCGGCGCCGGGCGACACCATCAGGACGACCGGCGTGCGGAGCCGGTACGCCTCCACGCCGGCGCGAGCCGCAGCCGAGCCGGAGCCGGGAGGAGCCATACCGGAGCCGAAGCCCGATCCGGAGCCGAAGCCGGAACCCGAGCCAGAGGCGGAGCCGGAGCCCGAGGCGGAGCCGGAGCCCGAGGCGGAGCCGGTATCCGAGCCTGAGCCGGGACGGGGACCGGGGAGCGCGAGCCGGGTGACCTCGGCGTCGATCAGCAGCAGGGCGGGCATGCTCCGGCTGCCGCGCACCTGGGCCCGCGTCCGTACCGGATCGGAGGTGACGGTCACCTCCGCTTCCACCTCCGTGTGCGCCCGCGCCAGCCCCGGTACCGGGCCCCGACGCACGTCGGCCCCGTGCAGCCCCGCCGAAGCGGCCCCGGCCGCCGCGCACAGCAGCACGGCGCAGACCGCACCCCTTCCGGTGGACCGGCGGGTCCCCTTGCCCCGCGCCATGCGCAGGAGCACCAAGGCCACCACGAGACAGACGACGACCCCCGTTGCCGTCCAGGCCCCGGGGAGGACCAGGCAGAGCGCGGCGGACGCCCAGGCGGCGAGAGCCGGCAGCACCAGCCTCAGATCGGCCGGACCTTCCTGCCCCGCACCGGAGGCCGCACCCGAGCCCGCAGCCGTACGCGCGCCCGCACCGGAGGCTGTCGGGCGCTCCGTGCGGACGGGGGCGCCGGTGTCCCGGTTCATGGCCGCACCAGGGGCTGGAGATCGGCGAAGCGCCGGTCACCGATGCCCGTGACGTTCCGCAGTTCGTCGACGGAGGCGTATCCCCCGTGCTCGGTGCGGTAGTCGACGATGTGCTGGGCCAGGACGGGCCCGACCCCCGGCAGCGTCTCCAACTGCTCGGCGGTGGCGGTACTGAGGCTCAACGGCCCGGCCTGCGCCGCCTCTCCGCCGCCCGGCACCGGTCCCCCCGCCGCACCCGGGGGCTGCGGGGCCGTGGGGATTCCGACCACCACCTGCTCGCCGTCGTTGAGGATCCGGGCGCGGTTGAGGCCGGTGACGTCCGTCCCCGCGAGTACGCCCCCAGCGGCGTGCAGCGCGTCGGCGACCCTCGACCCGGCCCTCAGGTGCTGGACTCCCGGCCGCCGCACCTTGCCGTTCACGTCGACCACGATCCGGTCGGCGGCCACGGCGTCGGGAGCGGCGGCGGGCGACGGTCGTGGCCGTGACGACGGGGGCGCCGACAGGGACGTCGCGCCCGCGTTCTCCGTACGCGGCAGGGCGGACACCTCGGCCGCCGCCCGCACCGCCTCGGGGACGCGTACGGTCTCCGGCCCGGCCGTCCAGAAGTGCGCCCCGGCCAGGACCGCGAGGCCGACCAGGACCACGCCCAAGGCGGCCGTCGCCTTCGGTTCGAGGGCGCAACGGAGCTGGAACCAGAGAGGTAACCGCTCGCGGAGAGCGGCACGAGCAACGGCCCCGGCGTCCTCATCCCCCATGGACTCCCCCACCGGCTCTGCCACCGCCTCGCCCAGCAACGCGGCGGCCCGGCGGCGCCCCGCCACATCTGCCTCGTCCTTCGGCCGCCCCCTCGCGCGTCGCCCCGGTCGAACGCCGGGGACGACACCAGGGACGACACCGGAAACAGCCCCGGGGCCGGACGCGGTGTCAGCAGGCCGCGGGTGCGGGGAGTCGGGAGGGGCCGGGAGGTCGAGGACGGGAGCGGCGGAGAACGGGCGCGGAGGAGCTGATCGAAGAGCCATGCCTCAGGACGTTAGGCACTTCCGCGCAAACCCGCTGAGCAGCGCCGATTTCCGTGGACAACCGCCCAGTTGTGGACAACTCCGCCACCCGAAGGAGGGAAGACACCCCAAGGACGCGACGGGATCGACGCGTTGGGAACACCCACGCCGGCATCAGCGCGGCGAGATCACCGGACCGGACTCACCGCTCCGAGATCACCGCGCCGAGCAGCCCCGGTCCCGTGTGCGCGCCGATCACCGCACCGACCTCGCTGACGTGCAGGTCCACCAGCCCCGGCACCCGCTCCCGCAGGCGTTCCGCGAGCCGCTCGGCCCGATCCGGGGCCGCGAGGTGGTGCACCGCGATGTCCACCGCGCCCGTACCGGCCCGGTCGGCGACGATCTCCTCCAGCCGGGCGATGGCCCGGGAGGCCGTCCGTACCTTCTCCAGCAGCTCGATGCGCCCGCCGTCGAGCTGAAGCAGCGGTTTCACGGCGAGCGCGGACCCGAACAGCGCCTGGGCCGCCCCGATCCGGCCGCCCCGGCGGAGGTAGTCGAGGGTGTCCACGTAGAAGTAGGCGGAGGTGACACGTGCCCGCCGCTCCGCCGCCAGTACCGCGTCGTCCAGTCCGCCGCCCGCCTCGGTGGCCTCGGCCGCCGCCAGCGCGCAGAAGCCGAGGGCCATCGCGACCATCCCGGTGTCCACCACCCGCACCGGCACCGGGGCTTCCTTCGCGGCCAGCAGCGCGGCGTCGTACGTTCCCGAGAACTCGGCGGACAGGTGCAGCGAGACGACACCGGTCGCACCCGCTTCGGCCGCTGCCCGGTAGGTCTCGGCGAAGACCTCCGGGCTGGGGCGGGACGTGGTCACCGAACGGCGCTTCTGGAGGGCCACCGCGAGCGAACGGGACGAGATCTCCGTGCCCTCCTCCAGCGCCTGATCGCCGAGGACGACGGTCAGCGGCACCGCTGTGATGCCGTGCCGCTCCATCGTCCGGGGAGGCAGGTAGGCCGTTGAATCGGTGACGATCGCGACATGGCGGGACATGAGCCGGAGATTACCTTCCGGAGCAGGGGCGCGGCAGCCCGACCCCGGGCCGCTGATCCCTTACGGACGGTGCGGGAGGCATCTTGCCACCTGCGGGGCCGGTGCCCGGGGCCACCACCACCCACCACGTCGCACCCTGCGCGGACGCGTCCCGCACGACGCTCAGTTCGTCGTCTCCGGCCGGGCCGACTTCTGCCACGGCGGCCTGATCCGCGCGGCGGGACCGGACTCCGGCAGCTCGCGCGAGGCATCCTGCCCCGCCCCCGGCGCGGCCGCCCCGAACCCCTGGGACGCGGCGGAACCACCACGGGACGTACCGGAGCCGTGCGCGTGCGGCGTCCGGGGAGCCGGAGCCGGCGGCTCCTCGCCCGTCGTCCAGTGCCGCAGCGCCCCGGCCTCCACGTCGATCTGCGCGTTGAGGGTGTCCAGGTCGTCGTCGGCGAACCGCCTGGCCCGGTCACGGGCCGCCCAGCGGAGCGAGTCGGCGGACTTCGTGATGCGGTCCGTGCGCTCCCGCAGCCCGGGCATCAGGGTCGCCACCGTCGCGCGGTCGGGCTCCCGCTCCAGCCGCTTCAGCTCGTCGTCCAGCTCCCGGCCGTGCACGCTGAGCCGCTGGAAGAGCCCCAGGGACTCCGACAGCGAGGCGTCCTCGGCAACCCCGGCCCCCAGCGTCTCCTGGGTCGCGCGCATCGCGGTGCGCAGGGAGAGCCGCAGCTGCGCCAGCTCACCGGTGACCCCGGGCTGGCCGTAGCTCTTCGCCCGCAGCGTGGTCTCCTCCACCGTCCGCCGGGCCTGGGTGAGTGTCCGGTCGACGCCTCGCTTGGCGGCCTTGACGGCCTTCACCCCGGCGTACACGCCGAGGCCCACGAACGCGACGAAGAGCAACGCCAGGATCAAGAACAGGGTCTCCATGAACGCCCCTCGGCAGTCGGCGGTCGGTCGGATCGGGATGCGGATCGGAAAGCCGGCGGTGAGTGCTCCGGCGGCCACCCGGTGACGGCCGCCCTCTCCACCGTAAACGCAACGGGCAGGCCGAGGGTTCCGTCGGAACCCTCGGCCTGCCCGTAGGGGAAAGCCCTGGCAGCCGTGTGCCCGGTGGCCCGGGGCCCCGGGAGGCGCCTCATGACGAGCTGCCTACCCAGGTCCCCGGCGCCTCACGCGGAAACGATCACGCGGAGACGATGTTGACCAGCTTCGGGGCCCGCACGATCACCTTGCGGATCTCGGCCCCGCCCAGGGCGGCGACCACGGCCGGGTCGGCCAGTGCCAGCGCCTCCAGCTCCGCGTCCGTGATGGACGGGGAGATCTCCAGGCGGGCCTTGACCTTGCCCTTGATCTGGACGACGCAGGTGACGGTCTCGTCCACGACGTACGCCGGGTCGGCCACCGGGAAGTCCTGGTGCACGACCGACTCGGTGTGGCCCAGTCGGCGCCACAGCTCCTCGGCGACGTGCGGGGCCAGCGGGGCGACCAGCAGGACCAGGCTCTCGGCCACCGAGCGGGACAGCGGGCCGCCCGTCTTGGTCAGGTGGTTGTTCAGCTCGGTCACCTTGGCGATGGCCGTGTTGAAACGCATTCCGGCCATGTCCTGGGCGACGCCGTCGATCGCCTTGTGCAGCGCGCGCAGCGTGTCCTCGCCGGGCTCCGTGTCCACGACGGTGACCTCGCCGGTCTCCTCGTCGACGACGTTGCGCCACAGCCGCTGCAGCAGGCGGTACTGGCCGACCACGGCGCGGGTGTCCCACGGACGCGAGACGTCCAGCGGGCCCATCGCCATCTCGTACAGGCGCAGGGTGTCCGCGCCGTACTCGGCGCAGATCTCGTCCGGCGTGACGGCGTTCTTCAGGGACTTGCCCATCTTGCCCAGGACGCGGCTGACCTTCTCGCCCTGGAAGAAGAACTGTCCGTCGCGCTCCTCGACCTCGGCGGCCGGCACCGGGATGCCACGGGCGTCGCGGTAGACGAACGCCTGGATCATGCCCTGGTTGTACAGCTTGTGGAACGGCTCGGCGGAGGAGACGTGGCCCAGGTCGTGCAGCACCTTGGACCAGAAACGCGCGTACAGCAGGTGCAGCACGGCGTGCTCGGCGCCGCCGACGTACAGGTCGACACCGCCGGTCGGCTGCCCCTCGCGCGGGCCCATCCAGTACTGCTCGATCGCCGGGTCGACCAGCGCCTGCTCGTTGTTCGGGTCCAGGTAGCGCAGCTCGTACCAGCAGGAACCGGCCCAGTTCGGCATGGTGTTGGTCTCGCGCCGGTACGTGCGCGGGCCGTTGCCGTCGCCCAGGTCCAGGGTGACGTTGACCCAGTCGGCGTTCCGCGACAGCGGGGGCTCCGGCTTGGTGTCCGCGTCGTCCGGGTCGAAGGTGCGCGGCGAGTAGTCCTCGACCTCCGGCAGCTCCAGGGGCAGCATCGACTCGGGCAGGGGGTGGGCGATGCCGTCCTCGTCGTAGACGATCGGGAAGGGCTCGCCCCAGTAGCGCTGGCGGCTGAACAGCCAGTCGCGCAGCCGGAAGTTCACGGTGCCCTCACCGACGCCGTGCTCCCGCAGCCACTCGGTGATCTTCGCCTTGGCGTCCACGACGCCCAGGCCGTCGAGCGAGATCTCGTCGTTCGAGGAGTTGACCAGCTTCGCCTCGTACGACGAGAAGGCGTCGTCCCAGGTGGCGGGGTCGGTGCCGCGGTCGTCCGAGGGCTCGACGACGCAGCGCATCGGCAGCTCGAAGGCGCGCGCGAAGGCGAAGTCGCGGGTGTCGTGCGCCGGGACGGCCATGATCGCGCCGGTCCCGTAGCCCATCAGGACGTAGTCGGCGATGAAGACGGGGACCTGGTCGCCGCTGACCGGGTTGGTCGCGTACGCGCCGGTGAAGACGCCGGTCTTGTCCTTGGCCTCGGCCTGGCGCTCGACGTCCGACTTGGCCGCTGCCTGCTTGCGGTACGCGTTGACGGCCTCGGCGGGCGTGGCGTGGCCGCCGGTCCAGACCGGGTGGGTGCCCTCGGGCCAGGCGGCCGGGATGATCCGCTCGACCAGCTCGTGCTCGGGCGCCAGGACCATGTAGGTGGCGCCGAACAGGGTGTCCTGGCGGGTGGTGAAGACGGTGATCGCACCGGCGCCGTCGACGGGGAAGTCGACGCGCGCGCCCTCGGAGCGGCCGATCCAGTTGCGCTGCTGCAGCTTGATGGCTTCCGGCCAGTCCAGGCCGTCCAGGTCGTCCAGCAGACGGTCGGCGTAAGCGGTGATGCGCATGTTCCACTGGCGCAGCTTGGACTTGAAGACCGGGAAGTTCCCGCGCTCGGAGCGTCCGTCGGCGGTCACCTCCTCGTTGGCCAGGACGGTGCCCAGGCCCGGCGACCAGTTGACGGGGGCGTCGGAGGCGTACGCCAGGCGGTACTCGCTCAGCAGGTCGGCGCGCTCGACGGCGGACAGGTCCTGCCAGGAACGGCCGTCCGGCGTGGACCGCTCACCGCTCTCGAACTGGGCGACCAGCTCGGCGATCGGGCGGGCCTTGTCGGCGTCCGTGTCGTACCAGGAGTTGAAGATCTGCAGGAAGATCCACTGGGTCCACTTGTAGTAGTCCGCGTCGATCGTGGCGAAGGAGCGGCGCTTGTCGTGGCCCAGGCCCAGCCGGCGCAGCTGGGCCCGCATGTTCTCCATGTTCGCTTCGGTGGAGATCCGCGGGTGCGTGCCGGTCTGCACCGCGTACTGCTCGGCGGGCAGGCCGAAGGCGTCGAAGCCCAGGGTGTGCAGGACGTTGTGGCCGGACATCCGCTGGTGGCGGGCGTACACGTCGGTGGCGATGTACCCCAGCGGGTGGCCGACGTGCAGACCCGCGCCCGAGGGGTACGGGAACATGTCCATGATGAACTTCTTGGGCCTGGCGGCCAGCTCCGGGTCGCCCGCCAGGTCGCCGGTCGGGTTGGGCGCCTCGTACGTGCCCTCGGCGTCCCAGAAGTCCTGCCAGCGTGCCTCGATGTCGGCGGCCATCGCCGCCGTGTAGCGGTGCGGCGCAGCAGCCTCGGCTGCGGAATTCGTCTCGCTCATGATCCTCAAAGCTCCATCGATCGTCATCTGCCGGCGCCCACGTCGAAGGACGCGCGTCTACGGAAACGAAAAATCCCCTCGCACAGGAGGGGACGCCGCGCCGAGTCCGACCAGGCGTTCTCACCGGTCGGTAGTGATCAGCGCGGCTCGCTAAGCAGAAGGCGTACGGCACGCATGGCGTCAGGGTACCGCACAGGGCCGGAGCCTCACCGGGAGCGGCCACCTGCTGGACGGCCGGAGGCGGCCCGGCGGGACGACCTGCGGGCGGGGCGACGAGCGGCCGGCGAGCGGGGGCGGCCGCAGGAAGCGCGAGAAGGCCACGAAGCCCGGCGACGAGGACCGGCGAAGTCCGCGAGGAGCGACGGGGAGCCGCGGCGAACAACGGAGAACGGCGGACAACGAAAAGGCGGGCCATCCGATTCGGATGACCCGCCTTCTTCGCTGTGGAGCTAAGGAGAATTGAACTCCTGACCTCCTGCATGCCATGCAGGCGCTCTACCAACTGAGCTATAGCCCCTTGTTTCGCTTGCCGTTCCGGTTTCCCTTGGCGACATCGAGAACATTACACGGCCTCCCCGGTACTCCCCAAATCCATTCCGACCCGGTCCGCTATGCCCGATTCGCACCGGCCTCGCGGCCCCACCGCGACTCCACGGCCCCTACCTCCGGGCCCCTGCCGCCGGGCCCTGCCGTCAGGCCGTGGCGAAGGAGTAGAACCGCTTGAGGGTGCAGTGCTCCTCCAGGAGCCGCCCGTAGATGGGCTCCCCCTCCAGCTCGCGGTACGTCTCGATGGGGTCGCCTTTTATGATCAGCGCCCGCGCGCACTCTTCGCACCAGTACTGGTAGTCCGCGTTGATCGGATCCATGTCCCTGACGATGGGCGTACCACTGCCACACCAGTCGCATTTCCGCCTGTGCGCACCCATGCAGTCAGCTCCAGCTGTGGCCGCTGGCCGTACGTGCGCACCTGATCCCGCCGCCCTCCGGTGTCTGGACCACCTGGGAGAAGCCGCGGGACGGGCCGCCGGGACCGGACCTGTGTTCGGGAATCACGGTAACTACGGGACGGGCGGACGGAGCTGGGGCATCGGACGCACAAGACTGACCGGGGACCCGCACGCGGCTCGCAGGCATCGCGCTCCCTCCCGATCGGTCCGTCGCCCCCTCCGGCGCTCCGATTCTGCCATGACACCGCAAGAGGGGAAGCCCGCCGAACCGGGCCCGAGGAGCGACACTGACGCTACGTCAGCCCGAGCGCCCGGCCCCACGACGGGTGAAGACGCAGGCGACCGCCACCCACGGACCGGCAAACACAGAAGATCCCGCCCCCAAGGGGACGGGATCTTCATCTGTGGAGCTAAGGAGAATTGAACTCCTGACCTCCTGCATGCCATGCAGGCGCTCTACCAACTGAGCTATAGCCCCGCTGTTCGCTGTCCTTCTCCGCGTCTTCACCGTTTCCGGTGTTTTCCGCGCTGCGAACAAGAAGAACTCTAGCCTGTGACCAGCCGGAAAGTGAAATCCGGCCGGTGCCGCCCTCCCCGAGGTGCCCTCCGGGGTGGTCGGGCGGCCCCTCAGGTGTCGTCGCCGAGCACCGGTTCGGGCAGGGTGCCTGCGTTGTGCTCCAGCAGGCGCCAGCCGCGCGCACCCTCGCCCAGCACCGACCAGCAGCAGTTGCTGAGTCCGCCGAGGCCCTCCCAGTGGTGGGCCTCCAGTCCGAGCAGCCGGCCGATCGTCGTCCGGATGGTGCCGCCGTGGCTGACCACGACGAGCGTGCCACCGTCCGGCAGCCGGTCGGCGTGGTCCAGGACGACCGGAGCGGCCCGGTCGGCCACCTCGGTCTCCAGCTCGCCGCCACCCCGGCGTACGGGCTCGCCGCGCTTCCACGCGGCGTACTGCTCGCCGTACCGGCCGATGATCTCCTCGTGCGTGAGCCCCTGCCACTCGCCGGCGTAGGTCTCGCGCAGGCCGGCGTCGTGGGTGACCGTGAGGCCTGTCACGGCGGACAGCTCGGCGGCCGTGGCCGCCGCGCGCCGCAGATCGGAGGCGACGACGGCGTCGGGCTTCAGGGACGCCAGGAGGCGGGCCGCCCGGCGGGCCTGCCCGACTCCGGTGTCGGTCAACTCGATGTCGGTGGTGCCCTGGAAGCGCCGCTCCAGGTTCCACGCCGTCTGACCGTGCCGCCAGAGGACTACTCGGCGGCCCCGGCCGCTGCCGCTGCCGTTCAGCTCGCGTCACCTTCCGTGGTGCCGTTGAGCCGGGCGTGCTCCTCGGCCTTGCCCCGGGTCTTCAGCGCGTCCTCGGGGAGCGCGATCTCGGGGCAGTCCTTCCACAGGCGCTCCAGCGCGTAGAAGACGCGCTCCTCGCTGTGCTGGACGTGGATGACGATGTCGACGTAGTCGAGCAGGATCCAGCGGGCGTCGCGGTCGCCCTCGCGGCGCACCGGCTTGGCGCCGAGCTCCTTCAGGAGCCGCTCCTCGATCTCGTCGACGATCGACTTGACCTGGCGGTCGTTGGGGGCCGAGGCCAGCAGGAAGGCGTCGGTGATCGACAGGACGTCACTGACGTCGTAGGCGATGATGTCGTGCGCGAGCCGGTCGGCCGCTGCCTGGGCGGCGGCGGTGATGAGCTCGATGGAGCGGTCCGTGGCGGTCACATGCAGGCTTTCGTCGGCGGTCGGGGCAGTCCCTGGAAGCTGTTCCGTCGTCCCTGGCGGATCGGCACGCGGACGGAGCGGCGGGGTTCCGTCGCCGTCGTCGCGTGCCCGCCAGAAATCGCGGGACTGTTCTTTAGGGTCTCACGGACCGCCGACAGCGCCGACTGGGAATTCCCCCGGTACGCCGCAGGGGCCCCGCGCCACCTCGGCGCGGGGCCCCTGCGGGCCGGTCGACGGGTTCTGGCCCGCATGGCGGGTCAGGGCTTCTTGAACACGTAGTCCTGGCCGAGCACCACGGAGACGTCCGCGTTCGCGGCGGCCTCCCCCTTGGTCACGACGGTCTCGGGCAGGCCGAGCGTCTTGGCCACCTCCACCGCCTTGTCCTTGTCGTCGGCGGTGCCGTAGACGACCTGGGAGGTGGACCGGCTGTCCGTCTTTCCGGCGTCGACGAAGGAGTAGCCGCCGTTCACCAGCACGACCCGCGCCGCGTCGAGGGCGTCGGTGTCCCCGTAGGCGTTCTTCACGCCGACCCGGACCGCGGCGTCCTTGTCCGGGGCACGTACGGCTCCGCCCAGGACGTCCTTCACCACGCTCTTGGTCGCCGCGTCGCTCAGGGTGCCGTCGTCCTGCACCGGCAGGACCTCGGTGGTGTAGTCCCCCACCTTGGCGTGGCCCGCGAGCTTGGCGAGCGAGGCGCCGAGGTCGGCCTCGGGGAGCGAGGGGTCGAGGATCTGGGCGAGCGTCTGCACGGTGATCGTCGCCGCCTCGGGGTCCTCGGACATCTTGCGCAGCACTCCGCGCAGCACCTGCCCGAATCGCGTCAGCTGCTTCGCCTCCGGCTCCCCCTTGGCCCGGTACGTGGCGTACGCCACGGCCATCGTGCCGCTCAGAGTCTGTGCCTCGCCCTTGTGGACCAGGGGCGAGGCGCCCTTCTTGGTGTCGGGGACGTCGGTGTCGGTGTCGACCTCGATGTTGCCGACCAGTTCGACGAGGTTCTCCAGGTACGGGGTGTCCAGCCGCCAGGTGCCGCTGATCTTCGTACCGAGGAGGGTGTCGATCGCCTCGCGGGTCCCGGTGCTGCCGTCGTCCTCCACCGACTCGCCGAGCGTGGTGGTGGTGCCGTCGTCGTTGGCGACCGCGAGGGAGTTGGGCAGCAGGACGGTGGTGCCCTTCTTGGTGGTGACGTTGTCCACCAGCAACGCGGTGGACGTGCCGCCGCCCTTGGTGTTGTGCAGGTGGACGACGATGACGTCGCGCTGCTGCGGGCCACCCGCGGTGGCGGTCTTGCCGTCCTCGCCGGAGGAGCCGGGAAGCTTGCCGGCCGACCAGAGGTAGCCCACCCCAGCGACGACGACGAGCACCACGACGACGATCAGCCCGATCAGCCGGTTGCGGCCCTTGCGCCGGGCTTCCTCACGCCGCTCGCTGCGGCTCTCGGTGAACGCCAGCCAGTCGATGACGTCCTCGGAGTCCTCGTCCGGCTCCTCGATGAAGGAGAACTGCCCGGTGCGGTAGTCCTGGGACGAGCGGCGCTGCTCCGGAACCCCGGGCTCCTGGCCGACGGGCCCCTGATCCCCGGTCCGGGCCCCGGGATCCGGCTGCGGCGCGTGCGCCGGGGCGGCGGCCTGGGGCGCGGTCCGGGGAGCGGCCTGCGGGGCCATCGTGTTCTGCTGCGGGACGTTCCACTGCTGGGCCGTCGCGTCGACCACCACGGGCTGCTGCCCGGTGTCGTAGCCGTAGCCCCCGCCGTATCCGTACCCCTGCTCGCCGCCCTGCGGCTGCTGCGGCTGCTGCGGCTGGCCGGTGTACGGGTCGTAGAGCTGCTGCGGCTGCTGCTGGGCGTACGGGTCGTAGCCGTACCCCGCCTGCCGGCCCTGCTGCCGGCCCGCCTGCTCGCCCTGCTGCTGACTCTGTGTCGGCTGACCGTAGGTGTACGGGTCCTGCGGGGAGGCGTACGGGTCGTAGCCCTGCTGCTCGGGCTGCTGCTGGTACACCGGCTGCCCGTACGCGTCGTAGCCGATGATCTGCGGCTGTTGTCCGTACGGGTCGTACGGGTTCTGTCGGTCGTTCACCACCGGTGCCCCTCTCCGTGGCTCATTCGCCTCGGTACAGCTGCCGTTTGTCGATGTAACGGACCACACCGTCGGGCACCAGATACCAGACCGGATCGCCCTGCGCGACCCTCCACCGGCAGTCCGTCGACGAGATGGCCAGGGCGGGGACCTCCACCAGGGAGACGCCGCCTGCGGGCAGTCCCGCGTCGGTGAGCACATGGCCCGGCCGGGTCACGCCGATGAAATGGGAGAGCGAGAAGAGCTCCTCGGCGTTCCGCCAGGTGAGGATCTGGGACAACGCGTCGGCGCCGGTGATGAAGAAGAGGTCCGCGTCCCCGTGAGTCTCCCGCAGGTCCCGCAGGGTGTCGATCGTGTACGTCGGTCCCCCGCGGTCGATGTCGCTGCGGCTCACCGAGAACTGCGGGTTCGACGCCGTGGCGATGACCGTCATCAGATAGCGGTCCTCGGCCGGCGAGACCTCTTTGTGGCTCTTCTGCCACGGCTGCCCGGTCGGCACGAACACGACCTCGTCCAGGTGGAACTGGGCGGCCACTTCACTGGCCGCCACCAGGTGTCCATGATGGATCGGGTCGAACGTCCCGCCCATGACGCCGATTCGGCGCTTGCCGCGGCCGGTAGGCACTTCCTGCTCTCCCATGCGTGCAGACCCTACTGGCACGGCGTCACCGCTCAGCGGTCGCGGTTGAAACGGGTGGTGACGAACAGCAGGAGCAGCAGGGCGATGAAGGCGCCGCCGCCGGTCACGTACGGGTTGAGGCTTTCGTGGTTGCCGCCCTCTCCGCCTTCGGAGGCGAGAAGGACCAGCTGGTGGGCGGTGCTCGTGAGGCTCATCTTCGGCAGGACCTATTCGTCGGGAGTCGGAAGGAAGACGTCGGGCACATCGTATGCGGGTCCGTCGGGCACGCTCACGGCGACTCAGTCGTTGGAGTCGTTGTTGCGGTACCCGCGCAGCAGGAGCCAGGCCATCAGGGCCGCCCCGACGAGCGAGACGAGCAACACGATGCGCACCGTGTTGCCGGGTCCCTGGTCGTCCGCGGCGGCGGCAAGCAGTGCGACGGTGTGCGGCATTCCGGGTGCTCCTCTTGGTTGTCCACAGCCCCCCGCACACCGTAGCGCCAGCACCTAGGCTGACCGGTGTCAGGGGGACGGGCGGCGTCCCACAGCGACCAGGGGGATCAGATGACCGGCGACACCCGTACGAACGAACCCAGCAGGCGGCGCAGGCGGTTCCCGGGAATCTCCTCCCGGGCGTACGAGCACCCTACGGACCGCTCGGCGCTGGTGGCGCTGCGCAAACTCTCCGGGTTCGACACCGTCTTCAAGGCGCTCAGCGGTCTGCTGCCCGAGCGGAGCCTGCGGCTTCTCTACCTCTCCGACTCCGTGCGGGTGGGCGAGGAGCAGTTCACCCATCTGCACACCATGCTCCGTGACGCCTGCTACATCCTGGACCTGGAGAAGGTCCCCGCGATGTACGTCACGCAGAACCCCCAGCCCAACGCGATGTGCATCGGGCTCGACGAGCCGATCATCGTGGTGACCACCGGTCTGGTGGAGCTGCTGGACGAGGAGGAGATGCGGGCCGTCGTGGGCCACGAGGTGGGGCACGCCCTCTCCGGCCACTCCGTCTACCGCACGGTGCTGCTCTTCCTGACGGGCCTCGCGGTGAAGGTGGCCTGGATACCGCTGGGCAACGTGGCGGTGCTGGCCATCGTGACGGCGCTGCGCGAGTGGTTCCGCAAGTCGGAGCTCTCGGCCGACCGGGCCGGGCTGCTGGTGGGCCAGGACCTCCGGGCCTCCATGCGGGGCCTGATGAAGACAGCCGGCGGCAATCACCTCCACGAGATGAACGTCGACGCCTTCCTCGCCCAGGCCGAGGAGTACGAGAAGGCGGGCGATCTGCGCGACTCCGTGCTCAAGATCCTCAATGTGCTGCCCCGTTCGCACCCCTTCACCACCGTGCGGGCGGCGGAGCTGAAGAGCTGGTCGGAGACCCGGGACTACCAGCGCATCATGGACGGCCACTACCCGCGCCGCGAGGAGGACAAGGACACCTCGGTGACGGACTCCTTCCGCGAGTCCGCCGCGCACTACGCCGACACGGTCCGCACCAGCAAGGACCCGCTGATGAAGCTCGTCGGCGACGTCGCGGAAGGCGCCGGGGACCTGGGCGGCAAGCTCCGGGACCGGTTCACCGGCGGCGCCCGGGGCGGCGCACCGGACCCGGCCGCCGGTACGGAGTAGGGCCCGCACTACGTGGGCCCCGGCGTTACGTGGGCCCCGGCGTTACGTGAGCCGCGGCCCCGGGTACGCCGGGGCCCGGAGGGCCGGCGGGGCCTGGCCGAGCGGAGGGCTGATCTCCAGCGTTCCGCAGAGCCCGCCGGAGGGGGTCCCGGTCGCGTACGGATCGGTCCCCCCGGGTCCGGCGGGGTCGGCGCGCTCCCCGGCGAGCAGCGGGCGCAGCGCCGGGGCGGTCCCCGAGGAGCAGGACTCCGGTCCCGCCTGTACGTACGCGGTGCGCAGTTCCAGTCGGTGCAGCCTCAGGTCGTCCCGGTCGAAGCGGAAGTGCAGCAGCCGGTGCACGGTGAACAGGGAGGCGCCGTCCGCCTGCTGGGGGCCGTTGACAACCGGGCGCACGGCGTAGGTGAAGGTGTGGTCCGCGACCACCTCCAGCCGGCTCGCGTCCGTCTCGGAGTAGGCGAGGGTCCCGAAGACCCGGATCGCGGGGTCGGCGAGTTCGGCGTGGGCCGGGTCGAAGCGCACCAGCCAGCCGGCCGCCGGATGCCTGCCGTCCCCGGCCGGGCCTTCCATGCTCAGGTCGAACTCGGCGGCCTGGTCGGGGTCGAGCAGGGCCTTGACCGTCCCGGTCTCCTGTCCGTCGAGGACGTCGGGGTTGAGCGAGGACTCCACCAGGAAGTCCTTGGCGGTGGCCAGGGCCGCCATGACCTGGCTGACCGAGAAGTTGTCGGTCCGCCGGACCGCCGGCAGGTTGATCCCGGCCGCCCCGACGCGGAAGTGCGCGGCCGGGCCGTGCTCGATGAGCGAGCCGGGGGTCCCGCCCGGTACGGCTCCGCGCGGGGCGAGCGGTACGACGGTGGCCTGGAGCGGTTCCGCCCGGCCGGGCAGGGGCGGGGGCAGCGGCTGGCGGAAGCCGATGTACACGGCGGTGGCGAAGGCCAGTGCGACGAGCACCACCATCGTGGTGGCGAGGCCGGGGCTCTTGTGCGAGGAGCGCCGGGGCAGGGAGCGGACGGCGCGGGCGTGCTCGCCCATGCGTTCCTGGGCGGAGAACTCCTGGAGTCGGGCAGCCCGGACGAAGGACTCGTCGAAGACGAGCGAGCGGTATTCGTCCTCGCCGTCGGCGGGGCTCTCGGGCTGCTCTTCCGGTGGATCTCCGCGGCCTGCCATGACTTCTCCCGATCTCCACACCACCGGCCGAGGTCGGTGCGCAACGGTCTGCCCGGCCAGGCGGCCGAGGGCAGCGAGAAGCCCCCTCCCGAAGAGGGGTCACACAGTGAGAGTAGGTCGAATGCCCCTCGCGTAAACGCGGTGGCCGTGGACAACCGCACAGTTCCCACGACTGGGCGCTACGGGGCGACACGGCCGGACGGGTGACACGGCACGCGCTCCGGGCGCGGGAACCACGGTCGAGGGCCCGCTCAGGGTGTGTGCGGGACGGCGGCGGCCGGGGCGTGCCGGCCCACCGGCGCGGACGGCAGCAGGTCCGCCGGGCCGGCCGGGTCCGCAGTGGTGTCCACGCCGCTGGTGGCGGGCGGGACGTGGTCCTGGCTGTCGGCCGAGGTGCCGCGGTAGACGGCGCTGAAGGCGAGCGCGACCATCCCGATCCCCATCACCAGCGCCAGGAGCCAGGCGACCGGCCTGTGCCAGCGCGCGGAGGGCCGGTAGGGGCGCAGCGAGCCCCCGTGAGGGCCGTACGGGCCTCTGCCGATGCCGTGGCCGGGGTCGTAGTCGAGGTCGTCGGGGTCGAGCGCACCGCCGCGCCCGCCCGCGTGTCCGGGGCCGTAGTGGTCGTACGGGTCGCCGTCGCGGGCGGCGCCCGCCGAACGCGACCGGGCGGCCTCGGCCTCCGCGCGCGCCTCTGCGGCGGCGACCAGCCGCTCCACAGCGGTGGGTTCGTGGATCCTCGCGGCCCGTACGAAGTCCTCGTCGAAGACCACGGTGGCGAAGTCCTCGTCCGCGCCCCCGCGGTCGTCGTCGGGCTCCGAGCCGTCCGGGAACGGCCTGCCCCCCGCGTCGTCCACGGAATCAGCGTAGCCGTGCGGGGGCGGTCCGGTCAGGGAGACGGGGGAAGTCTCCCCGACCGGGCGACCGGGCGACCGGTTCCGGCCGGCTACCGGGTGTGGCCGTCGCCGGTGACGATGTACTTCGTCGAGGTCAGCTCCGGCAGCCCCATCGGGCCCCGGGCGTGCAGCTTCTGCGTGGAGATGCCGATCTCCGCGCCGAATCCGAACTGGCCGCCGTCGGTGAAGCGGGTGGAGGCGTTGACGGCGACCGTCGTCGCATCGACCAGCTGGGTGAACCGGCGCGCGGCGGCCTGGGAGGTGGTGACGATCGCCTCGGTGTGGCCGGAGGACCAGAGGCGGATGTGCGCCACGGCGGCGTCCAGCGAGTCCACCACGGCGGCGGCGATGTCGTAGGAGAGGTACTCCGTCTCCCAGTCCTCCGGGGTGGCCGGAACGACGGTCGCCTTGGACCCCTCGGCGTACGTCAGGACGCGCTCGTCGCCGTGCACGGTGACCCCGGCCTCGGCCAGCGCGTCCAGCGCCAGGGGCAGGAACTGGTCGGCGACGTCCCGGTGGACGAGGAGGGTCTCGGCGGAGTTGCAGACGCTGGGGCGCTGCGCCTTCGAGTTGACCAGGATGTCGACGGCCATGGCCAGGTCGGTGTGCGCGTCCACGTACACGTGGCAGTTGCCGGTGCCGGTCTCGATGACGGGGACGGTGGACTCCTCCACGACCCGGCGGATGAGCCCGGCGCCGCCGCGCGGGATGAGGACGTCGACGAGGCCCCGGGCCCGCATGAGTTCGCGGACGGAGTCGTGGGTCTCGCCGGGGACCAGCTGCACCGCGTCGGCCGGGAGTCCGGCGCCGCCGACCGCGTCGCGCAGCACGCGGACGAGGGCGGTGTTGGAGGCGTACGCGGACGAAGAGCCGCGCAGCAGTACGGCGTTGCCGGACTTGAGGCAGAGGACGGCGGCGTCGACGGTGACGTTGGGGCGGGCCTCGTAGATGATGCCGACCACGCCGAGCGGCACCCGGACCTGACGCAGGTCGATGCCGTTGGGGAGGGTGGAGCCGCGCACGACCTCGCCGACCGGGTCGGGCAGGGAGGCGACCTGGCGCACGTCGGCGGCGATGGCGCGGATGCGCTCGGACGTCAACGTGAGCCGGTCGACGACCGATTCGGCGGTGCCAGCGGCCCGGGCGCGGTCGACGTCCTCGGCGTTGGCCGCGATGATTTCGCCCGCGCGCACCTCCAGCGCGTCGGCCACGGCGAGCAGTGCGTCGTCCTTGGCTGCGCGCGGGAGCGGCGCGATGTCGGCGGCGGCAGCGCGCGCCCGGTAGGCGGCCTGCGCGACCGGGGACATGTTGTCGTACGGGGTGAGCGTGGTCATGCCCGCAGGGTAGTGCGCGGCCTCGGCTCGTCCGGCCCGTATTTCGTGATGCGAGACGCCCCGAGACCACCGGGGGGCGGCGGGAGCGGGCCGGACGCGCGCTCCCGCCCCGGGGGCCGGTGGACGCGCTCCCGCCTCCGGGGTCGGTCAGTAGGGGTGCACGCCGACGGGTGCGGCGGGCGGCGGGCCGTACCCCTCGGCGACGCGCTGGTGGTAGGTCTCCCGGTCGATGACTTCGAGGCCGACGATCTCCCAGGGCGGCAGCTGGGCGGTGGAGCGGTGCTCGCCCCAGAGCCTCAGGGCGACGGCCGCCGCGTCGTGCAGGTCCCGGGCCTCTTCCCAGTACCGGATCTCCGCGTGGTCGTTCGCGTACCGGCTGGTCAGCAGGAAGGGGTGGTCGTGTGCCAGTTGTTCCAGGCCGCGTCTGACCTCCCCCAGCGGTGTCTCGGTCCCGGACACGCAGAGCGTGATGTGCCACAGCCGGGACTGTGTGGCCTCCCCCTTCGCGGCTACCGGGTCGTGGCCGGTGGTGCGGTCCTCGGCCCGGTCGGACGTGCGGTCGGCGGGCGGACTCCGGTCGAAGCCGGTTCCCGCTCCCACGCTGGTCAGTGCGCGGGTGCCCGTTCCTCGGGGCGGCGCCCCCGGGCGCGCTCGTCTCACCGGCGGCCTCCTGTGGATGTGTTGCTGTGCTGTTCCCCTGCGAACCCCCGCTACAAAGTTGACCAGCCCGAGGGCGGGCGTGGGGCGGTTTTGGTGAAGGTCTCCGTCAGGAGTGCGGAGTTTCAGCCGATTCGGGGCGTCGAGGGGGGCATGAGAACGACGAGGTCGTCCCTGTGTACGACCTCGCGTTCGTAGGCGGGTCCGAGTTCGCGGGCGAGGTCGTGGGTGGAGCGGCCGAGCAGCTGGGGGATCTCCCTGGCGTCGAAGTTGACGAGGCCGCGTGCGACCGCCCGTCCTTCGGGGTCGCGGAGTTCGACGGGGTCTCCGGCCGTGAAGTCGCCGTCCACGGCGCAGATGCCCGCGGGCAGCAGGGAGGTGCGGCGTTCGACGACGGCCCGCACGGCCCCTTCGTCGAGGACGAGCGCGCCCTGCGGGGCGGAGGCGTGGGCGAGCCAGAGGAGGCGGTCGGCGGAGCGGCGGCCGGTGGGGTGGAAATAGGTCCCGGTGTCCCGTCCGGCGAGGGCGTCGGCGGCGTGCCAGGCGGAGGTGAGGACGACGGGGATGCCGGCGGCGCTGGCGATCCGGGCCGCCTCCACCTTGGTGACCATGCCGCCGGTGCCGACGCCGGCCTTGCCCGCGCTGCCGATCGTGACCCCGGCCAGGTCCTGTGGGCCGGTGATCTCGGCGATCCGCGAGGTGCCCGGCGTGCTGGGGTCGCCGTCGTACACCCCGTCCACGTCGGAGAGGAGGACGAGCAGGTCGGCGTGGACGAGGTGGGCGACGAGGGCGGCGAGGCGGTCGTTGTCGCCGAAGCGGATCTCGTCCGTGGCGACGGTGTCGTTCTCGTTGACGACGGGCAGGGCGCCCATCTCCAGGAGCTGGTCGAGGGTGCGGTAGGCGTTGCGGTAGTGGGCGCGACGGCTGGTGTCGTCGGTCGTCAGCAGGACTTGGCCGACGCGTACGCCGTAGCGGGCGAAGGAGGCGGTGTAGCGGGCCACCAGCAGGCCCTGGCCGACGCTGGCGGCCGCCTGCTGGCGGGCCAGGTCCTTCGGTCTGCGGTGCAGGCCCAGCGGGGCGAGCCCGGCGGCGATGGCGCCGCTGGAGACGAGGACGATCTCCCGCTCACCGCCGCTGCGGACCTTGGCGAGGACGTCCACGAGGGCGTCGACCCGGTCGGCGTCGAGTCCGCCCACCGCGGTGGTGAGCGAGGAGGAGCCCACCTTGACGACGATCCTGCGGGCCTCGGTCACCTGTTGTCTTGCCACTGTCTCCGCTACCGATGTCACAGGGGCGAATGTATGCCAGTCCGGGCGCCGGGCGCACCGCTGTTCCGCCTCCTGGACACGGAGTGGTAACGGCGGTCCCGGGGCTGCGGGCGGGCGGCGCACGGGAACGCCCCGGCCGCGGCGGGCGCTGTCGGTCGACGGCGTCCGCGGGTGGCCGGGGCGTTCCGGTGAGGGTGTGCGGGGCGTCAGCCGCCCGTGCGGCTGCCGCTGTCCGCGAGCGTCCGGCCCTGGCCGGACTCGTCGACCGATTCTTCCGTCTCCCCGGGGGGAGCGGGCTGGGCGGCCACGGGGGCGGTGCGGACGGCCGGCTTGCGGCCGATGTCCTTGAGCCGCATCGCGGGCTTCTCGATCAGGTGCCAGGAGAGCGCCGCGACCGCCAGCGTGCCGCCGAGCGACATCGCGAGGTAGGGCCAGAATCCCCAGCGCGCGAAGCCGACGGCGGTCAGCGACTGCTGGACGGCGAACCCGTAGATGTAGACGCCGTACGAGAGGTCGTTGCGGGCCCCGATGCGGCGGAACGGCCCGGGGAGCCGGATCGCGAGCCAGAGGAGCAGGTAGGCGAAGGCGGGGATGCCGACGACGAAGAGGTACCCGTAGTGGATGCTCCCGAGGAGCAGGACGACCGAGAGGATGCCCAGCGGGTCGCTGACCGGGATGCGCTCCCGGTACATCTCGATCACGGCGCCGATGGCGAACGCGAAACCGAGGTAGATGAGGATGTCGGGGTCGAACTTGCCCATCACGGGGAAGATCTCGAAGCTCGTGGCGTACGACGAGTCGGAGAATCCGGCCCAGTGCGGGGTGGCCAGGGCCGGGTTGATCACGAAGAAGCCGAGGACCACGGCCACCAGGAGCACGACGCGGCGGGCGCGGGCGAGCACGCCGGTCAGGGCGAGCAGGGCGACGCCGAAGTAGCAGAGCACCTCGTAGCGCAGCGACCAGAGCGCGGCGTCGATGCTGGGGCTGTGCGCCAGGCCGGAGCCGGCGGAGTGGGCGATGACCCCGGAGACGTCGTTCTGGCGGGGGGCGATGGCCCAGTTCGACTCCATGTAGTCGAGCGGCCCCCTGGAGTGGCCCCAGAAACCGTCCAGGCTTCCCTGCTGGCGCCAGTAGAGGAAGGGGGCGATGACGAAGGCGGTCACGGCGAGGCAGACCCAGAGGCCGGGCAGCAGGCGCAGGGCGCGGTGCCAGAGGTAGCGGCCCAGCGGGAGCCGGTTGCCGCTGCGGGTCACGAGAATGCCCGAGAGGACGAAGAAGCCGTAGACGGAGAGCTTGCCGAGGTCGGTCTGCCCGTGGCTGAACCAGTGACCGAACTCCTTGTCCCCGAATCCCAGCACGCTGGCGTGCGAGACGACGACGGCGGAGGCCAGACACAGCCGGATGAATCCGAGACTGTTGTTCCGGCCTTTGAAGCAGTCGGCGACCGATCCCTGGGACCATGTGATCCGGCCGACCGCAATACGCGTACGAGTGATGACTGCACCTCTAACCGAAGAAGCGGCGAACCGGCTTCCCGACCGGCACGCGAGGTGTGCGCGAGAGCAACGCCGCAAGAGCGCAAGGCCGTTGTTGCGTACCCCACTTGGCCGCGCGGGAGGGCCTGCCCGACCCCACACCTCTGGTGCACCGTACATGACATCGCGCCGGGACCGAACTGTTCGATGCGCCACAACCGCTATGGTGCTTCCGGGCGGCGACCCTCGCCCTCAATCGGTCTCCGATCCCGACACCGCCTTCGCGTTCAGGGTTCCCACTAGAGATGGGACACAGTTGTGTCAGTCAAAGTCAGCGTCATCATTCCGGTGTACAACCCGGGAAAGTACATCGATCCCGCCATCGACTCGTTGCTGCGCCAGACCCTGCCCGCGAGCGAATTCGAAGTGCTGTTCGTCAATGACGGCTCGACCGATGACACACGCGAGCGCCTCGAAAAGCTGGCCACCGAGCACCCGCACTTCCGGGTGATCACCATCCCCAATTCGGGGTGGCCTGGCAAGCCTCGCAATATCGGCGTGGCGGAGGCCAAGGGCGAATACGTACAGTTCCTCGACCAGGACGACTACCTGGCATCCGAGGCTCTGCTGCGTCTCTACAACATGGGGCACCGCAACGGCTCCGACATCGTCATCGGTAAGGTGGCCAGCAACTTCCGCGGCGTCCCGCACGGCGTCTTCAAGGTCAACCGGGAGAAGTGCACGCTGCGTGACGCGCCGCTCTACGACTCCCTGACGCCGCACAAGATGTTCCGGACGGAATTCCTCCGCGAGAACTCGATCGCCTATCCCGAGGGCAAGCGCCGCCTCGAGGACCAGCTCTACATGATGCAGGCGTACTTCCCGGCGAAGGTCGTCTCCATCCTCGGGAACTACACCTGCTACTACTACTCGCGGCGCGACGACGGCCAGAACGCGGGCTCCGCGAAGCTCATCCCCTCGGGCTATTACGGAAACCTCCGCGAGGTCCTCGACGTCGTCGTGGAGAACACCGAGCCGGGCGAATTCCGCGACCTTCTGCTGCGCCGTTTCTACCGTGTGGAGATGTTGTCGCGCCTCAGTGAACCCGCCGTGCAGAAGTACGCGCCGGACTACCGCGACGAGATGATCGACGCCGTCCAGCCCCTGGCACGCGACTTCATGCACGACGGCGTGCACGACGGGCTCGGCCCGATCCAGCGGCTCCGCTCCACCCTGCTGCGCAACGACGACCGCGAGGGGCTGGTCCGCATCGCCCGGCTCGCCGGCTCCATCAAGGCGGCCGCCCGCCTGGAGAAGTTCGAGTGGCAGCCGGACGGCCGCATCCGGCTCGACATCACCGGCCGGCTCGTGCACGGCGACGACCAGGCGCCCGTCACCCTGGTGCGCCGCGACGGCCGCCTCCACCTGCACCCCGACCTCACGGCGGGCCTGCTGCCGGCCGGAGAGCTGCTGGACGTCGAGGACGACCTCGACGGCTACATGGCGGAGATCTCGCTGCGCAACCGCGAGACCGCCGTCGAGTGGCCCTGCCCCGCCAAGTTCACCTCGGAGGTCAAGGAGACCTCCGGCGGCGTCTTCGAGGTCGTGCTGACCGGCCACGGCCACGTCACCTCGGAGGGCGTCAAGAACCGCGGGCGCGTCTCGCGCGGATTCTGGGACATCTGGGTGCCGCTGCGTGGCCTCGGCGTGGTCCGCAAGGCCCGGCTCGGCGCCGACCGCGCCCCCGGGGTGGACGCGGACTGCCTGCCCGCCTCGCTGGGCTCGCCCGCCCGCGCGGTGATCCCTTACTTCACCGACCCGCACGGCAACCTCACGCTGGACGTGGCCCGCCGCGCCAAGAAACTGGCCGTGTACCTGGAGGGCCGCCCGGTCCTGCGCACCCCCGGCAGCAAGACGGAACTGCGCCTGGACATCGTCACCACGACCGCCACGGCGGCCTCCAAGGCCGAACTGGTGCTGACCGCCGCCGGCGGCACCGACCGGGTGCTCCCGACGACGCTCCGCCCCGTCCAGGGCCGCGCCCACGTGTCGGTGCCCGCCAGGGCCGCGGACGTGCCGCCGGGCGAGTGGAAGCTCTCGGTCCGGCTGGACGGCGCCAAGAGCGCCGCCGTGCCGCTCGCCGACGTACGGGTGGAGCGGGGCGGGAAGATCGTCCTCGCGTCGGACCTGCCCGAGGTGAGCCCCGCCATGCTGAGCGCGATGGCCTCCGCCCGCCGCAAGGCGACCGTGCGCAGCGCGCTGCGGAGCGTGGGCGGGCCGATCGTCCGCCGACTGCCCGCCAAGGCCCGCAAGAAGGCGCGCGGCCTCGCCGCGAAGGTGGCCGGCTGACCCGTCGGCCGTCCGGTACCGGACGGCCGGGGCACAGCCCGGCCGGAGAACCAGAAGTACACGAGAAGCGAAAAGAACAGGAACGTGAATCAGATGCGGCAGCTCGACATCGCCGGAGCCTGGGTCCAGGAGCCCAAGGTCTTCCCCGACAGCCGGGGAAGCTTCCACGAGTGGTTCAAGGCCGCCGACTTCACCGAGGCGGCCGGCCACGGGCTCCAGCTCGCCCAGGCCAACTGCTCGGTGTCGAGCCGGGGCACCCTGCGCGGCATCCACTTCGCCGACGTCCCGCCGAGCCAGGCCAAGTACGTCAAGTGCGTGCGCGGCGCGGTGCTGGACGTGATCGTGGACATCCGGGTCGGCTCCCCCACGTACAAGCAGTGGGAGGCCGTCCGCCTCGACGACGTGGACCACCACGCGGTGTACCTCTCCGAGGGCCTCGGCCACGCCTTCATGGCGCTGACCGACGACGCCACCGTGGTCTACCTCTGCTCCGAGGGGTACGCCCCCGGCCGCGAGCACGGGATCAACCCGCTCGACCCGGAGCTGGGCATCGAGTGGCCCGAGGGCATCACCCCGCTGCTCTCCGACAAGGACGCCGCCGCCCCCACGCTGGCCGAGGCCGAGGCGCAGGGGCTGCTGCCCTCCTACGAGGACTGCCAGGCCTACTACGAGCAGCTGCGCGCCCGGGGCTGACCCGGCGACAAGCCCGTACGAGAACGCCCGGCCGGGGTCACCGGCCGGGCGTTCGGCGTTCCCGGGCGGCGGACCGGAAGGAGAGCCGGGCCGGGCAGGGAGCCGGGCCGGGAACACCGACGGCCGGCTCCCCGCCCGGGTGGGCGGGGAGCCGGCCGTGGTGACGGCGCGTCGGGCGGTCAGCCGCGCTCGGCGGCGACGAGGGCGTCGAACGCCTCCGTCAGCGCCTCGTGCCAGTCGCGGAGCGGTGCGATCCCGGCGGCGGCCCAGCGGTCGTGTCCGAGCACGCTGTACGCCGGGCGGGGAGCGGGCCGGACGAAGGCCTCGCTGGTGGTCGGGCGGACCCGCTCGGGGTCCGCGCCCAGCAGCCGGAAGATCTCCCGGGTGAAGCCGAACCAGGTCGTCTCGCCGCCGCTGGTGCCGTGGTAGACACCCGCCGGGGCGTCGCCCGCGAGGGCGGCCCGGCCGAGGGCGACCAGACGGTCCGCCAGGTCGACGGTCCAGGTCGGCTGGCCCCGCTGGTCGTCGACGACGTCCAGGGTCTCCTTGATGCCTTCCAGCTTGATCATCGTGCGGACGAAGTTGCCGCCGCCCGCTCCGTACAGCCAGGCCGTACGGACCACGTAGCCGGTCTCCGGGAGGGTCTCCAGCACCGCGCGCTCGCCGGCGAGCTTGGTCCGCCCGTAGGCGCTGCGCGGGGCGGTGGCCTCGTCCTCGGCGTACGGCTTGTCGGCGTCGCCGGCGAAGACGTAGTCCGTGGAGACCTGGAGCAGCACGGCGCCGTTCTCACGGCACGCCTCGGCGAGGACCGCCGGGCCCGTGCCGTTGACGCGCAGCGCGGCCTCCTCCTGGCTCTCCGCGTCGTCCACGGCGGTCCAGGCGGCGCAGTTGACGACGACCGCGGGGCGGTGCTCCGCGAACGCGGCGGCGACGGCGGCCGGGTCGGCGACGTCGAGCGCCGCACGGTCGGCGGCGACGGCGTCGACGCCCTCCGCGGCCAGCTTCGCCAGGACGTCGCGGCCCAGCATGCCGCCGGCTCCGGTCACCAGCCAGACGGGGCTCACAGGGCGGCCCGGTCCTTCAGCGGCTCCCACCAGGCGCGGTTGTCGCGGTACCACTGCACGGTCTCGGCGAGGCCCTGCTTGAAGTCCTTGCGCGGGACGTAGCCGAGCTCCTCGCGGATCTTGGTGCAGTCCACGGAGTAGCGGCGGTCGTGGCCCTTGCGGTCCTCGACGTAGGTGACGCTGGTCTCCCAGTCGGCGCCGCAGGCTTCCAGCAGCAGGCCGGTGAGCTCCTTGTTGGAGAGCTCGGTGCCGCCGCCGATGTTGTAGACCTCGCCGGCGCGGCCCTTCGTGCGGACCAGCTCGATGCCCTGGACGTGGTCGTCGATGTGCAGCCAGTCGCGGACGTTGGCGCCGTCGCCGTAGAGCGGGACGGTCTTGCCGTCGAGCAGGTTGGTGACGAAGAGCGGGATGACCTTCTCGGGGAAGTGGTGGTGCCCGTAGTTGTTGGAGCAGCGGGTCACCCGCACGTCGAGGCCGTGGGTGCGGTGGTAGGAGAGCGCGATGAGGTCGCTGGACGCCTTCGCCGAGGAGTACGGCGAGTTGGGCTCCAGCGGGTGCGTCTCGGGCCAGGAGCCCTCGTCGATCGAGCCGTAGACCTCGTCGGTGGAGATGTGCACGAAGGTCTTGATCCCGGCCAGGTGCGCGGCGTGGATCAGGGTGTGGGTGCCCACGACGTTCGTACGGACGAACTCGGCGCCCCCGTCGATGGAGCGGTCCACGTGCGACTCGGCGGCGAAGTGCACCACCTGGTCGTGGTCGGCCATGAGCTTGCCGACGAGTTCCGCGTCGCAGATGTCGCCCTGGACGAAGGAGAAGCCCGGGTGGTCGCGGACCTCGTCGAGGTTGGCGGGGTTGCCCGCGTAGGTGAGCTTGTCCAGCACCGTGACGGTGATGTCGCCGGGGCCCTGGGGGCCGAGGACGGTACGGACGTAGTGCGAGCCGATGAAGCCGGCTCCGCCGGTCACCAGGATGTTGGTCGTCATGAGGAGATCTGCACCTTGCTGTGGTCGCCGAGGACGAGTCGGTGGGCGGACGGGTTGCGGGGCGCCGGGGTGACCTCGACGTCGCGGCCGATGAGCGACGCCTCCACGCGGCGGACACCGGTGATGGAGGCTCCCCGGAGCACGATGGAGTACTCGATCTCGCTGTCCTCGATCCGGCAGCCCTCGGAGACCGAGGTGAAGGGACCGACGTACGCGTCGCTGATGACCGAACCGGCTCCGATGATCGCGGGACCGACGATGCGGCTGCCGGTGACCTTCGCGCCGGGCTCGATCCGCACGCGGCCGATGATCTCGCTGTGCTCGTCCACCTCCGCGCCGTCGGTGGCCGGCTCGACGGTCTCCAGGACGGACCGGTTGACCTCCAGCATGTCGGTGACGTTGCCGGTGTCCTTCCAGTAGCCGGAGATGGTGGTGGAGCGGACGTTGCGCTGCTGGTCGATCAGCCACTGGATGGCGTGGGTGATCTCCAGCTCGCCGCGCCAGGACGGCTCGATCGAGCGGACGGCCTCGTGGATCGCCGGGGTGAAGAGGTAGACGCCGACGAGGGCCAGGTCGCTCTTGGGCTTCTTCGGCTTCTCCTCCAGCGCGACGACGCGGCCCTCGGAGTCCAGCTCGGCGACGCCGAAGGAGGTCGGGTTGGGCACCCGGGTCAGCAGGATCTGCGCGTCGGGGCGGTCTCCGCGGAAGCCCTCGACGAGGCCGGTGATGCCGCCCACGATGAAGTTGTCGCCGAGGTACATCACGAAGTCGTCGTCGCCCAGGAAGTCGCGGGCGATGAGCACCGCGTGCGCCAGGCCGAGCGGCTGGTCCTGCGGAATGTAGGTGACCTCGATGCCGAGCGCGGAGCCGTCGCCGACCGCTTCACGGATCTCGGCGGCGGTGTCGCCCACGATGATGCCGACCTCGGTGATACCGGCGTCGGCGATCGCTTCGAGCCCGTAGAAAAGCACCGGCTTGTTGGCGACCGGTACCAATTGCTTCGCGGACGTGTGGGTGATCGGGCGCAGGCGGGTGCCCGCCCCGCCGGAGAGTACGAGTGCCTTCACGTGTGCTGTCCCCAAGCTGCGTGGTCGGTGGCCGGAAGCCGGATGGCAGGCGTTCCCGAGGCCGCTTTCATTCCATGGGATATTACTTCGAGTTCCGGTGAGGTTTCCCGACGAGTAACCCCGGCCACCGCCCCGCCCCGCCCCGGCCGCCCGCTCCGGGCTCCCGGATCAGACCGAGGACTTCCACCGCTTCATGTCACGGCGGACCCGGCGCACCACCCTGCGTGCCAGGGTAGGCCTGGGCTTGGGCCGGCCCGGCTTCGGCCGCGCGGGCGCCTGCAGCCGCTTGCTCGGGGCCCACTCCGGCACCGTCATCTCGAACGCCTCGTCGGGGAGGCCCGCACCGGGCTTCCGGAAGTGCGGATAGACGAGGTAGGCGGCGTCCCCCTGCTCGGCCCGGACGACCTTCGGGGTGTGCCGGGCGGCGATGTACCGGTGGATGTCGGCGAGCAGGTCCAGCCGGCCGCGGGCGACGCATTCGAGCCGGAGGCGTTCGTTCACCTTGATCAGCTTCGCCACGCCCGGGGTCCAGTACCTGGTGATCGGGGCGGCCAGCTCCAGCTTGTGGGCGCGGACCGTCTCGCTCTCGTTGGCCACGGCCGGACCGAACTGCTGGATGAGCCCCACGGTGAACGGGCGCGCCATCATGAAGTCGCGCTCAGGCCCCTCGGGCACGAGTTCGGCGATGAGCTCGACCAGGGCCGTCAGTGCCTCGAACCGGGGCTCGTAACTGCCGCTGCGGGTGACGTGCAGGCCGTCGTCACGGCCCACCAGGTAGTAGCAGACGTACTCGGAGACGACGGAGACACCGGCGCCCCGGAGGTAGGCCTCCATGGTGAAGAGGGCGTCTTCGCCGGTACTCATCTTCTCGTCGAAGGTCATCCCGTGGCGGACCAGCAGCTCGCGGCGGAAGAGCTTCTGGGCGCTGAGTGTGAAGATGACGCGCGACTTGTAGAGATCGACGCGCTCCTCGTCCTTGCGCCCCCACATGGACCCGGCGGCGCTCCGGTTGACGCCCACCATTTTGCCGAGCACCACGTCGGTGCCGGCCTTGTCGGCGATGGCGACCATGCGTTCCAGCGCCTCGAAGCCGAGGAAGTCGTCGGCGTCGAGGAAGAAGACGTACCGGCCGCGCGCGCGGGCGAGGCCCACGTTGCGCGGCCCGCTCGGGCCGCCGGAGTTGGCCTGGTGGATCACGGTGGTGGGGACGGCCGTACGCGCGGCGAACTCGTCCAGGTACGCGCCGGTGCCGTCCTTCGACCCGTCGTCGACCGCGATGAGCTCGAAGCGGTCGGCGGGCAGGGTCTGCGCCTCCACGGACTGGAGGCAGCGGATGAGATAGGGCATGGCTTCGTAAGCGCCGATGATCACGCTGACGTCTGGAATTCGAGTGTCGTTCACGAATAGAGATGACAGCGGACGCACAGAATTGGTTGTGCGCACCTCTCAAGTGCGAAAAGTGACTTGCGTCACAATGGCCTGTTCTGACCTCTTTGGAGGCGAGAACAGGCCATTGTGTATTACTTTTCGGTCATCGCTGGCGAGATTCAGCCATTCACATGCTCGCTGAGATGAGCGACCCCGAGATTGCGCGTCTCCGCCCGGGCGGCCAGCGCCTGGACAGCACGGTCGAACTGGACGAGCGAAGTCGGCTCGTCGGGCCCGAGGAGGTACTCCTTCAGCTCGCGCCGGCCCTCGGCCCGGTCGTCCGCGGCGGGGTCGGACACGGCCGCGAGCAGCCGGTCCAGCTCGCTCGCGTCGTTGGAGAGGATCACCGCGGCCCGGACGGCCGTGTTCTGGCGCTTGAACTCCTCCTCGCCCAGCTCGGCCGAGTCGGTCACCGCGTACGGCTTGCCGCTGGCGATGAAGTCGGAGACCACGCTGGAGATGTCCGACACCATGGCGTCCGACTCGTTGAAGCAGTCGTACAGACGCATGGTCGATCCGGAGATGACCTGGTGCTGCCACCAGCCCTGGGAGCGCCAGTAGGCGGTGTTCCAGTCGTCCCGCAGCTTCGCGGTCTCGGCCTCGCGCGCGGGGTCGGCCAGCGAGTTGCGCGAGAGCTCGGCCTCGTCGCGGGCCGTCTCGCCGGTGCCGCCGGTCAGCTCGACCAGGCGCGCCTCGATACGGGCCAGCTCGGCGCGGGCCTCGGCCTGCTCGCCCCGGAGCGCCGCGCTCTCCCCGGCCCAGCGCGGGTCGTTGGCGCGGCGTGCGGCCGCGTCCTCGATCATCGCGGTGATCCGCAGGTGGGCGGCGGCCGCCTTGCGGCTGCGGGTGCCGGTGAACGGGTGCGGCTTGTAGAGCACCCGGACGGGCTTCTCGGACTCCAGCAGCCGGCGGACGATGTTCTCGCCGGCGAGCAGCAGCGAGGTGTTGCCCGGGTTGTCGTCCCAGCCCTCCCAGGTGGGCGCGTACAGCACGGTCGGGACGGAGTTCTTCGGGGTGCCGGTCCAGGAGGTGATGGAGGCCAGCTGCGGCCGCCCCACCTCCACGATGTCCTCGTCGCGGACGCCGACGTCGGCCAGCGCGTAACGGTCGCGGCCGGCCCGGCCCGCCGTCCAGACCTCGTCGTACGCCTTGCTGTACGGGTTGACGCTGGCCAGCTTGTCGCTGTCGCCGTGGCCGATGAAGACGTGCTTCATGGTCGGCACGCGCAGCATGTGGATGTTCTTGCCGACGTTGGCCGCGTAGAGCGCGACCCGCACCGTCGAGAGGTCCATGTTCATCAGGTGCACGCCGCCGGGGACGCAGAGCACCGGGACGGACGTGCCGGCGAGCTGCGGGACGATGGCGCGCTCGCGGAGCACGATCATCGGGCGGCCGCTCAGCCGGCCCATGGTCTCCAGCCACATGTTGACCTGGTAGGCGGAGTCCTTGGAACCGGAGAAGTAGAGGATGACGGTCGGCTTGTACTCCTGCAGCCACGCGTCGACGGCCGCCAGGACCTTGGCCTCCGGCGGCACGAGACGGCTGGGCCGCACGTACGGCAGCAGCGCGAGGATGTAGACCACCGCGAGGAAGAGCGTCAGCCCGAGGCCGGCGTAGGCGAGCGCGTCGGTGCCGCTCTGGATCGCGGCCACCACGCCCACCATGGCGAACACGTCGAAGTGGAGCATCTTCTCGGCGGGGCGGCTCATCAGCAGACGCGGCGGCGCGTCCCCTATCCCGACGGGGCCGAGGTCGATGTTCCGGGTGACCACCGGCAGCTTGCGGCGGAGCCGGATGAGGGTCACCATCGCGCTCTGTGGTGCCTGGAGACCGTAGAACGCCAGGAGACAGGCGACCGTCGTGTAGAAGAACGCCCCCTCGCCGTATCCCATGCGCGACATGAGCAGGATCAGCAGCAGCTCACGCACGAGGAAACGAATCGACAGACCGGCCCGGACGGCGGCGAGACGATTGACGAGATAACTGCCGCAGTGGTGCAGATAACGGTCGGCCAGATATGTGACGAGGACCGCCGCGGAGAACAGCCAGATATTGGGGAGTATCGCCGCGAGCATGACGCACGGGAATCCCAGGGCCAGGAGAATTGCGGCGGCGAGCTCAGAACCGCTGCCCACTCTCGCCACGCGAATGGCTTTCGAAAACACGAAGTACCGCTCCCGAGGGTTCCGACTTATACCTTGCGGGGGAATTGTGCAGAATTAGCTTCACGAATTCGGACCCCTGCCGTTCACGCGAAGTGAACGACAGGGGTCCGAATGGTGGATTGTCAAGCAGTATTACACATCGGCCTGTCGGTCCAGGACCGCGGCCAGCGCCTGCTCGAAGCCCGACGCCTCGGAGGCCCCCCGGGTCGGGTCCTGCTGCCGGACGTCGATGACGTGCCCGGTCATCTCGGAGAGCAGCACGTCGAGGGAGGTCCGGGCGACCGCCTCGGAGGAGAGCAGCGACCCCGCGGGCTCGTCGCCGAAGGCCTTCGTACGCATCGGGGTGGCGGTGCGCTCCGGGTTCACGCAGTTCACACGCACTCCGTCACCGGCCCACTCGTCCGAGAGCGCCTGGGTGAGATTGACCATGGCGGCCTTGGTGGAGGAGTACAGGCTGTACTCGGCACGTCCCCGGGTGTAGCTGCTGGAGGTGTAGAGGAGCAGCTGTCCCTTGGACTCGGCGAGGAACTTGTGCGAGGCCCGGGCGATCTGGACCGGCGCGAGGTAGTTGACGTTCAGGGCTTCCTGGATCGTCGCGTTGTCCGTCTCGGCGAGCTTGCCGATCCGCAGCACCCCGGCGGTGTTGACGACGTAGTCGACCCGGCCGGTCTCGGCGTACGCCTTGGAGAGCGCGTCGTCGATGTGCTCCGGGTTCTCCACGTGGGTCCCCGTGGTGGACCGGCCGAGCGCGTAGACCTTGGCGCCGAACGACTCAGCGAGGGCGGCGATGTCCGCGCCGATGCCGTAGGAGCCGCCGAAGACGACCATGGTCTTCCCGGTCAGCGCCTCCCGGTAGGCCGCGTCGTCGGCGGGCGACGGCACGGCCGTGGAGGCCAGCTGGAAGAGCTTGTCCGCGATGAAGACGTCGACCGGCTGGGTCACCTTCATGTTGTACTCGTCGCCCGCGACGACGTAGATCGGCACGTCGGGCAGGTACTTCAGGACCACCGAGCAGTCGTCGGTCGCCTGGAAGTTCGGGTCGCCGGCCGCGACCTCGTACGCCCTGCGGATGGTGGAGAGCTTGAACGCCTGCGGCGTCTGGCCCCGGCGCAGGCGGGAGCGGTCGGGGACCTCGGTGATGAACTCGCCGTCACCGCCGTGCGTACGGGTCACGATGATCGTGTCCGCGGACGGGATGGCGACGTCCACCGCCTCGTACCGGCCGAGGGCGTCCACGCAGTCCGTGATGACGCGCTGCGACAGCAGGGGGCGCACGGCGTCGTGGAAGAGGACGTTGCGGTCCTCGCCCTCCGCCAGGCCCTCGCCGAGGACGGAGATGGCCCGCTCGGTGGTCTCGTTGCGCGTCGTCCCGCCCTCGATGACCTTGACCACCTTGGTCAGGCCGGCCTTCGCGACGATCTTCTCGACGTCGGCGACATAGCCGGGCGCCATCAGCACGATGATGTCGTCGATCGACTCGGACTGCTGGAAGATCGACAGGGTGTGCTCGATGACAGCCTTGCCTGCGATCTTCAGCAGCTGCTTGGGGATGGACAGTCCCACGCGCTGACCGGTACCCCCGGCGAGCACGACTGCTGTGGTACGGGCTTGGGCTATGTGCTGCACAGACACAGACGACCTACCTTGCGAGGGCTCGGGAACCCCCCGATGGTTGCACTCTCCGTTACCATCTCGCAAGGTGGACGTCGAGTGCGGGCCGCCCCCACGACACCCGCCGTTCCCGTGTGAACAGGGCCGTTACCTGCGAAAGTGCCGCACGAGCAGGTGACCGACACCACACGGTTGAGCGGCCGATGTCCCGGCTGAGCGGCGCGGACGGCCGTTTCGTTTCACCCGACCGGCCGACACACACCTCCCGGCCTCACCCGTTCGGGGGCGCCGGCCCCCACCGGTTCCGCACCGCGGCACCGCCGTGCCGCCCCGCCGGGACACCGCCCGGAACGCCCGAGGGCCCCTCCCCCGGCGACCGCGCGGGCCCGGGGGCCCTGCTGCGGTGTCCGGCGGAGAGGCCCGCACCGGGCGTCACGCGCCCGGTGCTCCTCACGTGGAACGGCTCCCTTTAGAAGGGGTCGAACTCGTCGTACTCCTTCTGCGCGTCGTCCCGCTCGGCGTCGCGGTCCCGGCGGCGCTGGGCGGCGGGGCGCGGGGCCTCCAGGCGGTGGTCCTCGCCGCGTCGGCCGAGCATCTCGGCGCCGGCCATCATCGTCGGCTCCCAGTCGAAGACGACCGCGTTCTCCTCGGGGCCGATCGCCACGCCGTCACCGGCGCGGGCGCCGGCCTTCATCAGGGCGTCCTCGACGCCGAGACGGTTCAGGCGGTCCGCGAGGTAACCGACGGCCTCGTCGTTGTTGAAGTCGGTCTGACGCACCCAGCGCTCGGGCTTGTCGCCGCGCACCCGGTAGATGCCCTCTTCGTCGACGGCCACGGTGAACCCGGTGTCGTCGACGGCCTTCGGGCGGATGACGACCCGGGTCGCCTCCTCCTTCGGCTTGGCGGCACGCGCCTCGGCGACGATCCCGGCCAGTGCGTACGAGAGGTCGTTGAGCCCCTTGTGCGCGACGGCGGAGACCTCGAAGACGCGGTAGCCGCGCTCCTCCAGCTCCGGGCGGATCATGTCGGCCAGGTCCTGGCCGTCCGGGATGTCGACCTTGTTGAGGACGACGATGCGGGGCCGGTCCTCCAGGCCGCCGTACTGGCGCAGCTCCTCCTCGATGATGTCGAGGTCGGAGACGGGGTCGCGGTCGGACTCCAGCGTCGCCGTGTCCAGTACGTGCACGAGCACCGAGCAGCGCTCGACGTGGCGGAGGAACTCCAGGCCCAGCCCGCGGCCCTGGCTGGCGCCGGGGATGAGGCCAGGGACGTCGGCGATGGTGTAGACGTTCGAACCGGCGGTGACGACACCGAGGTTGGGGACGAGCGTCGTGAACGGGTAGTCCGCGATCTTCGGCTTGGCCGCCGAGAGGACCGAGATCAGCGAGGACTTGCCCGCGCTCGGGTAGCCGACCAGCGCCACGTCGGCGACGGTCTTCAGCTCCAGGACGATGTCGCGGTCCTCGCCCGGCTCGCCGAGCAGCGCGAAGCCGGGGGCCTTGCGGCGGGCCGAGGAGAGCGCGGCGTTGCCGAGGCCGCCGCGGCCGCCCTGTCCGGCGACGAACGTGGTGCCCTGGCCGACGAGGTCGGCGAGGACGTTGCCGTCCTTGTCGAGGACGACGGTGCCGTCCGGCACGGGCAGGACCAGGTCCTGGCCGTCCTTGCCCGAACGGTTGTCGCCCGCGCCGGGCTGGCCGTTGGTGGCCTTGCGGTGGGGGTGGTGGTGGTAGTCCAGCAGCGTGGTCACGGACTGCTCGACGACGAGGATCACGTCGCCGCCGCGTCCGCCGTTGCCGCCGTCGGGTCCGCCGAGGGGCTTGAACTTCTCACGGTGGACGGAGGCACAGCCGTGGCCTCCGTTACCCGCGGCGGCATGGAGCTCGACGCGGTCCACGAAGGTGGTCATGGTGGGTGCCTCCAGGTACTGCTATCTACGGATCTGTCTCTGATGTAACACGCCGAGGGCGGACCCGCTTCCCCGTCGACCGGGAAAGCTGAGATCCGCCCTCGGAAGGTGTTGCGTCGTTACCGTGCTCGCCGGAAGATCAGGCGGCGACGGGAACGATGTTGACGACCTTGCGGCCGCGGTGCGTACCGAACTCCACCGCACCGGCGGTCAGCGCGAACAGCGTGTCGTCGCCGCCACGGCCGACGCCCGTGCCCGGGTGGAAGTGGGTGCCGCGCTGGCGGACCAGGATCTCACCGGCGTTGACGGCCTGACCGCCGAAGCGCTTCACGCCGAGCCGCTGAGCATTGGAATCGCGCCCGTTCCGAGTGGACGATGCGCCCTTCTTGTGTGCCATGTCTCAGTCCCTTACTTCGCAGCCGCGGGGATACCGGTGACCTTGATCGCCGTGTACTGCTGACGGTGACCCTGGCGACGGCGGTAGCCGGTCTTGTTCTTGTAGCGAAGGATGTCGATCTTCGCACCCTTGTGGTGGTCCACGACCTCGGCCTGGACCTTGATGCCGGCCAGGACCCACGGGTCGCTGGTCACGGCGTCACCGTCGACAACGAGCAGGGTCGAGAGCTCGACCGTGTCGCCAACCTTGGCAGTGGAAATCTTGTCAACCTCAACGATGTCACCGACAGCAACCTTGTGCTGGCGGCCACCGCTGCGCACGATGGCGTACACGCGGATCTCTCTCTCGCTCGGAACGGATCCCCTGATGCCAGCCGCTCGCACGGGCCGGGGCCCGGGACGATCCGGAAGGATGAGCGGCCTCTCCTGGCGCGGAACCGCGCCGGGAGGGATGTGCTCAGGGGTAGGCGCACAGACAAACACGCCGAGGGTCAAGGCTACGGGGCCACTGCCCGACGGGTCAAACCGCCCCCGGCACGGGCTCCCGGGCCGTGCCGGTCGGCCCCGCCCGGCTGTCCCTGCCCGGACGAGGCCCGGTACGGCGGTCTCGCCCCGGCCTCAGCGCCGTCCCGGCAGCCGGCGCCGGACCGCCGCGGCGTACCTGCGTACGGCCTTGCGCGGCCCGGGGGGCAGCCGTCGCAGCGCACCGCGGTAGATCCGGCGCAGCCCGGTCGGCGGCGGCTTGACCGCGACCGGCTTCGGAGCGGGCTTGGGCTTCGTGACGACGAGCCTCAGCTGGCCGCCCCTGCCCGACCAGTCCGCGCGCACGGTGCGTCCGGTACCGCCCAGCGGGACCGCGCCGAACGCCACCCTCTGGGCGGTGTCGGCCGGGGTGAGCCGGGGGCGGCGGCCGACACCCAGCACCTGGACCCCGAGCCACACCTCGTAGGTGCCGGGCCGGAGCGGTTCACCGCCCGCCAGGGTCAGCGGGTCGAGCACGGCTCCGCCCTCGACCACCACGTGGCTCCGCCCGTCCTCCAGGCTCTCGACCCGCGGCCGGAAGGTGTCCTCGGCGTGCCACCAGACGTTGCGGCTGAGGTCGTGGACGAGCACCTCGCCGTTCGCGTAGGAGAGCGGGTCGGGGACGGGCAGGCCACCGGCTCCCTCGGCCCCCTCGATGCCCTCGGTGAACGCGGGGTCGAGCACGTACCCGTCGGCCTCCGTCCCGGCGAGGGCCAGCGGGCCGGTGAGGGCCAGCGGGTCGACGCCGGTGTGCTGGAGGGTGGCTCGGATGCGCAACGACAGCCGCCCGGCGGCGTCCTGCTCGGCCGCCCCGACCTCGATGCGGGGCCTGACCTCGCGAACCCGCCGGGCCACTTCCCGAAGGGCCTCGGGACGGTCCTCCGCCAGGAGGGTCGCGCGCAGCCGCTGCACCGCCGGCATGCCCGCGGTCACCCCGGGCGGGAAGCATTCGACTGCCAGCGGGCGCGTCAGCTCGTAGGCTTCCCGGCGTTCCTCCTCCTCCGCGTCGACGATGAAGGGCTCGGACACCGTCCGCATCAGCTCGACGCGGTACAGGCGGCGCAGCAGTCGGTCCTGGAGCTCCCCGGGTTCGGTGGCTTCGGCCAGTGCCTCGATGATCGTGCGCAGCCGGCGGAAGTTGTCGGCGAGGTCGAACTCGGCCTCGCTGTTGTTTCCGCCGTCCTCCCTGCGGTCCCAGAGGTAGCAGGGGTAGTCGGCGAGTATCGAGACGACCTTGGCCCGGGGGTAGGCGCGGACCATGAAGAGCAGGTCCTCCATGCGCCAGTACCCCTCGGGGAAGCGGAGTCCGGACTCCTCCAGGAACGCGCGGCGGAACATCCGGTGCGCCGTGAGCGTCTCGATCAGCGGCGCGTCCTCCACCGTGCAGCGTTCGCGGTTGCGGCGGAAGACGGGCGAGGGGCCGACCATGGAGCCGGCCATCTTGCCGAGCACGATGTCGGAGCCGTTGCGGCTGCCCATGGCGTACAGGCGTTCCAGTGCCTCGGGGGCCAGCCGGTCGTCCTGGTCGACGAGCTGTATGTACTCGCCGCGTGCCATGGCCATGCCGACGTTGCGCGGCTTGCCCGGCCAGCCCGAGTTCTCCTGGTGGTGCACCCGTATTCGGGGGTGCTCGGCGGCGAGCCGGTCGAGTACCTCGGCCGAACCGTCGGTCGATCCGTCGTCCACGTAGACGATCTCGTACTCGTCCTCGCGCAGGCTCTGTCCGAGCAGAGACGGCGCACAGCGCTCGATGTACGGCCCCGCGTTGTACACGGGCACCACGACACTGACCTTCAGCATTTCCTTGTCCCCCCACACATGAGTCCCCCTCATGAACCGAATGCCATCGGTGCCGCCCGGCGAGGGCGGGCACCACACCATGCTCCCGCCGTTCCCGGCGCCGGGAACGGCGTACGGCCGCCCCCCACGCACCGGTGGGCCGCTTCCCCGCGTCGGGGAGAACGGCCCACCGGTTGGGTGGTACGGGGTCAGCCCGCGGTCACTCCTCGGACGAACCGGCCGACGCCTGCTCAGCTGCGACGGCCTTCTTCGTCGCCCGCTTCGCCGGCGCCTTCTTGGCCGCCGTCGTCGTCTTCTTCGCGGTCGTCGTCTTCTTCGCCGCCGTCGTCGTCTTCTTGGCAGCCGCCGCCTTCTTGGCCGGGGCCGCCTTCTTCGCCGGGGCCTTCTTGGCCGTCTTGCGCGCCGCCGCCTTCTTGGCGGGCGCGGCCTCCTCGGTCTCGGCCGCGTCACCGGACTCGGCGACGGGAGCCTCGGCGACCTCGTCGGCCACGGCGGGCGCACCCGTCACGACGACGATCTCGGCCTCCTCGGCACCGGACGGCCAGCCCGCCGGAGCGGTCGCCTTCCGGGTCGCCCGACGGCGGGCCCGCGGCGGAGCCGCCGCCTCGGGGGCCTCGGCCGGCGCTTCGGCGACCGGGGCGGGCGCCTCCACGACCGGGTCCTCGACGGCCACCGGCTCGGCGGTGGGCTCGACCGGGGTCACCGGCTCCGCCGGGGCGGCCTGCTTCGGCGAACCCGCCGGAGAGGTCGCCTTACGGGTCGCCCTGCGGCGCGTACGGCCCTGGGGCGCGGCCTCGGGCTCGGGGGCCACCGGAGTCTCCACCACCGGCTCCGGCTCCACGACGGGCTCCGGCTCCACGACCTCGGCCGGCTTCTCCTCGGCGACCGGCTTCTCCTCGACGACCGGCGCCGGGCCGGCGGCCTTGGGAGCGCCGGCCGGGGCCGACACCTTGCGGGTCGCCCGGCGGCGTCCACGGCCGCGCGAAGCAGCCGCCTCCGCCTCGGCGGGGCTGCTGTACAGCTCCTCGTCCGGGACGAACTCCGGCTCCGGCAGCGCCACCGGCTCGGCCACCTCGGCGGCGACCTCCGCCAGGGACTCGTGCTCGTGCTCGTGGCCGTGGTCCTGCTCGTGACCGTGGTCCTCGTGACCGTGGTCCTGGTCCGCGCCGCGGCCGCGCTTCTTGGACCGCTTGCCGCCACCGCCGCCACCGGACGTCGTCGGCTGCTCCATGTGCACGATCACGCCGCGCCCGTTGCAGTGGACGCAGGTCTCGGAGAACGACTCCAGCAGGCCCTGGCCGACCCGCTTGCGGGTCATCTGGACGAGCCCCAGCGAGGTCACCTCGGCGACCTGGTGCTTCGTACGGTCGCGTCCCAGGCACTCCAGCAGGCGCCGGAGCACCAGGTCGCGGTTGGACTCCAGCACCATGTCGATGAAGTCGACGACGACGATGCCACCGAGGTCGCGCAGCCGCAGCTGACGCACGATCTCCTCGGCCGCCTCCAGGTTGTTCTTGGTGACGGTCTCTTCGAGGTTGCCGCCCTGACCGGTGAACTTGCCGGTGTTGACGTCGACGACGACCATCGCCTCGGTCTTGTCGATCACCAGCGAGCCGCCGCTGGGCAGGTAGACCTTGCGGTCCAGCGCCTTCATCAGCTGCTCGTCGATGCGGTACGTCGCGAAGATGTCGACCTCGGAGGTCCACCGCGACAGCCGGTCCGTCAGGTCGGGGGCGACCTGCGAGACGTATCCGTGGATCGTCTCCCAGGCGTCGCCGCCGCTCACGATGACCTTGGAGAAGTCCTCGTTGAAGATGTCGCGGACGACCCGGACGGTCATGTCCGGCTCGCCGTAGAGCAGCGTCGGCGCGTTGGAGCTGCCGGTGGCACGCGACTTCCGCTGGATCTCCTCCCACTGGCCCTGGAGGCGCTCGACGTCACGGCGGAGCTCGTCCTCGCTCGCGCCCTCGGCGGCGGTGCGCACGATGACGCCCGCGTCCTCGGGGACGATCTTCTTGAGGATGGTCTTCAGCCGGGCGCGCTCGGTGTCCGGGAGCTTGCGGCTGATCCCGGTCATCGAGCCCTCGGGCACGTAGACGAGGTAGCGGCCGGGCAGGGAGACCTGGCTGGTCAGGCGGGCGCCCTTGTGGCCGATCGGGTCCTTCGTCACCTGGACGAGCACCGACTGGCCGGACTTGAGGGCGGTCTCGATGCGGCGCGGCCCGTGGGCCATGCCGAGCGCCTCGAAGTTGACCTCACCGGCGTACAGCACGGCGTTGCGGCCCTTGCCGATGTCGACGAACGCGGCCTCCATCGACGGCAGCACGTTCTGGACCTTGCCCAGGTAGACGTTGCCGACGTAGCTGGTGGCCTGCTCCTTGTTGACGTAGTGCTCGACGAGCACGTTGTCCTCGAGGACGCCGATCTGGGTGCGCTCGCCGCTCTGGCGGACGACCATGACCCGCTCGACGGCCTCGCGGCGGGCCAGGAACTCGGCCTCGGTGATGATCGGGACGCGGCGGCGGCCCTGCTCGCGGCCCTCGCGGCGGCGCTGCTTCTTCGCCTCCATGCGGGTCGAGCCCTTGATGGACTGGACCTCGTCGAAGCCGGTGCCGGGCTCGCGGTCGGCCGACTCGCGGCTGCGGCGCTCACGCGGTTCGCGGACCTTGACGACCGTACGCTCCGGGTCGTCGGAGCCGGAGCCGTGGGCTCCGTTGTCGGTGCCGTTGTCGACCGCGTCACCGCTGCGACGGCGACGGCGACGGCGGCGACGGCTGCTGCTGGAGCCGCCGGCCGAGTCGTGGCGCTCATCGTCCTCGTCGTGGTCGCTGTCGTCGTCGTGCGCGACTGCGGGCTGCTGCTCGTCGGCGCGGTCGGCGGCGGTGTCGGACGGGGCGGAGTGCTCCGTCTCGTAACCCTCGTCGCCGTCACCGGCGTCACCGCGACGGCGGCGGCGGCCACCGCGGCGGCGGCGGCGCGACGGGCGGTCGCCGTACTCGTTGTCGTCGGCGGCCTCGTGCTCCGCCTCCGGCTCGCTCACGTCCTCGGCCTCGGCCTCGGGCTCGGCCTCCGGCTCGGAGGGCGCGACGGCCTGCTCGGCCTCGGGGGCCTCGGGGGCCTCGCCGCGACGGCGGCGACGGCGGCGCGGGGTCTGCCCGGCGGGCTCGGCGGGCGCGGGCGCCTCGACGGCCTGCTGGGTGTCCTCGGTCTCTTCCTCGTCCTCCGGCTCCACGTACGGCGGAGCGGCGGCGGCCGCGGCGGCCGCGGTCTCCGGCGTCTGGAACATGGGCTCGGAGAAGACCGGCGCCTGGAAGACGGCCACGGCCGGGCGGGTGGCGCGTCGTCCGCGGCGGACGGGCTCCTCGGTGGCGGTGAATTCGGGGCGGCCGGCCGGGGCGGTGGCGCGGCGGCGCTGACGGCCGCGCGGCGCGGACTCCGCTACCTCCTCGGGCTCGGCGGCGAGCTCCTCGGCGACGGCCTCGGGCAGGGCTTCGCCGACCGGCTCGGCGGGCTCGACAGCGGGCGCGGCGGCCTGCGGCGCACCGGCCGGCGAGGTCGCCTTGCGCACCGCGCGACGACGGCCACGCGGCGCCTCGACCACGGGCTCCTCAGCAACGGCCTGCTCCACGACGGCCTCGGCCACCGGAGCGGACTCGACCACGATCTCCTCGGCGGCTGCCGTGGTGTCGGCGGCCTGCGGCGCACCGGCCGGGGCCGTCGCCTTACGGACCGCACGACGGCGGGCACGCGGCGCCGGAGCCTCCACCGGCTCCTCGGCGGCCTCGGCCACCGGGGCGGTCTCGACGGCCGGAGCGGTCTCCACGGCTGCCTGCGGCGCACCGGCCGGAGCGGTCGCCTTGCGCACCGCGCGACGACGGCCACGCGGCGCCTCGACCACGGGCTCCTCAGCGACGGCCTGCTCCACGACGGCCTCGGCCACCGGAGCGGACTCGACCACGATCTCCTCGGCGGCAGCCGTGGTGTCGGCGGCCTGCGGCGCACCGGCCGGGGCCGTCGCCTTACGGACCGCACGACGGCGGGCACGCGGCGCCGGAGCCTCCACCGGCTCCTCGGCGGCCTGCTCCTCGACCGGCTCCACCACCGGAGTGGCCTCCACGACGGCCTGCGGCGCACCGGCCGGGGACGTCGCCTTGCGCACCGCGCGACGACGGCCACGCGGCGCCTCGGCCACGGGCTCCTCAGCGACGGCCTGCTCCACGACGGCCTCGGCCACCGGAGCGGACTCGACGGCCGGCGTCTCGTCCTGCGTCTTCGCGGCTCCGCCGGACGGCGGGCCGGCGGGGCGGGAAGCGGCGCGGCGCCTGCGGCGCGGCGGCAGCTTGTCCCCGGGGGTGTTGTCTTCGTTGTTTCCGGTCGTGCCGGATTCGGTCGGCTCAAGCATGCGGGCGGTTCTCCCGTCGCGCTCCCGGGCGCCGCGCTGGTCCGGTCCGGCGGGCTGGTCGCGTGGTGCGCGACCCCGCTGTCCGGGGCGCGGGCGCCGCACGGGAGCTGATGTCTGGCTCGCCGGTTCCCTACGCGGTGTGCGTACGGCCTGGCGAAAGTCTTCTGGTCAGTGCGCGGCCCGACCCCGGTGCCTTCCCGGGGGCCGCGCTACAACGACCGCCTTACGCGGAACCCGAACCTTCAGGCGCCGTCGCGACACTCCCGGGGGCCGTCGCGGGGACGGCCGGGGGTGCGTCGCGGTCGGGCGCGAGCGGGTCGGTCACCGTGCCGGACTCCTCGTCGAAGAGCCCCTGCGCCAGCCTGGTCACCGCTACGGGGACCGGCGGCGCCAGGTCGGCCACAGCTCGGAGACCGGACAGGACGTCGTCGGGTCGTACGGCGGGTGTCATGTGCCGCACTACCAGGCGCAGTATCGCACAGGCGGTGTCCACGGACCCATCGGCTCGTGGATCGAGGGCCTCAAGACCGACCACGGCCTCGCGGGCGTCGAAGGTACGCATACCGTTCTTCGCCCGGCGCTGGACCTCGACCGTTTCGGCGGCGAGGAAGGCGGCCACGGCCTGTTCGGCGTCCTTGACGGTGACCCCGTCCAGGCGCATCTCCCAGATGGAGGCGGTCAGCCGGTCGGCGAGCCCGGAGGTCCGGGCCTCCACGGCGTCGGTGATGTCGAGGCCGTCCGGGAGGGACGTGTTGAGGAGGTCCTGCAGGACCTTCGGGTCGCGGTGCTCGGTGAGCGCGATCTCCAGGAACTCGGCTTCGCTGCCGGTGCCGGTCGGAGCCGCGTTGGCGTACGAGACCTTGGGGTGCGGGGTGAAGCCCGCTGAGTAGGCCATGGGTACCTCGGAGCGGCGCAGGGCCCGCTCGAAGGCACGCTGGAAGTCTCGGTGGCTGGTGAACCGGAGGCGGCCGCGCTTGGTGTAGCGCAGTCGGATGCGCTGCACCGCCGGTGCGGGCGGCGGGCCTTCGGGCTGTCGCTTGCCCAGTGGTTCTTCTCCTCGGTGCGGGGCGGGCGCGGTGGCGCGCCGCCCACGAAGTACAGGTCGTCACGGGGGGCCCGCTCCGGCTCACCCCCTCCGGCCTGTGGTTCCGCCGGGCGGGGAGATCTCGGGTGCGGGCGCCACGCCGTGCACGGGTGTCGCATGGTGCTCCTCACCCAGAGTACGCGCAGTAACCCTCCCGGGTCCGCCGACCTCCGGGTTCGCCGGCCGGCCGTTCACCGGCCGGCCGGTGAACGCGCGCCATGCGTCGCGGCGGGCCTGGCGTACGGCGTCGCGTGCCGTACGCAGCGTGCCGCGCACGGCACGTCCGGTCGCGGCGGCGGCGATACGGGCGGGCTTCCACACCCAGTCCCGTACGGCGTGCCCGACCGGGGTGCAGAGGGTGCGGTAGCTCCAGGCCAGGGGCGCGACGAGGAGGGTGCGGAGCAGCCACGCCAGGGCCCGCCCGAGCGCCCGGCTGATCATTCCGGTGATCCGCCAGGCCACCACGAGCGCCGCACCGGTCTCCCGCAGCACAGGGAGGAGGACACGCCGCCAGAGCCAGGCGACGGGGACGGCGACCAGCATCCGCAGGCACCACACGAGCCCGGCCCCCACCGCACGGAGGAGCCGGAGCGTGCCCCGCCCGAGCGGGGTGAGCACCGACCGCCAGAGCCAGACCACCGGCACCACCAGCAGGATGTGCGCCAGCCAGGCGACGGCGAGGCCGAGGGGGGTGAGGACGTACCGCCAGAGGCCGACGAAGGGCCGGACGAAGAGCGCGAGGCCGAGCCACCGCAGTACGGCGAGGAGCCCGTGCCCCAGCGGGATCAGCAGGGCGCGGTACAGGCCCCGCAGCCCGTGTCCTGCCGGGGTGAGGACGGCCGCGTACAGCCAACGGCACGGGACGAGGACGCCGTACCGGACGAGTGGGACCAGCACGTACCGCCAGAGGGAGACCACCGGCCACACCGTCAGCGCCCAGGCCACCAGCACCAGCGCGCGGCCGACCGGGGCGAGCACCGCGCGGTACAGCCACCCGAGCGGGACGACCACGAGGTACGTCCACGCCCAGGCGACCGGGCGGACGACCAGGTGGCGCCACACCCGGGCGACGCCACGGCCCAGCGGCCGCAGCACCACCCGGTCCAGGCCACGCAGGGTCACGGCGAGCAGGTCCCACACGACGCGCACCGGCAGCACGACGAGCACCGCGACGATCCGGACCGGGATGCGGACGAGTTCGACGAGGCAGCCGTCGCCGGGCTCGTACCCCGCGGGCGCCTGGTGCCTGCCGTACCCCGGCCGCTGCCGTACGACCCGGGTGCCGTGCTCGTTCTCGCCGTCCATGGGGTTCATCATGCAAAAGGCCCGCCCCGGGGGATCCCGGGGACGGGCCTTTGTCACACGCTTGGTACGCCGACCGGCGCGCCGGTCACTTCACCACGGTGAGCGGCAGCAGCTTCTTGCCGGTGGGGCCGATCTGGATGTCCAGGTCGAGCTGGGGGCAGACGCCGCAGTCGAAGCAGGGGGTCCAGCGGCAGTCCTCGACCTCGGTCTCGTCGAGCGAGTCCTGCCAGTCCTCCCAGAGCCAGTCCTTGTCCAGGCCGGAGTCGAGGTGGTCCCAGGGCAGGACCTCCTCGTAGGTGCGCTCGCGGGTGGTGTACCAGTCGACGTCGAGGCCGAAGCCGGGCAGCGTCTTGTCGGCGCAGGCCATCCAGCGGTCGTAGCTGAAGTGCTCGCGCCAGCCGTCGAACCGGCCGCCGTCCTCGTACACCGCGCGGATGACCGAGCCGACGCGGCGGTCACCGCGCGAGAGCAGGCCCTCGACGATGCCGGGCTTGCCGTCGTGGTAGCGGAAGCCGATGGAGCGGCCGTACTTCTTGTCGCCGCGGATCTTGTCGCGGAGCTTGGCGAGCCGCGCGTCGGTCTCCTCGGCGCTCAGCTGCGGCGCCCACTGGAACGGGGTGTGCGGCTTGGGGACGAATCCGCCGATGGAGACGGTGCAGCGGATGTCGTTCTGGCCGGAGACCTCCCGGCCCTTGGCGATCACGTTGACCGCCATGTCGCCGATCTGGAGGACGTCCTCGTCGGTCTCGGTGGGCAGGCCGCACATGAAGTACAGCTTCACCTGGCGCCAGCCGTTGCCGTACGCGGTGGAGACCGTGCGGATCAGGTCCTCCTCCGAGACCATCTTGTTGATGACCTTGCGCATGCGCTCGGAGCCGCCCTCGGGGGCGAAGGTGAGACCGGACCGGCGGCCGTTGCGGGTCAGCTCGTTGGCGAGGTCCACGTTGAACGCGTCGACGCGGGTGGACGGCAGCGAGAGGCCGATCTTGTCCTCGGTGTACCGGTCGGCGAGGCCCTTGGCGATCTCGCCGATCTCGGAGTGGTCGGCGGAGGAGAGCGAGAGCAGGCCGACCTCCTCGAAGCCGGTGGCCTTCAGACCGCGGTCGACCATCTCGCCGATGCCGGTGATGCTTCGCTCCCGCACGGGGCGCGTGATCATGCCGGCCTGGCAGAAACGGCAGCCGCGGGTGCAGCCGCGGAAGATCTCGACGGACATCCGCTCGTGGACGGTCTCGGCGAGCGGGACCAGCGGCTGCTTCGGGTAGGGCCACTCGTCGAGGTCCATGACCGTGTGCTTGGACACACGCCACGGCACGCCCGACTTGTTGGGCACCACACGGGCGATGCGGCCGTCGGGTAGGTACTCGACGTCGTAGAAGCGCGGGACGTAGACGCCACCGGTACGGGCGAGGCGGAAAAGCACCTCGTCGCGGCCGCCGGGCCGGCCCTCGGCCTTCCAGGCGCGGATGATCTCGGTGATCTCCAGGACCGCCTGCTCGCCGTCGCCGATGACCGCGCAGTCGATGAAGTCGGCGATGGGCTCGGGGTTGAACGCGGCGTGGCCGCCCGCGAGCACGATCGGGTCGTCCATCGTGCGGTCCTTGGACTCCAGCGGGATGCCCGCCAGGTCCAGGGCGGTGAGCATGTTGGTGTAGCCGAGCTCGGTGGAGAAGCTCAGCCCGAAGACGTCGAACGCGCCGACGGGCCGGTGGCTGTCCACGGTGAACTGCGGCACCTTGTGCTCGCGCATCAGCTCTTCGAGGTCCGGCCAGACGCTGTACGTGCGTTCGGCGAGGACCCCTTCGCGCTCGTTGAGCACCTCGTAGAGGATCATGACGCCCTGGTTGGGCAGACCGACCTCGTACGCGTCGGGGTACATGAGCGCCCAGCGGACGTCGCATTCGTCCCACGGCTTGACGGTGGAGTTCAGCTCACCGCCGACGTACTGGATGGGCTTCTGCACATGCGGGAGCAGAGCTTCGAGCTGTGGGAAGACCGACTCGGCAGACATCTCGCGAACCTTCGTGAGCTGGCAGGGGTGACCATCCAGCGTACCCCGCTGTTCACCTCTTCAGCGCCGCCCGCAGCCGGGCCCCGGACGCGCGGTCCCACACGCGGGGCAGCTCGTCCTCCAGCCGGGCGGCCGTCGCCTCCTCGCGGCCGTACAGAACTCCCCAGGTGAAAGCGGACTCGCCGGCTCCATGGGCGTGCACGGCCATGGCGCGCAGGGCGGCGCGGGCGACCACGCCGTCCTGGTGGTCGCCGAGCAGACTCTGGACGGCCTTGACCCGTTCGGCGAGCCGTTTGGCGGGCTTGCCGAGGGCGGGGCGCGCGGCCTCGGCGGCGTACCGGGTGCGCTTGGCCGCCTTGCGGGCCTCGTGCATCGCGAGGTCGCGGTCGTGGCCCGGCGGCAGGTCGAGGGCGTGGCGGACCCGGGCGGCGAGCCGGTCGTGGTCCTTCAGCACCGCTCGGGCGAGCGTCCCGGCGGCGTCCTCGCCGGCCGCGGGCAGCAGTGGCGGGCCGGCGAGCAGCGCGTCGAGGCTGTCGAGCAGCGCGAGGTGGCGCTCGCTGTCGAGCGCCACGAGGATCCGGCGGCGGGCGGCGGCGCGTTCCGCGGCCCCCCACCGCTCCAGCCTGCCCCGCACGGGCCCCAGCAGCAGGGTGGGTTCCACCGCGTCGACGCGGTCGGACAGCCGCGCCTCCAGGACCTCGTGGTCCCGGCCGGTGCCGAGTTCGGCGGCGAGCCACTTCAGTTCGGCGCCCAGCTGGTCGGTGACGGCCCGGTCGAGGACCTTCCGGTACGTCTTGAAGGCGCTGCGCAGCCGCCGGGTGGCGACCCGCATCCGGTGCACCGCGTCGGGCAGGTCGCGGCGGACGGCGGGGTCGAGGGTGACGATCGTCCCGATCTGACGGCGCACGTGGGCGAGGACCTGCTCGCCCGCGGTGCCGGGCTCCCCGCCCGCCGGCGCCCGACGCCCGGTCTCCTTCTTCCCCGGTGCCGTCTCGGCGAGCGCGCGGCCCACCTTGGAGTCGGAGGCCGAGGCGCGTACGCCCGCACCGGCGAACCGCTCCTCCACGGCGTCCAGGAAGGCGGGGTCGCCGTCGTCGGCCAGCTCGACCTCGATCTCGGTCCACCCGGCGGTGGCTCCGGCGCCGTCCGCCGTGAGCCGCTCGGCGAGGACCGTGTCGACGCTCAGCTCGGCGAGCAGCCGGCCTTCGGCGTCGGCGAGGTGGTGGACGTCGCGCGAGGAGAACAGCCGGACGACCGGGACCACGGGCCGGCCGCGGACCCGGGAGCGGATCAGTCCGGCGAGCTCGTCGGGCAGGGTGTCGGCGAGCGGCGCGCGGATCTCGTCGCGTACGCCGGGGGCCACCGGGAACTTCACGTGCCAGCCCTCTTCGTCGCCGCCGGTCCTGCGGCGCAGGGTGACGGAGCCCGCCGCCAGCCGGAAGTCCTCGGTGTCGTAGTAGACGGCGTCGAGTTCCACCACCCCGCGGGGCACGGACGCGGCCGTTCCGGCCACCCCGGTGAGGTCGGGCAGCCGGATGCCGGGAGCCGCTTCGTACTTCCGCTCGATCTCGCGCTTCACGTCGGCCATGGTCCGAATCTAACGCCGGGGCCCGGTGGATTCACGGGCCCGGACAGCACTCCGGCCCGGTGGCTGCTGCCACCGGGCCGGAGGACGGGTAGGGCCTTCCGTTCGGATCAGGCGGTCGTCGGCCGCTGCACCCGGATCGACTGGAGCAGCCCGATCGCGACCCAGACGGCGAACATCGACGACCCTCCGTACGAGACGAAGGGCAGCGGCAGACCGGCGACCGGCATGATGCCGAGGGTCATTCCGATGTTCTCGAACGCCTGGAAGGCGAACCAGGCGATGATCCCGGCGGCCACGATCGTGCCGTACAGCTCGGTGGTCTCGCGGGCGATGCGGCAGGCGCGCCAGAGGACGACGCCGAGCAGGACGATGATCAGCCCGGCGCCCACGAAGCCCAGTTCCTCGCCGGCGACCGTGAAGACGAAGTCGGTCTGCTGCTCGGGGACGAACTGCCCGGTGGTCTGGGTGCCGTGGAAGAGCCCGGTGCCGGTGAGGCCGCCGGAACCGATCGCGATGCGCGCCTGGTTGGTGTTGTAGCCGACGCCCGCCGGGTCCAGGGCGGGGTTGGCGAAGGCGGCGAACCGGGCGATCTGGTAGTCGTCCAGCAGCCCGAGCTGCCAGACGGAGACGGCACCGAGGGCGCCCGCGCCGAGGAGCCCGAAGACCCAGCGGTTGGAGGCGCCGGAGGCGAGCAGGACGCCGAGGACGATGAAGACCATCACCATGACCGAGCCGAGGTCGGGCATGAGCATGACGATGCCCATCGGGATCGCGGCGACCCCGAGGGCCTTGGCGACGGTCCGGTGGTCCGGGTGGAGCTGGTCGCCCGCGTCGACGCGGGAGGCGAGCAGCATCGCCATGCCGAGGATGATGGTGATCTTGGTGAACTCGGAGGGCTGGAGCGAGAATCCGCCGCCGATGATGATCCACGCGTGCGCGCCGTTGACCGTGGCGCCGAGCGGGCTGAGGACCGCCAGCACCAGGACGACGGAGAGCGCGTAGAGGATCGGTACGGCGCCGCGCAGGGTGCGGTGGCCGAGCCAGATCGTGCCGATCATCAGGCCGAAGCCGATGCCGGTGTTGAGGGCGTGGCGGAAGAGGAAGTAGTACGGGTCGCCGTGGGTGAGGCCGTTGCGGCCCCGGGTCGCCGAGTAGACGAGCAGCGACCCGATGAAGGAGAGCGCGAGCGCCGAGCCGAGCAACGGCCAGTCGAGCCGCCGCACGACGGAGTCGCGTGCGGTGAGCCGGGCCCAGGAGGACCGCTCGGGGCCGTACCCGGAGACGGAGAAACCACCGGCCATCAGTCCCGCCTCCCGAGTGTCGCGGCGAGCGCCTGCTGTCCCTCGCCGAGGGGCTTGTTGGCGTCGGGGTCGTACGGCTTGACCTTCGGCGCGTTGATCGTGCCGTCGGGCTGGATCCGGGGGAGGGTCTTCTGCGGCGTGGGCAGCAGGGCCTTCTTGAGGTCCTGCTTGCCTTCGGCGTCCAGGCCGTAGAGGGCGTTGTAGATGTTGCGCACGGCGGGGCCGGAGGCGCCGGAGCCGGTACCACCCTGGGAGATCGTCATGACGATCGAGTAGTCCTTGGTGTACGTGGCGAACCACGAGGTCGTCTGCTTGCCGTAGACCTCGGCGGTACCCGTCTTGGCGTGCATCGGGATCTTGTCCTGGGGCCAGCCGCCGAACCGCCAGGCGGCGCTGCCCCGGGTCGCGACACCCGCGAGGGCTTCGTCTATTTTGTCGCGCGTGTCTCCGGTGAACGGAAGCTTGCCGTGCGAGACGGGCTTGATCTCCTGGACCGTCTGCCCGTCGCCGCTGACGATGGCCTTGCCGACCGTGGGGTCGTAGAGGGTGCCGCCGTTGGAGATCGCGGCGTAGATGGTGGCCATCTGGATCGGGGTGACGAGGGTGTCGCCCTGCCCGATCGAGTAGTTGACGGAGTCACCGGCGCGCATCTTGTCGCCTTCGCGGCAGTTCTCGTACTCGATCTGCTGGGCGTACGTGCCGTCCTTCTTGCCGTCCTTGCACCAGTAGGCCTTGTTGGCCTTGAAGAAGTTCTCCTTCCACAGGCGGTCGGGGACGCGGCCGGTGACCTCGTTGGGGAGGTCGATGCCGGTCTCCTTGCCGAGGCCGAACTGGTGCGCGGTCTTGTAGAACCAGTCGCCGGGGTTCTTCTTCGGCGAGGTGCCGCCGTCCTTCAGCCACTCCTTGTGCGCGATGCCGTAGTAGACGGTGTCGCAGGAGACCTCCAGGGCGCGGCCGATGGTGATGGAGCCGTAGCCCTGCGACTCGAAGTTCTTGAAGGTCTGGCCGCCGATGGAGTACGAGCTGGGGCACGGGTAGTTGCCGTCGAACGGGTACCCGGCGTTGACCGCCGCCGTGGAGGAGACGACCTTGAAGATGGAGCCGGGGGCCGCCTGGCCCTGGATCGCCCGGTTCAGCAGAGGGTAGTTGGACTTCTTGGTGGTGAGCTTCGTGTAGTCCTTGGCGGAGATCCCGCCGACCCAGGCGTTGGGGTCGTAGTCCGGCAGCGAGGCCATCGCGACGACCCGGCCGGTCTTGGCCTCCATCACGACGACGGCGCCGGAGTCGGCCTTGTAGTTCTCGTTGGTGTTCTTGTCGAACTCCTTGCGGGCCGTCTTCATCGCCTTGTCGAGCTCGTACTCGGCGACGGACTGCACCCGTGCGTCTATCGACGTGACGACGGACGATCCGGGCTCGGCCGGGTCGTTGTCGGCCTGCCCGATGACCCGGCCGAGGTTGTCGACCTCGTAGCGGGTGACGCCGGCCTTGCCGCGCAGCTCCTTGTCGTACGTGCGCTCCAGGCCGGAGCGGCCGACCTGGTCGGAGCGGAGGTACGGCGACTCGGTGTCCTGGGCCTTGGTGATCTCCTCGTCGGTGACCGGGGAGAGGTAGCCGAGGACCTGGGCGGTGTTGGCGCCGCCGGGGGCCGCGTAACGGCGTACGGCGGTGGGCTCGGCGGTGATGCCGGGGAAGTCCTCGGCGCGCTCGCGGATCTGGAGGGCCTGCTGGGTGGTGGCCTCGTCGGTGACCGGGATCGGCTGGTAGGGCGAGCCGTTCCAGCAGGGCTGGGGGGTCTTCGCGTCGCAGAGCCGGACCTTGTCCTTGACGTCCTGCGGTTTCATGTCGAGGACGTCGGCGAGGCGGGTGAGGACGGCGTCGCCGTCGTCCGCCATCTTCAGCAGCTCGGTGCGGCTGGCGGAGACGACGAGGCGGGTCTCGTTGTCGGCGAGCGGTACGCCGCGCGCGTCGAGGATGTCGCCCCGGACGGCGGGCTGCACGACCTGCTGGACGTGGTTGTTCTTCGCCTCGTCGGTGTACTCCTGGCCGTTGCGGATCTGGAGGTACCAGAGTCGGCCGCCGAGCGTCAGGAGGAGGGAGAAGACGAGGATCTGGATGACGACGAGGCGGATCTGGACGCGCTGGGTCCGGCCGGTCTCGGGGATGTTGCTCACGGTGCGCCCCCGTCGGTGGTGCTCGGGTGCTGGTCCGGCCTCACAGTCGCTTGACCCCCTTGATCCTTCCCGCGCGCGCGGCGCGATTGCGGGCGGCCCTGACGCGGAGTCCGCCGCGCTGGTTGCCGATCGTCAGGCCGGTGCCCGAGGAGAGCCAGCCGGCGGAGACGTCGCCGCCGGCCGACTCGGAGACCGGGTCCTTCTCGGTGCGTCTGGCGAGCCCCATGATCAGCGGTACGACGAACGGCGCGAGCAGCAGGTCGTAGACGGCGGCCGTGAACACCAGGCTGCCGAGGCCGACGTGCCGGGCCGCGGTATCGCCGACGAGGGCGCCCACCAGCGCGTACAGCAGGGTGGTGCCGACGGCCGCCACGACGACGAACGCCATGGGGCCGAAGGCCGACTTGAGCTGCCCGTTCTCCGGGCGGACCAGCCCCGCGAGGTAGCCGATGACGCAGAGCACCAGGGCGTAGCGCCCGGCGGCGTGGTCGGCGGGCGGGGCCAGGTCGGCGAGGATGCCCGCGCCGAAGCCGATCAGCGCGCCGCTGACGTGCCCGTACACGAAGGCGAGTCCGAGGACGGTGAGCAGCAGCAGGTCGGGGACGGCTCCGGGGAGCTGGAGCCGTGCGAGCACGGATACCTGGACCACGAGGGCGACCACGACGAGGGCGACGGAGAGCAGCGTCCGGTTCAAGCGCATGGGGTTCAGCCCTACTCCTGGTCGTCTGCCTGGCCGTCGGGGTCGGCGGCGGCGTCGGTGTCTGCGTTGGCGTTCGCGTCGGCGTCGGTGTTCGCGTCGGGGAGCGCGGCGACGTCGGTGGCACCGGCCGCCGCCTCGCCCGAGGCGGTCGCGCCGGGCGTCTGGTGGATGTTGCCGACGACCCTGCCGCTGCCGTCGACGAGGTCGCCGTTGGGCTGGACGGTCACGGTGACGGTCGGGGTGGGCTTCGGCTTGGCAGGCTTGGCGGCCTTCTTCGGCAGGACCGCGTCGCGCGGGTCCGTGCGGGGGGCCTCCACCACGATGCCGACGATGTCGAGCTTGGTGAAGCCGACGTACGGCTTGACGTAGACGGTCCGGGTGAGGTCGCCGCCGGACGGGTCGACGCGGACGACCTCGCCGACCGGGACACCGGGCACGAACGGCTTGCCCTTGCTGGAGCCGAAGGTGACGAGCCGGTCGCCCTTCGCCACCTTGGCCTTGCCGTTGAGGAACTGCACCGAGAGCGGGCTGTTGCCCTGGCCGGTGGCGAAGCCGAGTTCGTCGGTGTTCTCCATCCGCGTGCCGACGGTGAAGTCCGGGTCGTTGGCGAGGAGTACGGTCGCGGTGTTCGGGCCGACGGTGGTGACCCGGCCGACGAGCCCTTCGCCGTTGAGCACGGTCATGTCGCGGGCGATGCCGTCCTTGGAGCCGGCGTCGATGGTGATCGTCCAGGAGAAGCCCTGGGCCGCTCCTATGGCGATGACCTGGGCGCCCTTGATGCCGTACTGGCCCGCGTTCGCGTTCTTGAGGATCGCGTCGAGCTGGCGGACCCGGCTGTTGGTGCGGGCGTCGCTGCCGAGCTCCGTCTTGAGCTCCGCGTTCTCCTTCTGCAGGGCCGCGATCTTGTCGTGCCGGTCCCCGGAGTCCCGGACGGCGCCGATGGCGTTGCCCACCGGGTCCACCGCCGCCGCCACGCCGTTCTCGACAGGCCCGAAGACCGTCGCGGCGGCCTGCCGGGCGCCGTCCACCGGCGAGTCCTCGCCGCCGCGGATGTCCACCGTGATCAGTGCGAACGCGATGACGATCAGCAGCACCAGGAGCAGCCGGCTCTCTCGTGTGTCCCTCACGTGCGGCGGCCGTGCCTTCCTCGTAGGAATGTTCGTGCCTGTATATCAACGATCTGCCGTACGGGGCGGCAGCGCCCGCACGGCAGACCGAAGGTGTGTCAGGGGCCTGTCGGCCGCACCGCTCAGCGGCGCGGCTGCGCGTCCAGGACCTGCTGCAACGCCTCGAACTCCTCGACGCACTTGCCGGATCCGAGCGCCACCGAGTCCAGCGGGTCCTCGGCGATGTGGATCGGCATGCCCGTCTCGCGGCGCAGCCGCTCGTCCAGCCCGCGCAGCAGCGCGCCGCCGCCGGTGAGGACGATGCCGCGGTCCATCACGTCGCCGGAGAGCTCGGGCGGGCACTTGTCGAGCGTCGTCTTCACGGCGTCGACGATCGCGTTGACCGGCTCCTCGATGGCCTTGCGGACCTCGGCGGCCGAGATGACGACCGTCTTGGGCAGTCCGGAGACGAGGTCCCGGCCGCGGATCTCGGTGTGCTCGTCCTTGTCCAGGTCGTACGCGGAACCGATCGTGATCTTGATCTGCTCGGCGGTGCGCTCACCGAGGAGGAGGGAGTACTCCTTCTTGATGTGCTGGATGATCGCGTTGTCCAGCTCGTCCCCGGCGACCCGGATCGACTGGGCAGTGACGATTCCGCCGAGGGAGATCACCGCGACCTCGGTGGTGCCGCCGCCGATGTCGACGACCATGTTGCCGGTGGCCTCGTGGACGGGGAGGCCGGAGCCGATGGCCGCCGCCATGGGCTCCTCGATGATGTGCACCTGGCGGGCACCGGCCTGCGTCGACGCCTCGATGACGGCGCGGCGCTCGACCCCGGTGATGCCGGAGGGCACGCAGACGACGACGCGCGGGCGGGCCAGGTAGCGGCGCTTGTGGATCTTGAGAATGAAGTAGCGGAGCATCCGCTCGGTGATCTCGAAGTCGGCGATGACGCCGTCCTTCAGCGGCCGTACGGCAACGATGTTGCCCGGCGTACGGCCGATCATCTTCTTGGCCTCGGAGCCGACCGCGAGAATGCCGCCGGTGTTGGTGTTGATGGCCACGACGGACGGCTCGTTCAGGACGATGCCGCGCCCCCTGACGTACACCAGCGTGTTGGCAGTCCCGAGGTCGATAGCCATGTCACGACCGATGAACGACATTGAGTTCCCCTTGTTCCCCATGAGGATGCGGCGGTGCCTTCCCGAGAAAGCATGATGGCTGGTTCTGCTCGGCGAATCCGGCGCGCTGCGGGTGTGGAAGCTTCCATCGTAGTGCCGTGTGCACGTACGCAGCGCGAGGGTCATTCGCCTTACCGGGTGGAACGACTACCCGTCCCACCCATGGTGACGTTACGTCGGTGGGATGCGTTCCCGCGATCGGTGTACGTATACCGAAGGGCGACCGAATTACTTCGGTCGCCCCGGGTCACCAGCGCTGTTTGGCCGATCAACCGTCAGGACAGACCCGGAAAGAAAAGCTTCAGTTCCCGCTCCGCGGACTCCTCGGAGTCCGAGGCGTGGATGAGGTTCTCCCGGGTGATCGTCCCGAAGTCGCCGCGGACGGAGCCGGGCGCGGCGGCGATCGGGTCGGTCGGGCCGGCCAGGGCGCGGACGCCCTCGATGACCCGCTCGCCCTCGGCGACCAGCGCCACGACGGGGCCGGAGGCCATGAACTCCACGAGCGGCTCGTAGAACGGACGGCCCTTGTGCTCGCCGTAGTGGGCTTCCAGCGTGTCCCCGTCGAGCGTACGCATCTCCAGGGCGGTGATCCGCCAGCCGGCCTTGCGCTCGATGCGGCCGACGATCTCACCGATCAGCCCACGCCGGACCGCGTCCGGCTTGAGGAGAACGAGGGTGCGCTGGGTCATGTCGTGCGGCTCCTTGAGGGTGGCGGGGTGCGGGAGAGCGAGATTACAGGGGCAGGCCCGAGCCCCGACGGGTGGGGGTTACGCAGCGTCAAGCTCGGGGGTGAGCGCAGGGTCGACCGACGGGGGTGGGCGAAGGGTCAGCCGGCGGCCGGGGCGGCGTCCGCCTCGGTCTCCATGGCCGCCCAGCGGGCCTTCGCCTCGTCGATCTTCCGGCCGTAGTGCACCGACGCCCACCACAGGGCGGCGAAGGCGACGCCGAGGAAGTACATCACCGGGACGAAGAAGCCGCTCACCACGAGGGCGATCTGGAGCGCCCAGCCCAGCGCGACACCACCGGGGCGGCCGAGCATGCCGCAGAGCAGCACGGAGAGCAGCATGCCGATGCCGCACACGGTCCAGACGGTCGCCGCGGTCAGGTCGTCGGACTTCATCGCGACGAGCCCGGCGAAGCCGATCACGAAGAACTCGCCGATCAGCGTCGACGCGCAGAGGGTACGCACAGGGCGTCAGCCCCTTCCCAGGAGCAGCCGGGCCTCGCCGACCGTGATCACGGAACCGGTCACCAGCACGCCGGCGCCCGCGTATTCGTCTTCTTCCTCGGCGAGGGTGATCGCCGCCTCCAGCGCGTCGTCGAGCCGGGGCTCCACCTGCACGCGGTCGTCGCCGAACACCTCGACCGCGACGGCGGCCAGGGTGTCGGCGTCCATCGCGCGGGCGCTGGAGTTCTGGGTGACGACGATCTCGGCGAAGATCGGCTCGAAGGCTTCGAGGAGCCCGCGCACGTCCTTGTCGTCGCTGGCGCCGACCACCCCGATGAGCCGGGAGAAGCTGAAGGCCTCGGAGATGCCCTCGGCGGTGGCGGCGGCGCCGGCCGGGTTGTGGGCGGCGTCCAGGACGACGGTCGGGCTGGAGCGGACCACCTCCAGGCGGCCCGGCGAGCGGACCGAGGCGAAGGCGGTGCGGATCGCGTCGATGTCGAGCGAGCGGGTCTGTTCGCCGCCGATGCCGAAGAACGCCTCCACCGCGGCGAGCGCCACCGCCGCGTTGTGCGCCTGGTGGGCGCCGTACAGCGGAAGGAAGATGTCGGTGTACTCGGAGCCCGCGCCGCCGAGTCCGCGCAGCGTCAGCAGCTGGCCGCCGACCGCGATCTCGCGGGAGACGACGCCGAACTCCATGCCCTCGCGGGCCACCGTCGCGTCGACCTCGACGGCCTTCTTCAGCATCACCTGCGCGGCGTCCACCGGCTGCTGGGCGAGCACGACCGTCGCGCCCTGCTTGATGATCCCGGACTTCTCCCCGGCGATCTCGGCGGGCGTGTTGCCGAGCCGGTCGGTGTGGTCGAGCGAGATCGGGGTGACGACGGCCACCCCGGCGTCGATCACGTTGGTGGCGTCCCAGGTGCCGCCCATGCCGACCTCGACCACGGCGACGTCGACCGGCGCGTCGGCGAAGGCCGCGTACGCCATGCCCGTCAGCACCTCGAAGAAGGAGAGGCGGTACGGCTGCTGGGCGTCGACCATCTCGACGTACGGCTTGATGTCCTGGTACGTCTCCACGAACCGCTCGGGGGCGATCGGGGAGCCGTCCAGGCTGATCCGCTCGGTGATCGACTGGACGTGCGGCGAGGTGTAGCGGCCGGTGCGCAGGTCGAAGGCGTTGAACAGGGCCTCGATCATGCGGGCCGTGCTGGTCTTGCCGTTCGTCCCGGTGATGTGGATCGAGGGGTACGCGCGCTGCGGCTCGCCGAGCACGTCCATCAGGGCGGCGATCCGGGTGACGGAGGGTTCGAGCTTGGTCTCACCCCAGCGCCCGGCCAGCTCCTGCTCCACGGCGCGCAGCGCCTGGGCGGTCTCGGGGTCCTCGGGCGTGGCCGGGGGCGCGTCGGACACGGGCGGCCCGGACTGGGTGCGCAGGGTGCGGCTCCCGGCCTCGATCACCGCCAGGTCGGGGTCGCGCTGGGTTGCTTCGTCCACGATCTCCGAGAAGGTGTCGTCGGACTCTGACGCGTCGTGCCGGTCTGAAGGGCGGGGCTCACTCACGGGGCCCAGTCTACGGATCGCCGCGGACATCGCGCGCAGCGCCCGCACCGGGGGCCGGAGGGCTGGTGTACGGCGGTGTCCGGCGAGGTGGTGTCCGGCGGATCGAGGTCGGACACGGCCGAGGCCCCCGCGCCCCGGTCGTGGGGGTGCGGGGGCCTCGGCCGGGAGATCAGCCCTGCGGCAGGTTCGCCAGCTGGGCGGTGATGCGCTCGATGTCGGCGTTCGCCTTGGCGAGCCGGGTGTGGATCTTCTCGACCACGTTGTCCGGCGCCTTGGCGAGGAAGGCCTCGTTGCCGAGCTTGGCGTTGGCCTGCGTCTTCTCCTTCTCGGCGGCGCCCAAGTCCTTCGTGAGGCGCTTGCGCTCGGCCACGACGTCGATGGTCCCGGAGAGGTCGAGGGCGACCTGCGCACCGGCCACCGGCAGGGTGGCGGTGGCGTTGAAGCCCTCCTCCGCCGGCTGGAGGCGGAGCAGCTGGCGGATGGCCGCCTCGTGCGGGGCCAGCGCCGTGCCGGTCAGGGTCAGCCGGGCCGGGACCTTCTGGCCGGGGTTGACGCCCTGGTCTCCCTTGAAGCGGCGGACCTCGGTGACGACCTGCTGGACCAGCGCGATCTCGGCCTCGGCCGCCTGGTCGCGGAAGCCGGAGTCCTTCGGCCAGTCGGCGACGACGAGGGACTCGCCACCGGTGAGGGTGGTCCAGAGCGTCTCGGTGACGAACGGCACGATCGGGTGGAGCAGTCGCAGCGTCACGTCGAGGACCTCGCCGAGGACCCGGCCGGAGACCTTGGCCTGCTCGCCGCCCGCGAAGAACGTGGTCTTCGACAGCTCGACGTACCAGTCGAAGACCTCGTCCCACGCGAAGTGGTAGAGGGCGTCGGAGACCTTGGCGAACTCGTAGTCCTCGTAGAACCGGTCGACTTCCGCGACGGTCTTGTTGAGGCGGGAGAGGATCCAGCGGTCGGTGGCCGTCATGGTGGCGGCGTCCGGCAGCGGGCCGTCGACCGTCGCGCCGTTCATCAGGGCGAAGCGGGTGGCGTTCCAGATCTTGTTGGCGAAGTTGCGGGACGCCTTGACCCAGTCCTCGCCGATCGGCACGTCGGCGCCGGGGTTGGCGCCGTTGGCCAGGGTGAAGCGGACGGCGTCGGAGCCGTAGGCGTCCATCCAGGTCAGCGGGTCGACCGCGTTCGGGTTCGACTTCGACATCTTCTTGCCGAACTCGTCACGGACCAGACCGGTGAGGGCGACGGTCTTGAACGGGATCTCGCCGTCCATGGCGTAGAGGCCGAACATCATCATCCGGACGACCCAGAAGAAGATGATGTCGTGGCCGGTGAGCAGGACGTCGGTCGAGTAGAACTTCTCCAGGTCCGGGGTCTCCTCCGGCCAGCCGAGCGTGGAGAACGGCCACAGGCCGGAGGAGAACCAGGTGTCGAGGACGTCCTCGTCCTGCGTCCAGCCCTCGCCGGTGGGCGCCTCGTCGTCGGGGCCGACGCAGACGACCTGGCCCTCGGGGCCGTACCAGACGGGGATGCGGTGGCCCCACCAGAGCTGGCGCGAGATGCACCAGTCGTTGAGGTTGTCGACCCAGTCGAAGTACCGCTTCTCCATCTCCTTGGGGTGCAGCGTGACCCGGTCGTCGCGGACCGCGTCGCCGGCGGCCTTGGCGAGCGTCTCGACCTTGACCCACCACTGGAGGGAGAGCCGCGGCTCGATGGTCGTCTTGCACCGCGAGCAGTGGCCCACGGAGTGGACGTACGGGCGCTTCTCGGCGACGACGCGGCCCTGCTCGCGCAGGGCCGCGACGATGGCGGAGCGCGCCTCGAAGCGGTCGAGTCCCTGGAAGGGGCCGGGCACGGTGATGACGCCGCGCTCGTCCATGACCGTGAGCGACTCCAGGCCGTGGCGCTGGCCGATGGCGAAGTCGTTCGGGTCGTGCGCCGGGGTCACCTTGACCGCGCCGGTGCCGAACTCGGGGTCGACGTGGGTGTCCGCGACGACCGGGATGGTGCGGTCGGTGAGCGGGAGCTTGATGTGCTTGCCGATGAGGTGGGCGTACCGCTCGTCCTCGGGGTGGACGGCGACGGCGGTGTCGCCGAGCATCGTCTCGACCCGGGTGGTCGCCACGACCAGGGTCTCGTCGCCCTCGCCGTACTGCAGGGAGACGAGCTCGCCGTCGTCGTCCTGGTAGTCGACCTCGATGTCCGAGATCGCGGTCAGACAGCGCGGGCACCAGTTGATGATGCGCTCGGCGCGGTAGATCAGCTCGTCGTCGTAGAGCCGCTTGAAGATCGTCTGGACGGCGCGGGAGAGGCCCTCGTCCATGGTGAACCGCTCGCGCGACCAGTCGAGACCGGCGCCCAGGCGACGGAGCTGGCCGAGGATGCGGCCGCCGTACTCTTCCTTCCACTGCCAGACACGCTCGGTGAACGCCTCACGGCCGATGTCGTGGCGGGACTTGCCCTCTTCGCCGAGCTGCTGCTCGACCTTGTTCTGGGTGGCGATGCCGGCGTGGTCCATGCCGGGCAGCCAGAGGGTCTCGAAGCCCTGCATCCGCTTGCGCCGGGTCAGCGCGTCCATCAGCGTGACCTGGAAGGCGTGGCCGAGGTGGAGGGCGCCGGTGACGTTCGGCGGCGGGATGACGATGGTGTACGGCGGCTTCTCGCTGGACGCGTCCGCCGTGAAGTAACCGCGCTCCACCCAGCGCTCGTACAGCGGCCCCTCTACCTCGGCCGGCGCGTACTGGGTCGGCAGTTCGGGGTTGCTGGCGGGCGTATGCGTTGCGTTCTCGGTCACGGAGACAGTTTAGGGCTGTCACAGTCGTGCCCCGAAACCGGTTTGTTCCGTAACGGTGTGCCCTCGGGCGCCCAACTCCGGAGCCGCTTCCGCCAGGATGTTCGAAACGCATAAGCATTCTGGAGGGGACAGCGTCATGAGCAACGACCAGCCGGGACCGTACGGCGGCCCGCCGCCGCAGGGCCAGCCCGGACCCTACGGCCAGCAGCCCGGACCGTACGGTCAGCAGCCGGGCCCGTACGGCCAGCCGCCGCAGGGCGGACAGCCCGGCTACGGCTACCCCCAGCAGGCCCCCCAGGGTGTCCCGCCGCAGCAGCCCCCGGCCCCGCCGGCGCAGGGCTACGGCTACCCCCAGGGCCAGCAGCCCGGACCGTACGCCCAGCAGCCCGGACCGTACGGGCAGCAGCCGCCCACTCCCCCGTACGGGCAGCAGCCGCCCACGCCCCCGCACGGCGGCCAGCCGGGCTTCCCGGGGCAGCCGGGCGTACCCCTGTTCGAGCAGCCCAAGAAGAAGCGGACCGGCCTGATCGTGACGGCCGTCGTCGTGGTGCTGGCGGTCGTCGCGGGCGGGGCGTATCTGCTGACCTCGGGGTCGAACAGCGATGTCGCGGACTCCACCAAGGGGTACAAGATCACGCCGCCGGCCTCGGTGGACGACTACAAGCAGGACACCACGGACGCGAAGCCCGGCGCCCCGATGACCGGCAAGGACAAGACCGACGCCGAGGCCATCGGGATCAAGAACCCCAGCCAGGTCAGCACCACGTACGTGAGCGGTGACCTGGAGAAGAACCCGCTCACCACGAAGATGCTCCTCCTGGAGGGGAGCTGGGGCGAGATCGCCGATCCCGCGAAGGTCATCGACGCGTCGTTCGCGAGCGCCGCGAAGAAGGCGGAGCTCGGCGACTCCAACGGGGGGGCGCTGGTCGGAAGTCCCGAGGACGTCAAGCCGGCCGGTTTCAAGGGCGCTCTGATGAAGTGCCAGAACGCCAAGATGATCAACGACAAGGCCGACGGCACCGCCGCGAACGGCCCCAAGGAAATGATCATTCCGGTCTGCGTCTGGGCCGACTACAGCACCGTGGGCATCGTGATCGGCTTCGACATCGGCGGCGCCATGACCAACAAGCCGATGAGCCGGGACGAGACGGCGGCCCTCGCGGCGAAGCTCTACAACACCGGGCGCACCAAGATCTGATCAGCGCGGAGAGTTCCGTCCCGCCCGGAGGGGTCCGGTCGGCGCCGGAGGGATCGGCTCGGTACGACGCCCGAGGGGCCCGCTCGCACGGTCGGTGCGGACGGGCCCCTCGGGCGTTGCTGCGAGCGGGAGTTACGCGGACTTCTCGTGTCGGCCGCCGTCGTTCTTGCCGATCGCGCGCGGCTCGCGCGGGACCAGCGTGGGGTTCACGTTGTTGCGGACCACGTCCGGGGTGATGACCACGCGGGCCACGTCCTTGCGGGACGGGACCTCGTACATCACGGACTGGAGGACTTCCTCCATGATGGCGCGCAGGCCGCGGGCGCCGGTCTGCCGCAGGATCGCCTGGTCGGCGATGGCCTCCAGCGCCTCGCGCTCGAAGTCCAGCTCCACACCGTCGAGTTCGAAGAGCCGCTGGTACTGCTTCACCAGGGCGTTGCGCGGCTCGATGAGGATCTGGAGGAGCGCCTCGCGGTCCAGGTTGTGGACCGAGGTGAGGACGGGGAGGCGGCCGATGAACTCGGGGATCATGCCGAACTTGACCAGGTCCTCCGGCATGACCTCCTGGAACTGGTCGCTCGCCTGGATCTCCAGCTTGGACCGGATCGTCGCGCCGAAGCCGATGCCCTTGGCGCCGGACCGGGACTCGATGATCTTCTCCAGTCCGGAGAAGGCGCCGCCCACGATGAACAGGACGTTCGTCGTGTCGATCTGGATGAACTCCTGGTGCGGGTGCTTGCGGCCGCCCTGCGGCGGCACGGAGGCGGTGGTGCCCTCCAGGATCTTCAGCAGCGCCTGCTGCACGCCTTCGCCCGAGACGTCGCGCGTGATCGACGGGTTCTCGCTCTTGCGGGCGACCTTGTCGATCTCGTCGATGTAGATGATCCCGGTCTCGGCCTTCTTGACGTCGTAGTCGGCCGCCTGGATCAGCTTGAGCAGGATGTTCTCGACGTCCTCGCCGACATAGCCGGCCTCCGTCAGCGCCGTCGCGTCGGCGATGGCGAACGGGACGTTGAGCATGCGGGCCAGTGTCTGCGCCAGCAGTGTCTTGCCGGAGCCCGTGGGGCCCAGCAGGAGGATGTTCGACTTGGCCAGCTCGATCGCGTCGTCGCGACCCGAGCCGCCGCCGTTCTCCCCGGCCTGGACCCGCTTGTAGTGGTTGTACACCGCGACGGAGAGGGCCTTCTTCGCGGGCTCCTGCCCGACGACGTACCCCTCCAGGAACTCGTAGATCTCGCGCGGCTTGGGAAGTTCTTCCCAGCGCACTTCCGAGGTCTCGGCGAGTTCCTCCTCGATGATCTCGTTGCAGAGATCGATGCACTCGTCGCAGATGTACACACCGGGTCCCGCGATGAGCTTCTTCACCTGCTTCTGGCTCTTTCCGCAGAACGAGCACTTGAGCAGGTCGCCGCCATCACCGATGCGTGCCACGAGGTGCTTCCCCTTCGCCTGGGAGACGCCTGGTTCAGCGACTCCTGGTGCCTCTCTTCGACGGTACCTTGCCTGGCCCCCCGTTCGGGCCCCCCTTGGCACGGTTCACACGGCCAAAGGCCGGTCGTATGTGCGTGCCAAGGGGAAAAGACCGACGTCAGACCTGGGCTCCGGCCGAGGTCTTACGGGTGGAGACGATCTGGTCCACCAGACCGTACGCCAGAGCCTCCTCGGCGGTAAGGATCTTGTCGCGCTCGATGTCCTCGCTGATCTTCTCCAGCGGGGTCGTCGAGTGCTTGGCCAGCATCTGCTCCAGCTGGGTGCGCATGCGCAGGATCTCGTTGGCGGCGATCTCCAGGTCGGAGAGCTGCTCACGGCCGGTCTGCGAGGACGGCTGGTGGATGAGCACCCGGGCGTGCGGGAGCGCCATGCGCTTGCCGGGGGTGCCGGCGGCCAGCAGGACGGCGGCGGCGGAGGCCGCCTGGCCCATGCAGACCGTCTGGATGTCCGGCTTCACGAACTGCATCGTGTCGTAGATCGCGGTGAGCGCGGTGAACGAGCCGCCGGGGCTGTTGATGTAGATCGAGATGTCGCGGTCCGGGTCCATCGACTCCAGGCACATCAGCTGCGCCATGACGTCGTTGGCCGAGGCGTCGTCGATCTGCACGCCGAGGAAGATGATGCGCTCCTCGAAGAGCTTCGCGTACGGGTCGTACTCGCGCACGCCCTGCGAGGTGCGCTCCACGAAGCGCGGCACGATGTAGCGGTTGTCCACCTGCGGGCCGGTGTAGAGGCCGCTCGCGGAGGCGCCGGGGAAGTTGTTCATGTGGGTGTTCACCATCCTGGTGGCGTTCTGTGGGCTGGTTTCTCGGCGCACGTTCTTGGCGTACGAGAGGTGTGTGCGGAAGCGGGGCCGTCCGGGGTGAGCCGGATCAGGCGCCGGTGCCGCCGCCGCCCGGGATGCCCGACGCGAACGTGATGATCTCGTCGATGAGGCCGTAATCCTTGGCCTCCTCCGCGGTGTACCAGCGGTCGCGGTCGCCGTCGCGGATGATCGTCTCCACGGTCTGGCCGGAGTGGTGGGCGGTGATCTCCGCCATCCGCGTCTTGGTGCGGAGCAGGTACTCGGCCTGGATCTTGATGTCCGAGGCGGTACCGCCGATGCCGGCCGAACCCTGGTGCATGAGGATGTCGGTGTTGGGGAGCGCGAAGCGCTTGCCCGCGGCGCCGCCGGTGAGCAGGAACTGGCCCATCGAGGCCGCCATGCCCATGCCGATGGTGACGACGTCGTTCGGGATGTACTGCATGGTGTCGTAGACGGCCATGCCGGCCGTCACGGAGCCACCGGGGCTGTTGATGTAGAGGTAGATGTCCTTGTCCGGGTCGGCGGCAAGGAGCAGCAGCTGTGCGGTGATCTTGTTGGCGATGTCATCGTCGACCTGCTGACCGAGGAAGATGATGCGCTCGCCGAGCAGTCGGCTGTAGACCTGGTCGCCGAGGCCACCACCGAGGGACGGCTCTCCGGCGGCGTAGGGCATCAGATTCGTCACGTATCCACCTGCTCGTCTCTGACGGCTCCGGCCGTCTCAGCGTCTTCGTACAGGGCGGGCCGGGACTACCCGACCCTTCCTCTTCATGGACCCTAACGCGCAGGTGGAACAAGACCATCCCGCTTCCACAACTGTTCGCTGGGAGCGCAAGGTACGCAGTGCGCACAAGGGTTCTGAGGGTTCGTCGCGGATGCGCCGGAGCGGCCCGGGGACCCCCGCCCGGGAGCCTACGGGCCCCCGGGCCGGGCGGTGCCGCCGGGGGGTGTGCGACGGCGCCCCGGGGGGCGTGCGTGCCGCCCCGTCGCCGTACCGGCCGCGGCGGGTACGGCGACGGGCCCCGGACGGCGTGATGCGTCCGGGGCCCGTCGTGCGGATCAGGGGGAGGCTCAGGCCTCCGTCTTCTCCTCGGCGGCGGCCTCGTCGGAGTCGGCGGTGGCGGCCTCGGCCGTCTCCTCCTCGTCCTCCAGGTCGACGACCTCACCGTTGGTGTCGGTGACCTTCGCGGCCTCGACGACCAGCGCGAGGGCCTTGCCGCGGGCGACCTCGCCGACGAGCATCGGCACCTGGCCACCCTCGACGACGGCCTGGGCGAACTGGTCGGGGCTCATGCCGGAGGAAGCAGCGCGCCGCATGAGGTGCTCGGTGAGCTCCTCCTGGTTGACGTTCAGCTTCTCCTTGTTGACGATCTCGTCCAGCAGGAACTGGGTCTTGATGCCCTTGACGGCCTGCTCCGAGGTCTCGGCCTCGAACTCCTCGACGGTCTTGCCCTGGATCTCCAGGAACTTCGCCAGGTCGAGACCCATCTGGCCGAGCTGGTGGTGCTCCAGGTTGTGCTTGCGGGTGTTGATCTCGTCCGCGAGCAGCTTCTCCGGGATCGGGACCTCGGCGAGCTTCAGCAGCTCTTCGAGGACGCGCTCCTGGGCCTGGGTGGCCTGGTCGTACTGCTTGGTGTTCTCCAGGCGCTTGCGGCTGTCGGCGCGCAGCTCCTCCAGCGTGTCGAACTCGCTCGCCATCTGGGCGAACTCGTCGTCCAGCTCGGGCAGTTCGCGGGCGGCGACGGCGGTGACCTTGACGGTGACCTCCGCTTCCTTGCCCTCGGCCGAGCCGCCCTTCAGCTCGGAGGTGAAGGTGGCCTCGCCACCGGCCTCCAGGCCCTTGACGGCCTCGTCGATGCCCTCGAGGAGCTCGCCGGAACCGATGGTGTACGAGACACCGTCGGCCACGCCGTCCTCCAGGACCTCGCCGTCGACCTTGGCCTGCAGGTCGATCGTCACGACGTCGCCCTCGGCGGCGGCGCGCTCGACCGGGTTGGTGGAGGCGAAGCGCTCGCGGAGCTGCTCCACGGCCTTCTCGATGTCCTCGTCGGTGACTTCGAGGGCGTCCACGGTGACCTCGATGCCGGAGTAGTCCGGGATCTCGATCTCGGGGCGCACGTCCACCTCGGCGGTGAAGGAGAGCAGCTCGCCGTCCTTCAGCTCGGTGATGTCGACGTCGGGCTGGCCGAGAACGTTCAGCTCACCCTCGTTGACCGCCTCGGTGTAGAACTTCGGGAGGGCGTCGTTGACGGCCTCCTCCAGAACCGCACCGCGGCCGAACCGCTGGTCGATGACGCGGGCCGGGATCTTGCCCTTGCGGAAGCCCTTCACCGTGACCTGCTGGTTGATCTTCTTGTACGCCGCGTCGAGGCTGTCCTTGAGCTCCTCGAAGGGCACCTCGATGCTGAGCCGAACCCGGGTCGGGTTCAGGGTCTCCACGGCGCTCTTCACGGTTCGGTCTCCTTGGTGGCTGACTTCGGGGGGTCCCGCCCGCCGCCTGTCGGCGGCTTCGCGGATCGGCCCGGCTCATCAGACACACGGGCACGCAATTTGCATAGTAACGGCAAGGGGGAGGACTCCCCCAATGCGATCTTCCTGGTGGTCGGGGTGGCCGGATTCGAACCGACGACCTTCCGCTCCCAAAGCGGACGCGCTACCAAGCTGCGCCACACCCCGTCGGTGCGACACAGAGGGTACATGCAGAAAGGGCGCCCTCCCGCCGCTTTCCGGTGGCCCTGCGGCAGATGGCCCGCCCCGGGTACGGCAGGAGGCGGGGCGCGCGCCACTGAAGGGTGTTGCGAAAGTGGCGCCGTCCGCCCGGAGGGCGGGTCCGGCGGCGTCCGGTGCGTGCGATCGCAAGGCGGAGGGCCGCCCCGGTACTGGATGTCGGGGTGATCCCGACAACGCGGCGAGCGTGCGTGCCGGGCGTCGCCGGACACGCGGGACTTTCGCAACACGCTTCAGTCGGCCGGCCCCGTCCCGGTGCGCCCCCGGATACGGGTGTGCGGGCACCGGCTCCGACCCGCTACGATGCTCTTCGTACCCGGGGCCGCTCACGGCGCCGGTGCGCTTGTGCGGGCGTAGCTCAATGGTAGAGCCCTAGTCTTCCAAACTAGCTACGCGGGTTCGATTCCCGTCGCCCGCTCCATGACGAAGGCCCGGTGCCGCGTCCCGTGATTCCACGGACGTCGGACCGGGCCTTCGGCGTATCCGGGCCCTTGCCGCATCCGGGCCTTGCCGCACTAGGGGGGCGGTCCCCGTACGCGCTCGCGCCGCGCCGCCGGCCGTGGGGACGGCGGTCGGCGGCGCGGCGGTCTTCGAGCGCGGGACGAGCGGACCGCTCGCGGCTCAGAAGCTGATCTGGTTGATCGTGTCGGCTATGGAGTTCATGAACCTGTTGATGGCGGGCGCCATGCCCGTCGACGCGAGGAAGAACCCGAAGAGGATCGCGACGATCGCCGGCCCGGCCTTGATGGATCCGCCGCGGATCAGCACCACCAGGATGATCGCCAACATCAGCACCACAGACAGTGAAATGGCCACGACTGCTCACACCCTAGGTCGGTCCGCCTTGCCGGCCCGGGGGCGCGCTCCATCGCGCGCCCTCCGTTCACTCCATCGTGCCATCAACTCCCGTGGTGGCGCCGCCGGGTGACGGACCGACCTGGCTGATTCTCGCCATTTGTGCCGCCCGTACACCCGGGAGCCCCCGGCCGGACCCGGAGGCGAAATCCGCGCCCGGGCCGCGCGGGAGCGCCGTACGGCGGCCCCGGCCCGCCATGCCCCGCCGCGCACCGCCGGGAGATTCGGTTCCGGCGCCCCCGGCAAGAATTCACTTCCTCCCCACAGGCCACGCGCATTCCGTGGAGCCGGGAGACGGCAGGGAGCGGGAGTTGGGAAGAGTGCGGTAATTCACGCCTCTCAATTCTGGCCCGATTTGCCCGCTTTGGGCGGTGATTAGACCGGCATAGCGGACATAACTCAAGGGTTTTGGCGTCGAATTGGCGGGCAGGCGCGAGGCTTCCGACGCGCTTAACGAAAAGCGAAAGACAGGTCTAGGTTTTTCGAATGCTTCCTGCTCCGAGCCGTACACAGAGGGCCGCACTCCCGCCGGAGACCCTGGACCCGGAGCCCGGACAGAGATCCGCGGCGACCGCGACCGGAACGCTCCCGGCGACCGCGCCCGAGGCTCCCCCGGCGTCCTCGTCGGGGGCCGCTCCGGCGGGCAAGAAGCGCGATCCGTACTTCGACAACGCGAAGTATCTGGCCATCGTGCTCGTCGCCGTGGCGCACGCCTGGGAACCGTTGATGGGCGACAGCCGGGCGGCCCGCGCGCTGTACATGATCATCTATACGTTCCACATGCCGGCGTTCATCCTCGTCTCCGGCTACTTCTCCCGGTCCTTCGACGCGAGCCCGGCCCGGATGAAGCGGCTCGTCACCGGGGTCGTGGTCCCGTACGTGGTCTTCGAGACGGCCTATTCGCTGTTCAGGCGGTACGCGGGCGGCGAGCCGCACGCCCCGATCACCCTGCTCGACCCACTCTTCCTCACCTGGTTCCTGGCCGCCCTGCTCATCTGGCGGCTGACCACCCCGCTGTGGCGGACGCTCCGCCATCCGCTCCCCGTCGCCCTCGCCGTGGCCGCGCTCGCCTCGGTCTGCCCCGGCATCGGAGACGATCTGGACCTCCAGCGCGTCCTGCAGTTCCTGCCGTTCTTCGTCCTGGGCGTCATGGCCAGGCCCGAGCACTTCGCCTGGGTGCGCCGGCGCCAGGTGCGGCTGCTCTCGTTGCCGCTGTTCGCCGGGGCGCTGGGATTCGCGTACGTGGTGGCCCCGCACATGCAGCTCGGCTGGTTCTACCGCAGCGACAGCGCCCAGGAGCTGGGCGCGCCCTGGTGGTCCGGGGTGATGATGACGCTGCTGATGTTCGGCTGTGCCCTGCTGCTCACCGTCGGTTTCCTGTCCTGGGTGCCGTCCCGGACGACCTGGTTCACGGTGCTGGGCGGCGGGACCATCTGCGGATACCTCCTGCACGGCTTCCTGATCAGGGGCGCCGAGTACGCGGGGCTGATCGACGAGAACGCGTGGCTCTCCGGCCCCGTGGGGCTGGTCGTCGTCTCCGTGGTCGCGGCCGCGGCGGTGACGCTGCTGTGCACCCCGCCGGTCCGCAGGGTGATGCGGTTCGCCACCGAGCCGGACATGGGCTGGGCGTTCCGCCGGAGCCCCGCCACCCGCTGATCCGGCCGGGCCGTCCCCGGGAAAGACGAAGACCGGTGCCGCCGCCCCTCCGGGCGGGCGGCACCGGTCTTCGTCTTTCCCGGGCGGCAGGAGCCCCGGAGCCTCCGGGCCGCCGGGGCGGTCTCAGTTCGGGCCAGGGTTGGCCGAATTCATTCGGTCCAGAAGCGATTGATCGACATGGAGACCCGGAACTCCCCGCACATGCGCATATGTCCCTGCCCACACCTCCCGCACCTCCGTCCGGCCGGCCTCCGGCCGGATCGGCCGCCCGCCCACCCGCTCATGGGCGCCGCTCACCCCGAGGCGCGTTCGGCAACGTCCACAGAGGGGAATCCTTGACCTCTTCTTTGCCTTCCGTCTCGACTTGTCGATCTACCGAAGGATCGGGCTCATCGGACACGCCGACACGCTCATCGCCAGGGGAGGCGCTTTTCTGGCTTGGTTCGGCGTCGCCGAGGCCGTCGGCGCCTTCATGATCGGCCTGATGCCCGGCGGTACGAGCTCGGGCGAGCGCATCCGGAGACTGGTCCACCCGCTGCGGGACGCGTTCGGGCCGGCTCACCCCCGGCGGAAGGACAGCCGTCCGCTCAGCCCCGGCGGGAGAGCAGCAGCAGGGCGCGGTCGTCGTTGACGTCCTTCGCGCACGCCTCGATCAGGTGCCAGGCCGCGCCCTCGAAGCCGCTCGTGACGTACCGGTCGGCTTCGCCGGTCAGCCGGTCGATGCCGTCGGCGATGTCCCGGTCCGACGCCTCCACCAGGCCGTCGGTGAAGAGCATCAGCACGTCGCCGGAGGCCAGGGAGCCCTTGACCGCGTCGAACTCCGCTCCGTCGTAGACGCCGAGCAGCGGGCCCTCGGCGGCCTTCTCCTCCCACTGCCCGGTGGCGGCGTTGAGCTGGAGGGCGGGCGGGTGGCCCGCCGAGAGGATCTCGTAGTCGCCGGACTCCAGGTCCAGCACCAGGTGGATCGAGGTGGCGAACCCCTCGTCCCAGTCCTGGCGGAGCAGGTAGCCGTTGGCGGCGGGCAGGAAGCCGTGCGGGGGCAGCGAGCCGAGGAGGCCGCCGAAGGCGCCGGAGAGCAGCAGGGCGCGGGAGCCCGCGTCCATGCCCTTGCCGGAGACGTCGGTGAGGACGACCTCCAGCGTGCGTCCGCCGTGGGTGCGGGCCGCGACGACGAAGTCGCCCGAGAAGGACTGGCCTCCGGCGGGGCGCAGCGACATCTCGCAGTGCCAGCCCTTGGGCAGCCGGGGCAGCGCGCTCTGGACCCTGATGCGTTCGCGCAGGTCGAAGAGCATGGTGCCGCCGCGCCGCCAGGGCACTCCGACCCGGGCCCGGAACTGGGCGAGCACCAGCCCGAAGAAGCCGCAGGCGCCGACCACGAGGACGTTGCCGGGGGTGACGGTGACGTCCGCCGGGGACGTACCGAGAGTGAAGGACTCGACGATCAGGGCGCCGGCCGCCACCGCGTACAGGGTGAGCAGGCTGGAGGGGCGGAGCAGCAGGCCGCCGGCGACGATCGGCAGGACCAGGGCGGTGGGCGAGAACCATTCCGGGTTCCACACCGTGGCCACCGTGAGGGCCGGGATCGTCAGCAGCAGGCCCGCGAAGGCTATCCAGTCGGACCCGTCACCGCGGAAGTAGTCGACCCCGGACCGGCGCAGCGCGATGCGGGCCCGGTGGGCCGTTCGCCGCCACCGGGCCACGTGCGCGTTCACTCCGTCACGAGAGGCCATTGTCGGGACCTTATCGACCGAACGGCTTCCCGTGCAGGGGGACCCCGGTCGGCGGCGGTACGAAATAGGGTCGTCCCGCCGGCGGAGAGGCTGGTAGGCGTGGCGTACGCCCCCGGAACCGGGCGGGCCGGAGCACCCGGGGCGGGGTGCCGGACGCGGGTTTTCGGGAACATGCTTTCGACGGGGTGGATCGCGCGGACCGGGGTACGCGGAGCCCCCCGCGCGTCGCGGACCGGGGTACGCGGCGTCACCCGCGGACCGGGGTGCACGGCGCCACCGGCGTACGCCCGGCGCGGGCCCGGTCAGCGCTTCTGGCAGGTGGGGCACCAGAAGAGGTTGCGGGCCGCCAGTTCGGCGGTGCGGACGTCGGTGCCGCAGATGTGGCAGGGGCGGCGGTCGCGCCGGTAGACGTAGACCTCGCCGCCGTGGTCGTCGACGCGGGGCGGGCGGCCCATCGCTTCGGGCAGGTGCTCGGGGCGGACGGTGTCGATCCGGTTGTTCCGTACGCCCTCGCGCATCAGCAGGACGAGGTCGGTCCAGATCGCGTCCCATTCGGCGCGGGTGAGGTCCTTGCCGGGGCGGTACGGGTCGATGCCGTGGCGGAAGAGGACCTCGGCGCGGTAGACGTTGCCGACGCCGGAGACGACCTTCTGGTCCATCAGCAGGGCGGCGACGGTGATCCGGCTGCGGGAGATCCGCTGCCAGGCGCGGGTGCCGTCCTCGTCGGCGCGCAGCGGGTCCGGGCCGAGGCGCTCGTGTATCGCCTGTTTCTCGGGCTCGGTGACCAGGGCGCAGGTGGTGGGGCCGCGCAGATCGGCGTAGTGGCCGTCGCCCAGCAGCCGGAGGCGGACCGTGTCGGAGGGCGGCGGGGCCGGGACCGTACCGAAGCCGAGCTTCCCGAAGAGGCCGAGGTGGATGTGGACCCAGCCGGTGGCGCCGAAGCCGAGGAAGAGGTGCTTGCCGTGGGCGTCGACGGCGTCGAGCACCTGGCCGTCGAGGAGCGCCGCGCTGTCGGCGAACTTGCCCTGCGGGCTGCTGACCCGCACCGGCCGCCCGGCGAACCGCTCGCGGTGGTCGGCGGCGAGGCGGTGGATGGTGTGTCCCTCGGGCACGGGCGGCTTCTCCTGACGGGCGGAAACAGGCGGGAAACGAGCGGAAAGCGGGCGGGACTTCCCGTCGCGGGACGCGCGCGCACGACGGGCGGAAGGCCCCAAGGCCGGCGCGGGACGGGCGGAAGGCGGGCGCAGGACGGGTGCGGAAGGCGGCGGAAACGGAGGTGCCGCCAGGGCCTGGTGGCCTGGCGGCACGGTGGGTGGTCGGCGGGTGCAGCCCTGGGGATCAGCCCTGCTGCGGGTGGTGGGCGGGGATCGGCGGGAGCGCGCCGGTCTCCTCGTACGCCTCGAGCATCTCGATGCGCCGGGAGTGGCGCTCCTCGTTGGAGTACGGCGTGTTCAGGAAGATCTCGACGAACTTGGTGGACTCCTCCTGGGAGTGCATCCGGCCGCCGATGGCCACCACGTTGGCGTTGTTGTGCTCGCGGCCGAGGGCGGCGGTCTGCTCGCTCCAGGCCAGCGCCGCACGGACGCCCTTGACCTTGTTGGCGGCGATCTGCTCGCCGTTGCCGGAGCCGCCGATCACGATGCCGAGGCTGTCCGGGTCCGCGGCCGTCTTCTCGGCGGCGCGGAGGCAGAACGGCGGGTAGTCGTCCTGGGCGTCATAGATGTGGGGTCCACAGTCCACGGCCTCGTGGCCGTGGGCCGTCAGCCACTCGACGAGGTGGTTCTTGAGTTCGTAGCCGGCATGGTCCGATCCGAGGTACACGCGCATGCCGGAAAGTGTGGCACGAGCGCGACAGGGTAGCCGTCAGCGGGGTCGGAGCCCTTCGCGGGGTGGCGGCCGGATCGTCACCGGAACCGCCGCGGAGGCAGGGGCGGTTCCTCACGGTCCGCCCGGACCACGTGAGGAGTCCATCCATGACGTCGGGGACCACGGTGAGGGAGCCGGGCGGCGAGCCGGAAGGTGCGGCGGCCGATGCCGGAGGTGCGGGTGGCCCGGGAGACTCCGGCGGCACGGGCGGCGAGCTGAAGGCCGGGCTCAAGAACCGGCACCTTTCGATGATCGCCATCGGCGGGGTGATCGGCGCGGGCCTCTTCGTGGGCTCCGGCGCGGGCATCGCCGCCGCCGGTCCGGCGATCCTCGTCTCGTACGCCCTGGTCGGCACCATGGTGGTGCTGGTGATGCGGATGCTCGGCGAGATGGCGGCCGCGCGGCCCAGCTCGGGGTCCTTCTCCGCCTACGCCGACCAGGCGCTCGGGCGCTGGGCGGGGTTCTCCATCGGCTGGCTGTACTGGTTCTTCTGGGTGGTCGTGCTCGCCGTGGAGGCCACGGCGGGGGCGGCGATCCTGGAGAGCTGGGTGCCGGCCGTACCGCAGTGGGGGTGGGCGCTGATCGTGATGACCGTGCTGACCGCCACGAACCTGATCTCGGTCGGCAGTTACGGCGAGTTCGAGTTCTGGTTCGCCGGAATCAAGGTCGTCGCCATCGGCGCCTTCGTGATCGTCGGGCTGCTCGCGGTCTTCGGGTTGCTGCCCGGTTCCGACAACGCGGGTTCCGGGTTCGCCCATCTCACCGACAGCGGCGGCTTCCTGCCGAAGGGGCCGGGGGCGATCCTGACCGGGGTGCTGATGGTGGTCTTCTCCTTCATGGGCAGCGAGATCGTCACGCTCGCCGCCGGTGAGTCCGCGGACCCCCGGCGCGCCGTGTCGAAGGCGACCAACAGCGTCATCTGGCGGATCGCGATCTTCTACCTGGGCTCGATCCTCGTGGTGCTGACGCTGCTGCCGTGGAACGACCCGTCGATCGTGGAGAAGGGCAGTTACGTCGCCGCGCTCGACTCCATCGGCATCCCGCACGCCGGGCAGGTGATGGACGTCATCGTGCTGACGGCCGTGCTCTCCTGCCTCAACTCCGGTCTCTACACGGCCTCCCGGATGGCCTACTCGCTCGGCGGCCGGGGCGACGCGCCCCGCGCCTTCACCCGGGTGAACAAGCGGGGCGTCCCGCAGGCGGCGATCCTCTCCTCGGTCGTCTTCGGTTTCGTGGCGGTCTTCTTCAACTACCAGTGGCCGGACACCGTCTTCGCCTTCCTGCTGAACTCCTCGGGGGCGGTGGCGCTCTTCGTCTGGCTGGTCATCTGCTTCACCCAGCTGCGGATGCGCCCCATGATCGAGCGCGAGTCGCCCGGGAAGCCGGTCGTGCGGATGTGGCTCTTCCCCTATCTGACCTGGGCGACGATCGCGATGATCTCGTTCGTCCTCGTCTACATGCTCACCGACGACGCGGGCCGCGAGCAGGTGCTGCTGTCGCTGCTGGTCGCGGCGGTGGTGGTCGCGGTGTCGCTGGTACGGGAACGGCGCGGGCGCCGGGTGACGGCGCGGGACTGACGCCGGTACGGGGGCGGCGCGGCGGCAAGGCGCCGACGAAGGACTGACCTCGTACGGGAACAGCGCGAAAGGCCCACCGGAACGCGTCCGGTGGGCCTTTCGGGGTGGTACGGAAAGGCGGGGGTGGTACGGGAAGGGTTCAGCCGCGGCGGCCGAGGAGCTTCCAGGAGGCGGGCAGCGCGCCCATCGCCAGCAGGGCCTTCACGGCGTCGCCGATGAGGAAGGGCGTCAGGCCGGCAGCGATGGCGGCGCTCGCCGACATGCCGGTGGAGAGGGCGAGGTAGGGGACGCCGACGGCGTAGGTGACGGCGGAGCCGACCACCATGGTGCCCGCGGTACGCAGCACGGAGCGGTCGCCGCCCCGGCGGGCGAGGGCGCCGACGACGGTCGCGGCGAGCAGCATGCCGAGGACGTAGCCGAAGGTGGCACCGCCCGCGCCGGAGGTGCCGCCGGAGAACCACGGCACACCCGCCATGCCGACGATCGCGTACAGCGCGAGCGAGAGGAAGCCGCGGCGGGCGCCCAGCGCGGTGCCGATGAGGAGCGCGGCGAAGGTCTGGCCCGTGACGGGGACCGGGGAGCCGGGGATCGGGACCGATATCTGCGCGGCGAGACCGGTGAGGGCCGCGCCGCCCATGACGAGGGCCGTGTCGACGGCGGCGCGGTGCCGGACCGCGGGCAGCAGGTCGGCGAGGACCACTCCGGTACGGACGGGGGCGGCAGCAGTGCTCATCGGGACTCCGCGGGTGAGGGTGGGGCGGGACGGACGGGAGGGCTGGAGCCGAAAAGGCGAGCCTGCGGCTGACGTTAGTCGAAGGGCCTGCCGTTGATCACCGTGTGTCGCCCACAAAGGGCCGGGCCGTGACTTGGTGAGGTTCACACAAAGACGCTGGGGCAACCACGCCTCGGCGTGAGCCTCATCACTCCGGCGCGTGCAGCGCAGATGCGTTCCTCGGGGCCGTCTCGCTCCGTGAGACGCTGTAGGTTCTCCACTAAATCGACTCAGAGCGGCCTCACCCCCCATGCGCGACGCACCACCGCCCCCCGCCCCCGCCGAGCCCCTCTCCCACGGGCTCAAGCAACGGCATCTGACGATGCTCGGTCTCGGCGGGGTGATCGGGGCGGGGCTGTTCGTCGGTTCGGGCGCCGGAATCGCGGTCGCGGGACCGGCCATCATCGTGTCGTACCTGATCGCGGGCGCCCTGGCGATGCTGGTGATGCGGATGCTCGGGGAGATGTCGGCGGCGATGCCCGCCTCGGGATCCTTCTCCGTGCACGCGGAACGCGCGCTGGGGCGCTGGGCCGGGTTCAGTGTGGGCTGGCTCTACTGGTTCCTGCTGGTGGTGGTGCTGGCCGTGGAGGCGACGGCGGCGGCGCAGATCGCGCACGGCTGGGTGCCGGCGGTCGAGCCGTGGGCGTGGGTGCTGCTCTTCATGGTGGTCTTCACCACGGCCAACCTCACCGCGGTGAAGAACTTCGGCGAGTTCGAGTTCTGGTTCGCCGCGCTGAAGGTCTGCGCGATCGTGGCCTTCCTGGTGCTCGGGACGCTCGCCGCCTTCGGGGTGCTGCCGGACACCGATCCGGTGGGCCTGACCAACCTCACGGGCCGGGGCGGGTTCCTGCCGAACGGCTGGAGCGGGGTGCTCTCCGGGGTACTGACGGTGGTCTTCGCCTTCGGCGGCCTGGAGGTCCTCACCATCGCCGCCGCCGAGACCGACGATCCGGCGCGCGCGGTGGGGCGGGCGGTGCGCAGCGCGGTGGTGCGCATCCTCTTCTTCTACGTCGGCTCGATGCTGGTGATCGTGACGGTGCTGCCGTGGACCGCGCAGCAGTCGGGGCTGAGCCCGTACGTGAAGGTGCTGGACTCGATCGGGGTGCCGTCCGCCGGGCAGATCATGAACGTCGTGATCTTCGTGGCGCTGCTCTCCGCGCTCAACGCGAACCTCTACGGCTCCTCGCGGATGATCTTCTCGCTGGCCGAGCGGGGCGAGGCGCCGCGCGGGCTGCTGAAGGTGTCGGGGGCGACGAGGAACGGCGGCGGGGTGCCGCGGCGGGCGGTGCTCGCCTCGGTGGCCTTCGGTTTCGTCTCCGTACTCCTCAATCTGGAGTGGCCGGACACCGTCTTCCTCTACCTGCTCAACTCGGTCGGGGCGGTGCTGCTGTTCGTCTGGGCGCTGATCGCCCTCTCCCAGCTGCGGCTGCGCCCGCGCCTCGACCGGGAGGCCGCGGCGCGGGGCCCGGAGCGGGGGCCGGTGCTGCGGATGTGGTGCTTCCCGTATCTGACCTGGCTGACGCTGGTGGCGCTGTTCGCGGTGCTCGTGCTGATGCTCGCCGACGACTCCGCGCGCGGGCAGGTGCTCTGGTCGGCGGGGGCGACGGCGCTGGTGCTGCTGGTCGCGTGGGTACGTGGGTCCAGGGCGCGGCGGGGCGCGTCGGCGGGGCACTGACCGGGCTCCACGACGGTCCGGCGGGGCGGCCGGGTGTGCGTGGTGTGCGAATCCGGTGACCGCATTGCGGACACCTCTGCCCGGTGGGCGGTCCATCCGGTCAGATTGAGGAGTCCCCCGGGCCGCCACCCCCAACCCAGGAAATCCCCTGGTCAGCGGCTCGACCACCCTCGCGGACCCGCCCTCGGGCCCGCCGACCGAACTGAGCTCGTCGATGCCCCGCACCCCCACCTCCTCCCCCGCCGCCGGTCCGCCGGCGCCCACCGGGTCCCCCACCCAGGCCGCCGTACCGCCCGACGCGCAGGCCGCCGCCCCGGACGGTTCCTCGCTCGGCAACGGCCTCCGGCAGCGCCATCTGTCGATGATCGCGCTCGGCGGGGTCATCGGCGCCGGGCTCTTCGTCGGCTCGGGCGCGGGCATCGCCTCGGCGGGCCCGTCGATCGTCGTCGCCTACGCGGTCTCCGGGCTGCTGGTCATGCTGGTGATGCGGATGCTCGGCGAGATGTCGGCCGCCAACCCGGCGTCCGGCTCCTTCTCCGTGCACGCCGAGCGGGCGCTCGGGCCGTGGGCCGGGTTCACCGCGGGCTGGTCGTTCTGGGTGCTGCTCTCGGTCGCGGTCGGGCTGGAGGGCATCGGCGCGGCGGACATCGTGACGGGCTGGCTGCCGGGTACCCCGCAGTGGATGTGGGTGGCGCTCTTCATGGCCGCGCTCCTGGGCACCAACCTGGCGGCGGTGCGCAACTTCGGCGAGTTCGAGTTCTGGTTCGCCGCGCTGAAGGTCGCCGCCATCTCGCTCTTCCTGATCCTCGGTGTGCTGGCGATCACCGGGGTGCTGCCCGACGTGGACGCCCCCGGCTCCGCCAACCTCAGCGGTGACGGCGGTTTCCTGCCGCACGGGGCGAACGGGTTCATCATCGGGCTGCTCGCCTCCGTCTTCGCGTACGGCGGGCTGGAGACGGTCACCATCGCGGCGGCCGAGTCGGAGAACCCGGTGCGCGGGGTCGCGAAGGCGGTCCGTACCGCGATGTGGCGGATCGCGCTCTTCTACGTCGGGTCGATGGCGGTCATCGTGGTGCTGGTGCCGTGGGACGACCCGAAGGTCGTGGAGAAGGGCCCGTACGTGGCGACCCTCGACCACCTGGGCATCCCGGCGGCCGGCCGGATCATGGACGTGGTGATCCTGGTGGCGCTGCTCTCGGCGATGAACGCCAACATCTACGGCGCCTCCCGGATGGCGGGTTCACTGGTGGCGCGCGGTCAGGGCCCGAAGGTGCTCGGCCGGATCTCGTCCGGGGTGCCGCGCAACGCGGTGCTGGCCTCCTCGGTCTTCGGCTTCCTCTGCGTGCTGCTGAGCTACTGGCGGCCCGACGACGTCTTCCCGTGGCTGCTCAACATGATCGGCGCGGTGATCCTGGTCGTCTGGATCTTCATCGCTCTCTCCCAGCTGGTCCTGCGCGGGCGCACCGAGCGCGAGGCGCCGGAGAAGCTGGTGGTGCGGATGTGGCTGTTCCCGGTGGCGACGGTGGGCGCACTGCTGGCGATGGCCGGAATCTTCGTGCTGATGCTCCGCCAGCCCGACACGCGCGACCAGCTGCTGGCCACCGGCGGGCTGACGGTGGTCCTGATCGTGGTCGGGCTGATCCGGCAGCGGCGGAGCGCGGCGGCGCGCTGACGACCGTACGTCCAGAAGGAGCGGCGGTCCGGGGATCCCCCGGGCCGCCGCTCCTTTTCCGTGTACGGACACGTCCGCACTGCGCACGGGCACGTCCCCTCTGCGTACGGGCGCTTCCTCTCCGCGTACGGGCGCTTCCTCTCCGCGTACGGGTCCTTCCGCCCGGCCCTCTCCCCCGCGTGATCTTCTTCCTGCTAGCCTGCACTTGCACATAGGTTGCAATAACAACTGCTGAGCATTTGAAGGGTCCCCACCATGGCCACCTACACGCTCCCGGAACTCCCGTACGACTACGCGGCGCTGGAACCGGTCATCAACCCGCAGATCATCGAGCTCCATCACGACAAGCACCACGCGGCGTACGTGAAGGGCGCGAACGACACCCTGGAGCAGCTGGAGGAGGCCCGGGACAAGGAGGCCTGGGGCGCGGTCAACGGGCTCCAGAAGAACCTCGCGTTCCACCTCTCGGGGCACATCCTGCACTCGATCTACTGGCACAACATGACCGGCGACGGCGGCGGCGAACCGCTCGCGGCGGACGGCGTCGGCGACCTCGCGGACGCGATCACCGCCTCCTTCGGCTCCTTCGCCGGCTTCAAGTCCCAGCTGACGAAGGCCGCCGCCACCACACAGGGATCGGGCTGGGGCGTGCTCGCGTACGAGCCGCTGAGCGGCCGGCTGATCGTCGAGCAGGTCTACGACCACCAGGGCAACGTCGGCCAGGGCTCCGTGCCGGTCCTCGTCTTCGACGCCTGGGAGCACGCCTTCTACCTCCAGTACAAGAACCAGAAGGTCGACTTCATCGAAGCGATGTGGCGGGTCGTCAACTGGCAGGACGTCGCGCAGCGGTACGCCGCCGCCAAGGCGCGCGAGAACGTGCTGCTGCTCGCCCCCTGAGCTCCGGCCCCCGAAGCGTCCTGCCTCGTGATCGTCTTCTCAACCCTCACCCGGCAGGCGGATGGACGAAGAGCCCCCGCGAGGACATGACTCGCGGGGGCTCTTCGCGTACGGCGTACCGCCGGAGTCAGACCCGGAACACCGCGCCGATGAACTCCGCGAGCAGACGCTCCTTCAGCCGTCCCGGCAGGGCGTCCAGCAGCGCCAGTACCGGGGCCATCCGGCCGGGCAGACCGGCGTCCCCGTCGAGGCCGGCGAAGGCGAGCACGCCCGCGACCTCCTCCGGCCCGAGCGTGTCCGGATCCAGGCCCGCGGCGAGCTCGGCGAGGGCGGGGTCGACCGCGACGGGGTCCAGCGCGCGGGCGGCGGACAGCGCCTTCGCCAGGTCGGTGAGGAGGGCGTCGACCTGGCCGACCGTGGCCGGGGTGAGCGTGAGGTGCAGGTTGGGCGGCAGGCCGTCGAAGGAGAGCTGGGGCTGGAGGTACCAGCCGAGCTCGCGCATCTCGTCGGCGAGGTGGAGCAGCAGGCTGAGGTCGGGCACCCCTTCACTGGACGCCCCTTCACCGGGCACCCCTTCGCTGGGCACCCCTTCACCGGGAGCCGCGTCCGGCGCCCCGTGCTCCCTGTCCGCCCCGTCCTCTCTCTCCTCCCCTTGCTCCCCGCCCGCTTCCCCTCCGAGGACGGTGAACGCCACCAGTCCGGCGGCGGGTTCGCCGAGGACCCGGAGGCCGGGCAGGGCGCGCAGCCCGGCCAGCAGCCGGTCGGACGCCTCGGCGACCCGGCCGGCGAGTGCGGTGTAACCGTCCTCGCCCACGTGCTGGAGGGCGGCCCACGCCTGGGCGAGCAGCCCGCCGGACTTGGTGCCCTGCACCGTGGGGTTGACGACCGGGTAGCCGGGCCAGCCGGCGTGCGCGAAGTACTGGTGACGGCGGAGTTCGGCGTCCCGGTAGAGCACCACGGAGGCGCCCTTGTCGGCGTATCCGTACTTGTGGAGGTCGACGGAGAGCGAGGTGACGCCGGGCACCGACAGGTCGAACGGCGGGATGTCCCGCCCGGCGCGCCGCAGATGGGGCAGCAGCCAGCCGCCGATGCAGGCGTCGACGTGGCAGAGCACCCCGCGCGCGGAGGCGGCGGCGGCGATCTCGGCGACCGGGTCGACGACCCCGTGGGCGTACGAGGGGGTGGAGGCGACCACGAGGGCGGTGCGGTCGGTGAGGGCGGCGGCCATCGCTTGGGCGTCGGCCCGGAAGGTGACCGGGTCGACGGGGACGACGACCGGTTCGAGGCCCAGGTAGTGGGCGGCCTTGTGGAAGGCCGCGTGGGCGGTGGAGGGCAGCACCAGCTGGGGGTCCGTCACCCCGCGTACGGCACGGGCGTGGTCGCGGGCGGTCTTGACGGCGAGCAGGATGCTCTCGGTGCCGCCGCTGGTGAAGGTGCCCTGGGCGCCGGGGACGCCGAGGAGGTCGACGGCGGCGCGGACCAGGTCGTTCTCCAGCCGGGCGACGCTGGGGAAGACGGTGGGGTCGAGCCCGTTGACGGTGGCGAAGGCGGTGTACGCCTCGGCCGTCAGCTCGTCGAGTCCGTCGAGCCCGGCGTCGTAGACGTAGGCGAAGGTGCGCCCGCCCCGGGTGGGGGCGTCGGCGCCGCGCAGGGCGCGCAGTTCGGCCAGCACCTCGGCGGCGGGGCGGCCGGTCGCGGCGGGGGTGGGTACGGGGTCAGTCGGCACGGGTCAGGTCCTCGTTCGGGGCGGAAGGGGTCACGGCGGTGGGGTCGGCTTCCTCGCGGTAGCGGTGCAGCAGCAAGAGGCTCGCGGCGGCGAGGACGGCGGGCAGCAGGCTCATCCCGGCGGTGATGCCGGTGAGGGCGGCGGCGGGCTGGGCGACCTCGTGGTCGGCGTCCGAGGAGCGGAACCCCGTCACCGCGAGGACCAGCGCGAACACTCCGGCGCCCAGGGCGAAGGCGAGGGTCTCGGCGGCCGTCCACAGTCCGGTGAAGGTCGCGGTCCTGCGCTTGCCGGTGCGGACCGCGTCGGCGGCGAGGGTGTCGGCCAGCAGGGTCAGCGGCAGTAGCTGGAGGCCCGCGTACGCGATGCCGACGGCGGCCACCGCGAGGTAGCCGAGCACCGGACCGGCCGCCCCGGTGAAGGCGAGGGCGAGCGCCCCGGCGATGTAGAGCAGCGAGGCGCACCACTGGGCGTACCGGGTGCCCTTGCGGCGGGCGAGCCGGTTCCAGAGCGGCATGAAGAGCACCAGCGGGCCGATCATGCAGGCGAAGAGCGGGGTCACCGCGGACGCCGAGCCCAGCGTGTAGGTGGCGAAGTACTGGACGCCCGCGAGCATCACGCCGATCGCCAGCGCCTGGAGCGTCCACATCCCGGCGAGGTGGAGGAAGGGGCGGTTGGTGCGGGCGGCCGCGAGTTGGGCGCGGAGGGAGGGTTCGGCCTCGCTGCGGGCGACGGTGGGGGCCCACCGGGTGGTGAACCAGGCGCCGAACATGCCCGCCGCGAGGAGCACGGCGACGACGACGCCCATCAGCCGGTAGCTCGCGGGGGTGTCGCCGTCCGCGTGCGCGACGGCGGGGGCCAGGGCGCCGGAGAGCAGGATGGCGACGCCGAGGAACGCCACCCGCCAGGCCAGTACCCGGCCGCGCTCGGCGGGGTCCTCGGTCATCTCGGCGGGCATCGTCACGTACGGCACCTGGAAGACGGCGTACGCGGTCGCGGCGAGCAGGAAGAGCACGGCGACGTATCCGGCGGCGGCTCCGCCGCGCAGGTCGGGGGCGGCGAAGATCAGCGCGAAGGACGGCGGCAGGGTGCAGGCGCCGATCAGCAGGAAGGGGCGGCGGGGGCCGCCGCGCAGCCGGCTGCGGTCGGAGGCCGCGCCGACCAGCGGGTTGACGAGGACGTCCCACGCCTTGGGGAGGAAGACGGCGGCCCCGGCGACGGCGGCGGGCACGGCCAGCACGTCGGTGAGGTAGTAGAGCAGGACGAGACCGGGCACGGTGGAGAAGGTGCCGGTGGCGAGGGAACCCAGGCCGTAACCGACGCGCACCCGGCGGGGCAGGGCGGGCGCGGGTCGCGGGGGTCTGTCGGCGGGCATGCGCCGATCATGGGGCGGCCACACCGTGGGAACAAGAGTTCGCGTGTTGCGGGTGTGCGAACGAATGCGGGGGCGGGCGCGGGGCCGCCCGCCCCCGCGCCCGCCCGCGCCCCGTACGACGGTGCGGATCAGTCGAAGATCGGGCCCTGGGTGCGGGTCCGCTTGATCTCGTAGAAGCCGGGGACCGAGGCGACCAGCAGCGTGCCGTCCCAGAGCTTCGCCGCGGCCTCGCCCTTGGGGGCGGGGGTCACGACCGGGCCGAAGAACGCGACCTGCTCGCCGTCGGCGCCGGGCACCGCGATGACCGGGGTGCCGACCTCCTGGCCGACCTTGTCGATGCCCTCCTGGTGGGAGGCGCGCAGCTCGGCGTCGTAGGTGGCGTCGTCCATGAAGTCGGCGAGCGAGGCGGGCAGGTCGACGTCGGCGAGCGCGCCGAGGACCGCTTCGCGGGTCGGGCCCTCGCCGTTGTTGTGGAAGCGGGTGCCGAGCGCGGTGTAGAGCGGGCCGGTGACCTCGTCACCGTGCAGCTGCTGGGCGGCGACGACGACCCGGACCGGGCCCCACGCCTTCTTCTCCAGCAGGTCGCGGTACTCCTCGGGCAGCTGGTCCAGCTTGTCCTCGTTGAGGACGGCGAGGCTCATCACGTGCCAGCGGACCTCGACGTCGCGTACCTTCTCGACCTCCAGCATCCAGCGGGAGGTCATCCACGCCCACGGGCAGAGCGGGTCGAACCAGAAGTCCGCGGGGGTCTTGCCAGGTGCGGTGGTGGTGTCGGACATGTCTCTCCTTGGCAGCGTCGGTCTCCGCGCGGGACAACGCGTGGAACGGTCGAAGGATTCCCCCGGGATGCCCCGGAGGGCGGCATGCGAGGATCAAACCATTCGAAATCGAGTCACGAAGGAGTGCCGGTGCCCGGTGAGAACCTGTCCCGCGAAGAGGCCCGCGAGCGGGCGGAGCTGCTGACCGTCGACGGATACGAGATCGCGCTCGATCTGCGGTCCGCCGTCGGCGGGGCCGAGGAGGAGGGCGCCCCGCGCACCTTCCGGTCCGTGACCACCATCCGCTTCCGCTCGGCCCGTGCGGGTGCCTCCACCTTCGCCGACCTGATCGCCCCGGGCGTGGACGCGGTGACCCTGAACGGCACCGCGCTCGACCCGGCGGCCGTCTTCGACGGGTCCCGCCTGGCTCTGGACGGCCTGGCCGAGGGCGAGAACGTCCTGGTGGTCGACGCGCGGTGCGCGTACAGCCGGACCGGCGAGGGGATGCACCGGTTCGTCGACCCGGAGGACGGCGAGGTCTACCTCTACACCCAGTACGAGCCGGCCGACGCCCGCCGGGTCTTCGCCAACTTCGAGCAGCCCGACCTCAAGGCGCCGTACCGCTTCGAGGTGGCGGCCCCCGAGGGCTGGCGGGTCTGGAGCAACGGCGCCGAGGAGTCCCACGAGGACGGGGTGTGGCGGTTCGCCGAGACGAAGCCGATCTCGACGTACATCACCGCCGTGGTCGCGGGGCCGTACCACTACGTGACCGACCACTACTCCCGTACCTTCGAGGACGGCAGCACGCTGGAGATCCCGCTCGGCGCGATGTGCCGCAAGGGTCTCGCCCGCCACTTCGACGCGGACGACGTCTTCCTCATCACCAAGCAGGGCCTGGACTTCTTCCACGACCACTTCGACTACCCGTACCCGTTCGGGAAGTACGACCAGGCGTTCGTGCCGGAGTACAACCTCGGCGCGATGGAGAACCCGGGCCTGGTCACCTTCCGCGAGGAGTACATCTACCGCGGCAAGGTCACCACGGCGTCCTACGAGCGCCGGGCCAACGTCATCCTGCACGAGATGGCGCACATGTGGTTCGGCGACCTCGTCACCATGAGCTGGTGGGACGACCTGTGGCTGAAGGAGTCCTTCGCGGACTTCATGGGCTCCTTCTCGATGGTCGAGGCGACCCGCTTCACCAACGGCTGGATCACCTTCGCCAACAACCGCAAGGCGTGGGCCTACCGGGCCGACCAGCTGCCCTCCACCCACCCGGTCACGGCCGACATCCGCGACCTGGAGGACGCCAAGCTGAACTTCGACGGCATCACGTACGCCAAGGGCGCCTCGGTCCTGAAACAGCTGGTGGCGTACGTCGGGCGGGACGCGTTCCTCGAAGGCGCCCGGCGCTACTTCAAGCAGCACGCCTACGGCAACACCCGCCTCGGCGACCTGCTGTCGGTGCTCGCCGACACCTCCGGCCGCGACATGACGGCCTGGTCCCGCGCCTGGCTCCAGACGGCGGGCGTCAACAGCCTCACCCCGGTGGTGGAGTACGACTCCGAGGGCCGGATCGCCGAGCTCGCCGTGGTCCAGGAGGCCGCCGCCTCCCACCCGGAACTGCGCCCGCACCGGATCGCGGTGGGCCTGTACCGGCACGACGGGAGCGGCGCGCTGGCGCGCTACGCCCGCGTCGAGACGGACGTGGCCGGGGCGCGGACGGTCATCGCCGAGCTGGCCGGGGCCGAGAAGCCCGAGCTGGTCCTCGTCAACGACGACGACCTGACGTACTGCAAGGTCCGCTTCGACGAGCAGTCGCTCGCCACCCTGCGCGACCACCTCGGTGCGGTCACCGACCCGCTGGCCCGCGCCCTCTGCTGGTCGGCGCTGTGGAACATGACCCGCGACGGGCTGATGCCGGCCCGGGACTTCATCGCCCTGGTCCTCGCCTTCGCCGGGCGCGAGTCGGACATCGGCGTGCTCCAGATGCTGCACAACTGGGCCCAGTCCGCGCTCACCCACTACGCGGCCCCGGCCTGGCGCGAGGAGGGCGGCCGGCTGCTGGCCGAGGGGGCGCTGCGCGAGCTGCGGCTCGCCGTGCCGGGCGGCCAGGACCAGCTGACCTGGGCCCGGTTCTTCGCCTCGACGGCTTCCTCGGACGAGGACTTCCGCCTGCTGGGCGAGCTGCTCGACGGCTCCGCCACGATCGACGGACTCGACGTCGACCAGGAGCTGCGCTGGGCGTTCCTCTTCCCGCTGGCCGCGCACGGCGTGGCCGACGAGGGGGCGATCGACGCCGAACTGGCCCGCGACGACACGGCGTCGGGCAAGCGCCACCAGGTGCGCTGCCTGGCGGCGCGCCCCTCGGCGGCGGTCAAGGACCAGGCGTGGGCGGCGGTCGTGGAGTCCGACCGGCTCTCCAACGCCCTGGTGGAGGCGACCATCGGCGGGTTCGTCCGGCCCTCGCAGCGCGCACTCCTCGCGCCGTACGCCGGGAAGTACTTCGCGGCGATCGAGCGGGTCTGGAAGGAGCGCTCCATCCAGATCGGGATGCACGTGGTCTCGGGCCTGTTCCCGGGGCTCCAGGACGACCCGGCGACCCTGGAGGCCACCGACGCCTGGCTGAAGGAGCACGAGGACGCCGCGCCCGCGCTGCGCCGCCTGGTGCTGGAGGCCCGGGACGACCTGGCGCGCGCGCTGCGCGGTCAGGAGTACGACGCGGCGGTCTGACCCCCTCGGGGGTTGCCCCCGGGCAACCCCCGCACGGCGGGCCATTTCGATCATCGGTCCGTACGCAGGGGGGCCGGGCTGTCCTGGTATGGCGACGGGCCTGTAACAGGGGTTAGCGGCCGCTCCGTCGGCGGAAGGCCCCTGTGCATGAACCACGACACCTCCCTGTCCTCCCCCCGCGCCCTCCCCCGCACACCCGGGTCGGACCTCCGGGTGGTCACCGGCGCACAGCTGCGGCGGCGGGGCCTGACCGCCGCCCAGATCTCCGGGCGCTGCACGCCCCGGGGCCCGTGGCAGCAACTGCTGCCCGGTGTCTACCTGCTGCACACGGGCCCGGCCGACGGGCGGGAGCGGCTGCGCGCGGCGCTGCTGTACGCGGGCCGCCCCGCCACCGGGCGCCGCGGCACGAGCCCCGCGGCCGGTACTGGCCCCGCGGCCGGTACGGACCTCATCGCCGGTACGGGCGCCGCCGCCGGGGACGCCGTCGTCACCGGGGTGGCGGCGCTGGCGCTGCACGGCTTCGCCGCGGCCCCGCCCGTACCGGCGCTCACCCGGGTCGACGTCCTCGTGCCGCGCACCAGGCGGCTGCGGGCGGCGGGCTTCGTCCGGGTGGTGCGCGCGGCCCTCCCCCGGGAGCGGGTGACGGTCGGCGGGATTCCGGTGGTGGCCGCGGAGCGGGCCGTCGCCGACGTGGTGGCCGGGCTCGACGAGCCGGTCGCGGTACGCCTGCTGCTGACCGAGGCGGTCCGCGACGGCCACTGCGAACCCGGCCCGCTCGTCGCCGAGTTGAGCGCGGCGAAGCTGCTGGCCCGGCCCGCGGTGACCCGCGCGGTGGAGCTGCTGCTCGCGGAGGGCAGGAGCATCGCCGAGGAGCGGCTGTACGCGATGGTGCGGCTGCACCGGCTGCCCGAGCCGGTGTGGAACGTGGACCTGCGGCTGCCCGGCGGCCCGCACCTGGGCAGCGTGGACGCCTACTGGCCCGAGGAGGCGGTGGCGGTGGAGCTGGACACCGCCCGCGCGCCCCGGTACGCCACCGCGCCCCGGCCCGCACCGCGCGGGACGCGCGACCGGACGGAACACGAGCACGGCCGGACGGAACACGAGCGGGGCCGGACGGAACGCGAGCGCGGCCCGGCGGAACGCGAGCGCGGCCCGGCGGAACGCGAGCGCGACCGGACGGAACACGAGCACGGCGGGACGGAGCGCGCGGCGGGGCCGGCGGCGCACGCGGTGCGGCGGGAGCACTTGGAGCGGCTCGGGGTCACGGTGGTGCGGCTCCCGGCGGAGCGGCTGCGCGAGGCGATGGAGGAGCAGGCGGACGTGGTGCGGACGGCGCTGGGCGCGGCGCGGGACCGGGAACCCGCCGCGTACGTGGTGGCGTTGCCCCGCTGAGCGGAGGGGGAACCGGGGCGGGAGAGCCTCCTGAGGGCCCGCGATGGCATGGTCTGGCACCTTTTCTCCCCGGTGACGCAGGAGCAACGGTGGCGGATCTACGCCATGTCGTCTAAGCGCCTCCGTCAACTCTCCACAAAACCCTGTCGGATACGAAAGGGTGAGCGGTCATCCGGTACCGATTTCCGGACTCATTCTTTCCGAATAACAGGGATGCTGATGACCAAGGATTCCCCCGGCTCCATACCGGCGGCAAGACGCGTGGCCCGGGTGGCCGCCGCGGCGGGTCTGGTGGCAGCGCTCGCCGCCACCGGCGCCGTGCCGGTCTTCGCCGCGGACGACCCGGCCGCGACCACCGTCAAGCCCGCCGCCACCGGCGACTCGGGCGACAAGCTCGGCAAGTCCGACGCCCAGGTGCTGGCGCAGGCCGAGGCCAAGGGCGAGAAGAACGTCACGCTGATGGTCGCCACGAAGCCCGGCGCCACCGAGCAAGTCAAGAGCCAGCTCGACGCGGTCAGCGGCTCGGTCCCCGGCATCACGTACGACAAGCTCGGCTACGTCCGGGCGACCGTGCCCACGAAGACGGCGAAGACCACCATCGCCTCGGCCTCGAAGCTGTCGTCGGTGCTCGGCATCGACCTCCAGCAGGAGATCGAGCTGGACGATCCGACGCCCTCGGCCGACCGTGCCGCCGGCGCGAAGACGGCCAAGACCTCCGCCACGTACGCGGCGCCGTCGAAGAAGACGCCCGCGAAGAACCCGTACAACCCGTCCTTCGAGACGGGCGCCGTCGACTTCGTGAAGCAGAACCCGAAGGCGGACGGCCGGGGCATCACCATCGGCATCCTGGACTCCGGTGTGGACCTCGCCCACCCGGCGCTCCAGAAGACCACCACCGGCGAGCGCAAGATCGTCGACTGGGTGACCGCGACCGACCCGGTCAGCGACGGCGACGGCACCTGGCTGCGGATGACGCAGGCGGTCTCCGGCCCCTCGTTCACCCTCGGCGGCGTCACCTACAAGGCGCCCGCGGGCTCGTACAAGTTCAGCCTGTTCCGCGAGTCGGCCACCCTCGGCGGCGACATGGCGGGCGACCTCAACCGTGACGGTGACACCACCGACACCTGGGGCGTGCTGTACGACCCGGTCACCGGGGTGACCCGGGTGGACCTGGACAACAACGCGGACTTCTCCGACGACACGGCCCTCCTGCCGTACAAGGACAAGTTCCAGGTCTCCTACTTCGGCAAGGACGACCCGCGCACCGAGGTCGCCGAGCGCATCCCGTTCGTCGTCGAGACGCGCAAGAACGTCGTCTACAACGCGGCGGGCGCCACCTCCGACTACGTCAACATCGGCGTCATCGTGGGCGAGCACGGCACGCACGTCGCGGGCATCACCGCGGCCAACGGCCTGTTCGGCGGCGCGATGAACGGCGCGGCCCCCGGCGCGAAGATCGTCTCCTCGCGCGCCTGCACCTGGAGCGGCGGCTGCACCAACATCGCCCTCACCGAGGGCATGATCGACCTCGTCGTGAACCGCGGTGTCGACGTCGTCAACATGTCGATCGGCGGTCTGCCGGCGCTCAACGACGGCAACAACGCGCGCGCCGAGCTGTACAAGCGGCTCATCGACACCTACGGCGTCCAGCTGGTCATCTCGGCCGGCAACGAGGGCCCGGGTGTCAACACCATCGGTGACCCCGGCCTCGCCGACCACGTCATCTCGGTGGGCGCGTCGATCTCCAAGGAGACGTGGGCGGCCAACTACGGCTCCCTGGTCACCAAGAAGTACGACATGCTGCCCTTCTCCTCGCGCGGTCCGCGTGAGGACGGCGGCTTCGCGCCGATCATCACCGCCCCCGGCGCGGCCATCAACACCACGCAGACCTGGCTGCCCGGCAGCCCGGTCAAGGAGGCCGGTTACACCCTGCCGGCCGGCTATTCGATGCTCCAGGGCACGTCGATGTCGTCGCCGCAGGTCGCCGGCGCCACCGCGCTGCTGCTCTCCGCCGCGAAGCAGAAGCACATCGAGCTGCCCCCGGCCGATCTGCGCACCGCGCTGACCAGCTCCGCCACCCAGATCAAGGACGTGCCCGCGCTCGCCCAGGGTTCCGGCCTGATCAACATCGTGGACGCGTGGAAGCTCATCAAGAAGGGCGCCACGGCCAACGAGTACACGGTCAAGGCCCCGGTCGACACCGCGATCGACTTCGCGCTCAAGGACCCGGGCTTCGGCACCGGCGTCTACGACCGTGAGGGCGGCCTGAAGGTCGGCCAGAAGAAGACGTACGACGTGGTCATCACCCGTACGACCGGTGCCGACCGCGACGTCGCGCACAAGCTGTCGTGGAAGAACGACGACGGCACCTTCAAGCTGGTCGGTCCGAGCACCGTCAAGCTGCCGCTCGGCACGCCGGTGACCGTCAAGGTCCAGGCACAGCCGCGCTCGGCCGGCGCGCACAGCGCCATCCTGGAGGTGAACGACGGCAAGACCGTGGGCGTGGACCAGCAGATCCTGAACACCGTCGTTGTCGCCACCGACATCAAGGCCCCCACGAACGCGTTCACGGCGTCCGGCTCGGTGCAGCGCAACAGCACCACGTCGTACTTCCTGAACGTGCCGGAGGGCGCCAAGACCCTTGAGGTCGCGCTCGGCGCCCTGCGCTCGGGCAGCCAGACGCGGTTCATCTCGATCCACCCGTACGGGGTGTCGGTCGAGGACAGCTCCACGATCTACTGCTACCCGAACTACGAGAGCCCGACCAACACCTGCCGTCCGGACGCGCGTGCCTACCAGGACCCGCAGCCCGGCGTCTGGGAGATCGAGGTCGAGGCCCGTCGTACGTCGCCGCTCCTGGACAACCCGTACAAGCTCGACGTCTCGCTGCTCGGCGCCACCTTCGACCCGGCGGTGCAGACCATCGCCGAGGCGAAGATCGGCACCCCGGCAGCGGTGAACTGGACCGTCACCAACGAGGCGGCCGCGCTGACCGGTCACCTCAAGGGCGGTTCGCTCGGTTCGGCCGCGGTCGAGCGCCCGTCGATCTCGACGGGTGACGCGCAGGCCTTCGAGGTCACCGTCCCGGCGGGCGCCGAGAAGCTCGACGTCGCCATCGGCTCCACCTCGGACGCCAACGCGGACATCGACCTGTACGTCTTCCTCGGTGACACGCAGGTCGGCGCCTCGACCACCGCCGGGTCCGAGGAGTCGGTGAGCATCCCCTCCCCGGCCGCCGGCACCTACACGGTCGTGGTGGACGGCTACGACGTTCCGACCGGCACCACCGCGTACGACTACCGCGACGTGTTCTACTCCGCGGCGCTCGGCACGATCAAGGTCGACGAGTCGACGCCGGTGAACCTGGCGGCCGGAGCGTCCGCCCAGGTCGGCGCCCAGGTGATCGTCGCCGGTGCGGCCCCCGCGGGCCGCCAGTTCTTCGGCGAGGTCCAGCTCGTGAACGCCCACGGCACCGCCGCGGGCACCGGCAGTGTGGTGATCGACAAGGTCACCGGGTAACACCTCCGTCCGGCCCGGTCCTCGCGACCGGCCGGCAGAACGGCGGGGCGGGTGCTCTCACGGGCACCCGCCCCGTCGTGTTTCCACCGGCCGGCGGCGGGCCCCGGCGCCCCGCCGAAGATGTTCGCTCCCCGGGCCCGCGCGACGGCAGAACCTGCGGCCTGGGCCCGAGGAGTCCGCAGGCCGGACAATGGATTGGACAAGGTGGGCAGGGACATACGCATCATGGGGCGGCAAAGGGCCGCACCGCGTACCCGCTCACCAGGGACGACGGGACGAGCCCCCAGGGCCGCACACACGTACAGAGGAGTCTTCCGTGAAGGTCGGAATCGTCGGCGCCACCGGTCAGGTCGGCACAGTCCTGCGCAGGATCCTGGCCGAGCGTGAGTTCCCGGTCACCCAGCTGCGGCTGTTCGCCTCGGCCCGCTCCGCGGGCTCCACGATCGACTTCGAGGGCACCGAGGTCACCGTCGAGGACGCCTCCACCGCCGACTACACGGGCCTGCAGATCGTCATCTTCTCCGCGGGCGGCGCCACCTCCCGGGCCCTCGCCGAGAAGGTCGCCCAGCAGGGCGCCGTCGTGATCGACAACTCCTCCGCCTGGCGCATGGACCCCGAGGTCCCGCTGGTCGTCTCCGAGGTCAACCCGAAGGCCGCGCTGGACCGCCCCAAGGGCATTATCGCCAACCCGAACTGCACCACGATGGCCGCGATGCCCGTGCTGCGCCCCCTGCACGACGAGGCGGGTCTGGAGACCCTCACCGTCGCCACCTACCAGGCGGTCTCCGGCTCCGGTGTCGCCGGCGTCTCCGAGCTGCACGGCCAGGCCTCCAAGGTGGTCGCCGACGCGGACAGGCTGACCCACGACGGCGGGGCCGTGGACTTCCCGGAGCCCGGCGTCTACAAGCGCCCGATCGCCTTCAACGTGGTGCCGCTGGCCGGTTCGATCGCGGACGACGGTTCGTACGAGACGGACGAGGAGCAGAAGCTCCGCAACGAGTCCCGCAAGATCCTCGGCATCCCGGAGCTCAAGGTCTCCGGCACCTGCGTGCGCGTGCCGGTCTTCTCCGGCCACTCGCTCCAGATCAACGCCCGGTTCGCGCGTCCGATCAGTGTCGAGCGCGCCTACGAGCTGCTCAAGGACGCCGAGGGCGTCGAGCTCTCCGAGATCCCGACCCCGCTCCAGGCGGCCGGCAAGGACCCCTCGTACGTGGGCCGCATCCGGGTCGACGAGACGGTCGAGCACGGCCTCGCGCTCTTCGTCTCCAACGACAACCTCCGCAAGGGCGCGGCCCTGAACGCGGTGCAGATCGCCGAGCTGGTGGCGGCCGAGCTGAACGGCTGACCCGTCCGAGGGGTCGGTCACCGGTGACCACCGGTGGCCGCCCCCTCGCGCTTGGTTCCCCCGGCTCCGCTCCGCGCGAAAGCACGTAACGCCCCGCACCCCTGACGTGGAAGGATGACCCGAAACGTCACCATCGAAGGAGATGACCGGGTGCCTGGCACGAATCTGACCCGCGAAGAGGCACAGGAGCGGGCCCGCCTGCTGACCGTGGACTCCTACGAGGTCGAGCTCGACCTCTCCGGGGCGCAGGAAGGCGGGTCCTACCGGTCCGTCACCACCGTGCGCTTCGACTCCGCGGAGGCCGGTGCGGAGACCTTCATCGACCTCATCGCCCCCGCCGTGCACGACATCGTCCTCAACGGCACCGCGCTGGACGTCGCCGCCGTCTTCCGCGACGCGCGGATCGCCCTGCCGCACCTGCGCGAGGGCGCGAACGAGCTGAAGGTCGTCGCCGACTGCGCGTACACCAACACCGGCGAGGGCCTGCACCGGTTCGTCGACCCGGTGGACGAGCAGGCGTACCTCTACACCCAGTTCGAGGTGCCGGACGCGCGGCGGGTGTTCGCCAGCTTCGAGCAGCCCGACCTGAAGGCCACCTTCGCCTTCACCGTCAAGGCCCCCGCGGGCTGGACCGTGATCTCGAACTCCCCGACGCCCGAGCCGGTGGACGACGTCTGGACCTTCGCGCCGACGCCCCGCATCTCGACGTACATCACCGCGCTGATCGCCGGCCCGTACCACTCGGTGCACAGCAGCTACGAGCGCGACGGCCGGACGGTGCCGCTCGGCATCTACTGCCGCCCCTCGCTCGCCGAGCACCTCGACGCGGACGACATCTTCGCCGTCACCCGGCAGGGCTTCGACTGGTTCCAGGAGAAGTTCGACTACGCGTACCCGTTCGCCAAGTACGACCAGCTCTTCGTGCCGGAGTTCAACGCGGGCGCGATGGAGAACGCGGGCGCGGTCACCATCCGCGACCAGTACGTCTTCCGCTCCAAGGTCACCGACGCCGCGTACGAGGTCCGGGCCGAGACCATCCTCCACGAGCTGGCCCACATGTGGTTCGGCGACCTGGTCACCATGGAGTGGTGGAACGACCTCTGGCTGAACGAGTCGTTCGCCACCTTCACCTCGATCGCCTGCCAGGCCGGCGCCGAGGGCTCGCGGTGGCCGCACTCGTGGACCACGTTCGCCAACTCCATGAAGACCTGGGCGTACCGGCAGGACCAGCTGCCGTCCACCCACCCGATCATGGCGGAGATCAACGACCTCGACGACGTCCTCGTCAACTTCGACGGGATCACGTACGCCAAGGGCGCCTCGGTCCTCAAGCAGCTCGTGGCGTACGTCGGCCAGGACGAGTTCTTCGCGGGCGTGCAGGCCTACTTCAAGGCGCACGCCTTCGGCAACACCCGTCTGTCCGACCTGCTGGGAGCACTGGAGAAGACCTCCGGCCGCGACCTGAAGACCTGGTCGAAGTCGTGGCTGGAAACGGCCGGTATCAACATCCTGCGCCCGTCGATCGAGACGGACGCAGAGGGCCGCATCACCTCCCTCGCCGTGCTCCAGGAGGCCCCGGCGCTGCCGGCCGGCGCCAAGGGCGAGCCGACGCTGCGCCCGCACCGCATCGCGATCGGCTTCTACGACCTCGGCGCCGACGGCAAGCTGGTCCGCGGCGAGCGGATCGAGCTGGACGTGGACGGCGAGCGCACCGAGGTGGAGCTGCCCGAGGGCACGAAGCGCCCGGCCGTCGTCCTGCTCAACGACGACGACCTCTCCTACGCGAAGGTCCGGCTCGACGAGGAGTCGCTGCGGTTCGTCACCGAGCACCTGGGCGACTTCGCCGAGTCGCTGCCGCGTGCGCTGTGCTGGGCCTCGGCCTGGGACATGACCCGCGACGGCGAGCTGGCGACCCGCGACTACCTCGCGCTGGTGCTGGCCGGCATCGGCAAGGAGTCGGACATCGGCGTGGTGCAGTCGCTGCACCGTCAGCTGAAGCTGGCGCTCGACCAGTACGCGGCGCCTGAGTCCCGCGAGGCGCTGCTGACCCGCTGGACGGACGCCACTCTGGCGCACCTGAACGCGGCCGAGGCCGGCAGCGACCACCAGCTGGCCTGGGCCCGCGCCTTCGCGGCGACGGCCCGTACCCCGCAGCAGCTGGACCTGCTCCAGGGGCTGCTGGACGGCACCAAGGCGGTCGAGGGCCTGGCCGTCGACACCGAGCTGCGCTGGGCGTTCGTGCAGCGGCTCGCCGCGACCGGTCTGCTCGACGAGGAGGAGATCGCCGCCGAGTACGAGCGTGACCGGACCGCGGCGGGCGAGCGGCACGCGGCCGAGGCCCGCGCCGCGCGTCCCTCCGAGGAGGCCAAGGCGGAGGCCTGGGCTCTGGTCGTGGAGTCCGACAAGCTGCCGAACGCCGTCCAGGAGGCCGTCATCGGCGGCTTCGTCCAGACCGAGCAGCGCGAGCTGCTGGCGCCGTACGCGGAGAAGTACTTCGCGGCGGTCAAGGAGGTCTGGGACAGCCGCAGCCACGAGATGGCCCAGCAGGTCGCGATCGGCCTCTACCCGGCGATCCAGGTCTCCCAGGAGACGCTGGACGCCACGGACGCGTGGCTGGCCTCGGCCGAGCCGAACGCGGCGCTGCGCCGGCTGATGTCGGAGTCCCGCGCGGGCGTCGAGCGCGCGTTGCGCGCCCAGGCCGCGGACGCCGCCGCCGCGACCGCGTAACGGCGCGGCACGCGGGAGCGCGAAGCCGCGAGAGCCGCGAGGGCGCCCTCCCCGGGTGGTACGCACCGGGGAGGGCGCCCTCGCGCGTGGCGGGCTCACGGCGTGGTCCGGGCACCCTCGCGGGTACCTGTCGGTGGCCCGTGTCCGGTGCGTGGCGGACTCACGGCACGGTGGCGCGCCCGTATCCGGACATGCGTGTGCGCCGCGCGGTAACCCGTACCGGCGGCGCACACGGCTGGAGCGTGTGAGGCGGTTACGCCTTCTTCTTGGACTTGTCGAGCACCACGACCAGGCCCGCGATCACGGCGAACAGCGCGAGGGGCGCGAGGACGTACAGGCTGATGGTCTCGATGACCGACAGGCCGTGTTGACCCGGGTCGTCGCCGTCGTCGCGCGTCAGCGCGAGGGCGGGAGACGACATGAGCAGCATCATCAGCGTCGTACCGGCCGCAACGGCGCCGGCGCGCATAGCGTTCTTCTTGTCCACGGTGCAAACGTAGCGAACGCCTAAGGACGCCGCGCGTCCGGGGGTGCCGTACGTGGGGTGCGGGGGGTCAGTTCGTCCATCAGGCGGTGGAGTCGGGGCGAGCCGGTGATCTGCTCCAACGTCAGGGGACGGCCCTCCCCGTCGGCGATCGGCAGGCGCCAGTTGGGGTACTGGTCCCAGGTCCCGGGGAGGTTCTGCGGGCGCCGGTCGCCCACGGTGTCCGGGAGCCAGATGCCGGTCAGCCGGGCGGGCGTGCGCAGCAGGAAGCGGTGCACGGCGCGTACGGCGGCCTCCTCGTCGCCCTCGCCCTCGGGCAGCAGCCCCAGCCGGGCGAGCCGGCCGAGCCATTCGGCGGTGTCGGCGGCGTCCTCGGCGAGCTCCTCCTCCAGGGTGCGGGTGAGCAGGCCGAGTTCGTGGCGGAGCCGTACGTGGTCGCCGGAGAGGCGGGCCGCGGTGGACGGCAGGTCGTGGGTGGTGGCGGTGGCCATGCAGTCCTGGCGCCATCGCTCCGGGTCCAGCGGGCGGCCGTCGCCCTCCCAGTCGCGTTCGAACCAGAGCACGGAGGTGCCGAGGACCCCGCGCCGGGCGAGCGCCTCGCGGACGCCGGGTTCGACCGTGCCGAGGTCCTCGCCCAGCACGACGGCCCCGGCGCGGTGGGCCTCCAGGACGAGGACGGCGAGCATCGCCTCGCCGTCCAGGCTGACGTAGGTGCCCTCGGTGGGCGGCTTGCCCTCGGGGACCCACCAGAGCCGGAAGAGGCCCATGACGTGGTCGACGCGGAGCGCTCCGGCGTGTGCGAGGAGGCCGCGCAGCAGGCGCCGGAAGGGGGCGTAGCCGGAGGCGGCGAGGGCGTCGGGCCGCCAGGGCGGCAGGCCCCAGTCCTGGCCCCGCGCGTTGAAGGCGTCCGGGGGCGCGCCGACGGACATGCGACGGGCGTAGTCGTCCTGGCCGGCCCAGGTGTCGGCCCCCGCCGGGTGCACGCCGACGGCGAGGTCGTGGATGACGCCGACCTCCATCCCGGCGTCCTCGGCGGCCCGCTGGGCCTCGGCGAGCTGGATGTCGGTCAGCCAGGCGAGCCGGCTGTGGAAGTCGACGCGGTCGAGGAGTCCGGTGCGGGCGCGGGCGGTCTCCCGGGAGCGGGGGTCGCGCAGCGGCTCGGGCCAGGTGTGCCAGTCGGGGCCGTGCACCTCGGCCAGCGCGCACCAGAGCGCGTGGTCCTCCAGGGCCTGGCCCCGGGCGGAGAGGAAGTCGCAGTACGCGGCCCGGCGGCCGGGGGTCAGCGGCACCTGGTGGACGAGCTCCAGGGCCTGCCGCTTCAGCTCCCAGACGGCGTCCCGGTCGATCAGCGCGCCCTTGTTGAGCACCGCCTCCGAGAGCGCGGCGGCGTCCTGGCGGAGGTCGTCGAGCACCGCACGGGCGCGTACCTGGCCGTACTCCGGGATCGACTCGACGTGCAGGTGGACGGGGTCGGGGAAGAGCCGCGAGGAGGGGCGGTACGGGGACGGGTCGGTGGGGCGTCCGGGGACGGCCGCGTGCAGCGGGTTGATCTGGACGAACCCGGCGCCGAGGGTGCGTCCGGCCCAGGCGGCGAGGTCGGCCAGGTCGCCGAGGTCGCCCATGCCCCAGGACCGGGCGGAGAGCAGCGAGTAGAGCTGGACGAGGAAGCCCTGGGCGCGGGCGGGGGGCTGCGGGGCGCGGGCGGGGGCGACGACGAGGGTGGCGGTGCCCTGCCGGTGGTCGAGGGTGCGCGCGGTCACCCGGTGCACGCCGAGGGGCGGGTCGGTCCACCAGACGGGGACGGCGGACGGCGGGGGCGCGTCCGGGACGTCGGCCTGCGCGCCGGTGACGCGCAGCCGGACCGGCTCGGGCCGCGCGGCGCCCGGTCCGGCCTCCGGGGCGACCGTCAGGGTCGTCCCGATCGGCAGCGTGGCGAGGGCGGGCGGCAGCGGCTCGCCCGCCCAGACCACCACGGTCGGCGGGAGCAGCCGGGAGCCCGCCCTCGATTCGGCGGCGGCGAGCGACCTCCGTACGCCTTCCGGGGTGGCGGCGTCCACGCCCAGTGCGGCGAGCACGGCGGTGACCGTGTCGTCGGGGACGGTCACCGTGACACCTGCGGACGGGGAGTAGGACGTGGCGACGCCGTGCAGGGCGGCGAGCCGGGAGAGGCCCATTCAGACTCCTGGAGACTCCATGGCCCCCGCGACACCGGGGGCGGTCGGTTCGCTGGTGAGCGGAGCGACGACGGCGAGCGGCGGCTCGCTCGTCAGGGGGGTGGCGTCGGCGAGCGGCGGCTCGCTGGTGAGGGGCGCGGTGCCGGCGGCGGGCGGCGCGTCGAACGCGGCGACGAGTCCGGTGCGGGGTCCGCCGAGGGGGCGGGGGACGGCTGCGGGCTGGAGGGGCGGTTCACTGGTCAGCGGTTCACCGGTCGACGGCTCGTTGGCCGACGGCTCACTGGTCAGCGGCTCCGGGCGGGCCGGACCGGGGACCTGTTTGGACAGGGCGGGGAGCGGAAGACGCGCGGCTGCGGGCAAGGTGGGCCTCCTGGCCGTGGGAGCAGGACGGAACAGAGACCTACCCAGCCCTCGGGTGCGCAGACGTGAGCGTGGCATAGGTCCGATGCCAACGTCCTCAACGTGCCGTGGGTCACATCCCGTTCCCCCGGACGGCAGATTTGAGCCATTTTCAGCCAATCCGCCTGCCGACCCGTCTGCCTGCCCGCCTGCCGGCCCGCCGCCGCGGTCCAGCGACCGGGGTGGCAGGCGGTGCTCACGCGGAGACGCCGTCGATCCGGGCCAGCGCGTCGTCCGCGCCGAACGGCTGGAGGTAGGGCAGCCAGCGCGGGTCGCGGTGGCCGGTGCCGATGATCCGCCACGCGAGGCCGGTGGGGGGTGCGGGCTGGTGGCGCAGGCGCCAGCCGAGCTCGGGGAGGTGCCGGTCGGCCTTGACGTGGTTGCAGTGGCGACAGGCGGCCACCACGTTGTCCCACGCGTGCAGACCGCCCCGGCTGCGCGGGACGACGTGGTCGACGCTGGTGGCGGCGGCCCCGCAGTACACGCAGCGCCCTCCGTCCCGGGCGAAGAGCGCGCGGCGGGTGAGTGGGACGGGCCCCCGGTAGGGGACCCGGACGAAGCGCTTGAGGCGGACCACACTGGGCGCCGGTACGGCGGTGGTGGGGCTGCGGAGGAGGGCGCCGGACTCTTCGAGGCAGACGGCCTTGTTTTCGAGGACGAGGACGAGCGCGCGGTGGAGCGGTACGACGCCGAGCGGCTCGTACGACGCGTTGAGAACCAGGACGTGCGGCACGGTGGATGCCTCCTTGTACGCCGGCGGCGCGTGGCTCGCGCCGGGACGATCCGCTCTCAGTCTCTCCTCATGCCTGGTCCGGGCGCCACCACGTGCGGGTAATGGGTCGAACCGATTCCGCCCGACGGCCGCACGGACCGCCTGCGCCGACGGCCGCACGGTCGGGGCACGGTCGGGCTGCGCGGCGAAACGCGCACAAACATGTGATGAAGGGATGAGATGCGTCTCTCGCCGGGCTGCGGACATCATCCGGGCCGCGCCCGTCGTTAACCTGGTTGATCCGCCGTCGCCCGTTCTGGAGGTCCCGCCGTGTCCCCGTCCGTTCTGTTGGCCGCCGCCCCGTCGACCGGGTCGGGAGGCTCGCTCGACGAGGCCGCCCGGCAGGCCGGCGACGCCGCGGGCTGGGTCGAGCAGAACTGGTCCACTTGGCTGAACACCGGTCTGCGCATCATCCTGATCGCCGCCGTGGCGATCGTGCTGCGCTACCTGATCCGCCGCGCCCTCACCAATCTGATCGAGCGGATGAACCGCAGCGCGCAGGCCGTGGAGGGCACCGCTCTCGGCGGGCTGCTGGTCAACGCCGAGCGGCGCCGCCAGCGCTCGGAGGCGATAGGTTCCGTGCTCCGGTCGGTGACCTCGTTCCTGATCCTGGGCACGGCGGCGCTGATGATCCTGGGCGCCTTCGAGATCAACCTGGCGCCGCTGCTGGCCTCCGCCGGAGTCGCCGGAGTCGCGCTCGGTTTCGGCGCGCGCAACCTCGTCACCGACTTCCTCTCCGGGGTCTTCATGATCCTGGAGGACCAGTACGGCGTGGGCGACACGGTGGACGCCGGCGTCGCCTCCGGCGAGGTGATCGAGGTGGGGCTGCGGGTCACCAAGCTGCGCGGCGACAACGGCGAGATCTGGTACGTCCGCAACGGCGAGGTGAAGCGGATCGGCAACCTCAGCCAGGGCTGGTCCACCGCCGGTGTCGACGTGACCGTCCGGCCGACGGAGGACCTGGACCGGGTGCGCGCGGCCATCTCCGCCGCCACCGAGGTCATGGCGAAGGAGGAGCCGTGGAGCGAGCGGCTCTGGGGCCCGGTGGAGATCCTCGGCCTGGACGCCGTCCTGCTGGACTCGATGACCGTACGGGTCACCGCGAAGACCATGCCGGGCAAGGCGCTCGCCGTGGAGCGCGAGCTGCGCTGGCGCATCAAGAGGTCGCTGGACGAGGCGGGGATCAGCATGATCGGCACGGTGCCCCCGCAGCCGGAGGCCGAGTCGAAGGCGGACCCGACGGCGGCGATGGCCGCCCCGTCCGCGTACGCCTCGGCGACCTCGCCGCAGTCGCTCGCCGCGACGCCGCTCACGCCGCCGAGCATCAGCAAGTAGCCGTACCCGCACCTCTCCGCCGGGGGGCCTCCGCGCACGACGCGGCAGGCCCCCTTTTCGCGTTTCCGGGCCGCTTCCGCGCTTTCCCCGCAGGTAACGCTTTCGTTGCCCGGCCGCCTCGCCATTGACGCCCCGGGGACGGACGCCTACCTTCCTCTCACCGGACAGGAAACTTTCCTAACAGAGAGCGGAACCACCTCCATGGCAGGAACCACCCCGGGCACCGGCGTCCCCGGCACCCCCCGGCTGCTGCGCGCCATGAACGACCGCGCCGCCCTCGATCTGCTGCTGGAGTACGGCCCGCTCTCCCGCACCCGGATCGGGAAGCTCACCGGTCTCTCCAAGCCGACCGCCTCGCAGTTGCTGGCCCGGCTGGAGGCGGCCGGGCTGGTGCGGGTCACCGGCACCTCCGAGGGGCGCCCCGGGCCCAACGCGCAGCTGTACGCGGTCAACCCCGAGGCGGCGTACGTCGCCGGGCTCGACGTGAACGCCCAGCGCATCGTGGCCGCCGTCGCCGACGTCACCGGCACGGTGGTGGGCGAGTTCGAACTCCGCACCCCGGCCCGGGGCGCCCAGAGCGTGGTCGGCCAGGTCGTCGGGGCACTGGACGGCGCCGCGGAGCGGGCCGGGCTGGACCGGTCCGCGGTCCACCGGGTGGTGATCGGCACGCCGGGCGCCTTCGATCCGGGCACCGGCCGGCTGCGCTACGCCTCGCACCTGCCGGGCTGGCACTCCCCCACCCTGCTCGACGAGCTGGCGGCGGCGCTGCCCATGCCCGTGGAGTACGAGAACGACGTGAACCTGGTCGCGGTGGCCGAGCAGCGGCGCGGGGCCGCCCGGGGCCATGACGACTTCGTCCTGCTCTGGAACGAGGAGGGGCTCGGCGGCGCGCTCGTCATCAACGGCCGGCTGCACCGGGGCTTCACCGGCGGCGCCGGGGAGGTCGGCTTCCTGCCGGTGCCGGGCACCCCGCTCGTACGCCAGGTCGTCAAGGCCAACAGCGGCGGCTTCCAGGAGCTGGCGGGCGCCCAGGCGATCCCCCGGCTCGCCGCGACGCTCGGCATCGACACCCCGCAGCAGCCCTATCCGGAGGTCGCCGCCGCCCTGCTGACCCGTGCCGCCGCCGCGTACGGCGAGGACGAGCGGCTGACCGAGCTGCTGCGGAGTTACGCGCAGCGGCTCGCCACCGGGCTCGCCTCCCTGACGGCCGTGCTCGACCCCGGGCTGATCGTGCTGGCCGGCGGGCTGATCTCGGCCGGCGGCGAGCGGCTGCGCGCGCTGATCCAGTCCGAACTCGCCGAACTGGCCGCCTCCCGGCCCCCGCTCGTCCTCGCCGAGACCGTCCGGCTGCCGGTCCTGCGCGGCGCCCTGGAACGCGCCCTCGCGGACACCCGCGACGAGGTGTTCGACACCTCGCGCCCCTGAACCTCCCGCACTCCGTACCGCCGTTGCCTCTCCTTCAACCGTCTTCAAGGAGCTTCGCCATGCGCAGAAACAGCCTCACCACCGCCGCCGTGGCGGTCGCCGCGATATCCGTCCTCGCCACCGCCTGCACAGGGCAGTCCCAGAGCGGCGCCACGGACGACCCGAACGCGAAGACCACGATCAACTTCTGGCACGGCTGGAGCGCGCCGTCCGAGGTCAAGGCGGTGCAGGACAACGTCGACCGTTTCGAGAAGGCCCACCCGAACATCAAGGTGAACGTCGTCGGCAACATCAACGACGACAAGCTCAACCAGGCGCTGCGCGCCGGGGGTTCGAACGGCCCGGACGTGGTGTCGTCCTTCACCACGTCGAACGTCGGCAAGTTCTGTTCGTCCGGCGCCTTCGCGGACCTGACGCCGTTCATCGAGAAGTCGAAGCTGGACCTGGAGAAGACCTTCCCGAAGGTGCTCCTCGACTACACGCAGTTCGAGGGCAAGCGCTGCGCGCTGCCGCTGCTGGCCGACGCGTACGGGCTCTACTACAACAAGGACGCGTTCGAGAAGGCCGGGATCGCCGCGCCGCCCAAGACCCTCTCCGAGTTCGCGGCCGACGCCGAGAAGCTGACCGTCACCAAGGGCGACGGCTACCAGCAGCTCGGCTTCATGCCGACCTTCCACGGCTACGAGTCGGTCGCCGACCACTACCTGGGCTCCTGGGACCACGCGTACTTCGACGCGGACGGCAAGTCGAACATCGCCAAGGACCCGGCCTTCGCCGCGATGTTCACGTACCAGAAGAAGCTGGTCGAGGACCTCGGCGGCTACGACAAGCTGGAGAAGTTCCGCGGCTCCTTCGGTGACGAGTGGGGCGCGAAGCACCCGTTCCAGACCGGCCAGGTCGCCATGCAGATGGACGGCGAGTGGCGGCTCGGGATGGCCGAGGAGGCGGGCGCGGACTTCGAGATCGGGGTCGCGCCGATGCCCGTGGCCGACGACGAGGCCGACACCTACGGCAAGGGCTTCCTCTCCGGCACGATCATGGGCATCGCGCCCGCCAGCAAGAAGCAGAACGCCGCGTGGGAGCTGGTCAAGTTCATGACCAGCGACACGCAGGCGGTGGTCGACTTCGCCAACGGCATCAAGAACGTGCCCTCCACCTTCGAGGCGCTGAAGTCGCCCGACCTGAAGTTCGACCCGCGCTTCAAGACCTTCCTGGACATCGCGCAGAACCCGCACTCCAACACCCCGGACGGGGCCGTCAACGGGGCCACGTACCAGCAGACCCTCCAGGACTTCGGCTACCAGTACGAGAAGGGGGCGGTGAAGGACCTCCAGGCCGGTCTGGAGAAGACCGCCGCGCAGATCGACACCGACATCGCCAAGGCCAAGTAGCCCGCGATGACCACGTACACACTCCGCTCCAAGCGCCGCAGGTCGGCGCTGCGCACGGTGGCGTTCCTGTCGCCCTGGCTGGTCGGCTTCTGCTTCTTCTTCGCCTACCCGATGATCTCGACCGTCTACTTCTCCTTCACGAAGTACGACGGGTTCGGGGCACCGGTCTTCAACGGGCTGACCAACTGGACGTACGTCTTCACCGACTATCCGATGTTCTGGCCGTCGCTGCGCAACACCCTCTGGCTGGTGATCGTCATGGTCACCTGCCGGGTGGTGTTCGGCCTCGGCATCGGGCTGCTGATCACCCGGATCAAGACCGCCACCGGGCTCTTCCGCACCCTCTTCTACCTGCCCTACCTCGCGCCCCCCGTGGCCGCGACCCTCGCCTTCGTCTTCCTGCTCAACCCGGGGACGGGGCCGGTCAACTCGATCCTGGGGAACCTCGGGCTGCCGACGCCCGGCTGGTTCAACGACGCGTCCTGGTCGAAGCCGGCGCTGACCGTGCTCGCGGTCTGGGGCATCGGCGACCTCATGGTGATCTTCATGGCCGCGCTGCTGGACGTACCCGTCGAGCAGTACGAGGCGGCCGAGCTGGACGGCGCCTCCGCCTGGCAGCGGTTCCGCTTCGTGACCCTGCCGAACATCTCGCCCATCGTGATGTTCGCCGTGGTCACCGGGGTCATCCAGGCGATGCAGTACTACACGCAGCCGCTGGTGGCGGGGAAGGTGGCCTCCGGCGTGATCGGCGGCTCCGGGCAGTCCTTCGAGCCCGGCTATCCCGACAAGTCGACCCTGACGCTCCCCCAGCTCGTCTACAACCTCGGCTTCCAGCGCTTCGACTACGGCTCCGCCTGCGTCGTCGCCCTGGTCCTGTTCGCCCTGGCCATGGCCTTCACCGCACTGCTGATGCGGGGCCGCAACAACCTCGTCCAGGCCGGTGACTGATCATGACCCAGCTGCTCGACTCCCCCGGAGCCCCTGCCGCGGCCGTCCGCACCGGACGGCCGCCCGCCGAGCGCACCGCCCGCCGCAAGGCGCTGCTGCACTGGATCGCGGTGCACGCGCTCGGCGTCGCCGCCGCGCTCTTCTTCGTCCTCCCGCTGGTCTTCGTGGTGCTGACCTCGCTCATGAGCGACCAGCAGGCGCTGACCCGCGACCTCACCCCCGACACCTGGGAGTGGGAGAACTACCGGCGGGTCTTCGACACCCCCGGCTTCCTGACCTGGTGGCGCAACACCCTGCTCTACGCCGGGGCCGGCACCGTGCTGACCGTGGTCTCCTCGGTGCCCGTCGCCTACGCGCTCGCGAAGTTCCGCTTCAAGGGCCGCAAGCTGTCGCTGATGCTGGTCATCTCGATGATGATGCTTCCGCCGCAGGTCGTGATCATCCCGATGTACCTGTTCTGGGCCAAGCAGATGGACCTCTCCGGGACGCTCTGGCCGCTGATCGTCCCGATGGCCTTCGGTGACGCCTTCTCCATCTTCCTGCTGCGCCAGTTCCTGCTGACCATCCCGGACGAGTACCTGGACGCGGCGCGGATCGACGGCTGCGGCGAACTGCGCACCCTGCTGCGGGTGGTGCTGCCGATGGCGAAGCCGGGCATCGCCGCCATCGCGCTGTTCCAGTTCTTCGCCGCCTGGAACGACTACTTCGGGCCGCAGATCTACGCCTCCGAGAACCCGGCCGCCTGGACGCTCAGTTACGGCCTGGAGTCCTTCAAGGGCGCACACCACACCGACTGGAACCTGACCATGGCCGCGACCGTTCTGGTCATGGCCCCCGTGATCGCCGTCTTCTTCTTCGCTCAGAAGGCATTCGTCGAGGGCGTCACACTGACCGGAGTGAAGGGCTGACATGAAGCTCGCAGTAGTGGGTGGCGGGTCCACCTACACCCCCGAACTGATCGACGGGTTCGCCCGTCTGCAAGGCACCCTGCCGATCGAGGAGCTCGTGCTCGTCGACCCGGCGGCCGACCGCCTCGACCTCGTGGGCGGCCTCGCCCGGCGGATCTTCGCCAAGCAGGGCCACCCCGGCACCATCACCACCACCTCCGACCTCGACGCCGGGGTGGAGGGCGCCGACGCGGTCCTGCTCCAGCTGCGCGTCGGCGGACAGGCCGCGCGCAACCAGGACGAGACCTGGCCGCTGGAGTGCGGCTGCGTCGGCCAGGAGACCACCGGTGCGGGCGGCCTCGCCAAGGCGCTGCGGACCGTGCCGGTCGTGCTGGACATCGCCGAGCGGGTCCGCCGCAGCAACCCGGACGCCTGGATCATCGACTTCACCAACCCGGTGGGCATCGTCACCCGGGCGCTCCTCCAGGCCGGCCACAAGGCCGTCGGCCTCTGCAACGTCGCGATCGGCTTCCAGCGGAAGTTCGCCCGGCTGCTCGACGTCTCCCCCGCCGAGGTGCACCTCGACCACGTCGGGCTGAACCACCTCTCCTGGGAGCTGGGGGTACGCCTCGGCGGCCCGGACGGCGAGAACGTGCTGCCCCGGCTGCTGGCCGGGCACGGCGAGTCCATCGCCGCCGACCTGCACCTGCCTCGTGCGCTCGTGGACCGGCTCGGCGTGGTGCCCTCGTACTACCTGCGGTACTTCTACGCGCACGACGAGGTCGTCCGGGAGCTCGGCACCAAGCCGTCCCGGGCCGCGGAGGTCGCCGCGATGGAGAAGGAACTCCTCGCGATGTACGGCGATCCGGCGCTGGACGAGAAGCCGGCGCTGCTCGCCAAGCGCGGCGGCGCCTTCTACTCCGAGGCGGCGGTGGACCTGGCGTCCTCGCTGCTCGGCGGGGGCGCCGCCACCGTGCAGGTGGTCAACACCCTCAACAACGGCACCCTGCCGTTCCTCCCCGACGACGCGGTGATCGAGACGCAGGCCCGGGTCGACGGCTCGGGCGCCGTACCGCTCGCGGTCCCCGCGCTGGACCCGCTGTACGCCGGGCTGATCGCCCAGGTCACCGCGTACGAGGACCTGGCGCTGAAGGCCGCCCTGCACGGCGGCCGGGACCGCGTCTTCAAGGCGCTGCTCGCCCACCCGCTGGTCGGGCAGTACGAGTACGCCGAGGGCCTCACGGACCGGCTGATCGCGCACAACCGGGAGCACCTCGCGTGGGCGTGAACGCTTCGGTCCTCGCCATCGACGCGGGGAACAGCAAGACCGACGTGGCGCTGATAGGCGAAGACGGCACGGTGCTCGGCACGGGCCGGGGCGGCGGTTTCCAGCCGCCCGTGGTCGGCATACCCGCCGCGCTGGACGTGCTCGCCGTCGCCGTGGCGGGGGCGTACGCCTCGGCCGGGGAGCCGGCCGGCCCGGTCGCGCACGTCGCCGCCTGCCTCGCCAACGCCGACCTCCCCGTCGAGGAGGAGGAGTTGGCGGCCGCGCTGCTCGAACGCGGCTGGGGGCACACGGTCGAGGTGCGCAACGACACCTTCGCCGTGCTGCGCGCCGGGGTGGACGAACCCCGGGGCGTCGCGGTGGTCTGCGGCGCCGGGATCAACTGCGTGGGCATGCTGCCGGACGGGCGCACCGCCCGGTTCCCCGCGATCGGCCGGATGTCCGGTGACTGGGGCGGCGGTTCGGGGCTCGCCGAGGAGGCGCTCTGGTTCGCCGCCCGCGCCGAGGACGGCCGGGGCGAGCCGACCGAGCTGGCCCGGGCGCTCCCGGCGCACTTCGGGCTCGGCTCGATGTACGAGCTGATCGAGGCGCTGCACCGGGAGCACATCCCGTACGAGCGCCGGCACGAGCTGACCCCGGTGCTCTTCGCGACGGGCGCGGCCGGTGACCCGGTGGCGCGCGCGGTGGTGGACCGGCTCGCCGAGGAGGTCGTCGTGATGGCCTCGGTGGCGCTGGACCGGCTCGGCCTTCTGGAGGAGCACGTTCCGGTGATTCTCGGCGGCAGCGTGCTGGCCGCGCGCCACCCGGACCTGGACCGCCGGATCGCCACGCTGCTGGCGGCCCGCGCACCCCGGGCCGAGATCCGCGTGGTGGCCCAACCGCCGGTGCTGGGGGCCGCGTTGCTGGGCCTGGACCACACGGGGGCGGCACCCGAGGCGCACGCCAGGCTGCGCGCGCGGTACGCCTGAGGGCGCGCCGGATCGCCCCGGGAGGCCACCGGCGAACCCGCCGGTCCGTCAACTCCCGTACACCGTCGTACGGGACGGACCTGACGCACGGGAACCGATCACCTGTGCCGATCGTGTTCACAGCGGAGGCGGTCCGGTAACGGCCGTAAAGGCCCGGGTCCGGCGCGAGATCCCGGTATTCCTGGTGGATGCCGGTCACTGCGGCCATACTTCAGCCCGGGCGCCACTCCCCCCGACCGGCCGGGGGCAACGGCGCCGTCAGTGACCGAGGGGGAAGCCGAGTGACACACCCGCCGATCGGGGGCCCGCCGCGACAGCACGGAGCGGCGCCGGTCTCCGGCGTGCCCGCCCAGCGGCGCGGGGCGGCATCCGCGCTGGCGGGGCGGCTGCGCGACGCGGCGACGACGGAGCCGGGGCGGCTGCGGCTCGTCGGAGCCGTACTCGCCCTGCTCGTCGTGGCGTTCGGGGCGGTGACCGCCGTGGAGGTCTCCGGCCGGGCCGCCGCCGCGGACGACGTGGTGAGCCGGAGCCAGCCGCTGAGCGCGGACGCGGCGGCCGTCTACCGTTCGCTCGCCGACGCGGACACCATGGCGGCGAGCGGGTTCCTCGCGGGCACCGAGGAGCCTTCGAGCGTCCGCGCCCAGTACGAGAAGGACATCCGGAACGCCTCCCGGCTGCTGGTGAAGGCGGCGGCGAACACCGAGGCCACCACCTCCTCGGGCCGCGAGATCCGCACGATGAACGAGCTCCTCCCGGTCTACACCGGCCTGGTCGAGCGGGCCCGCGCCAACAACCGTCTCGGGCTGCCGCTGGGCGGCGCCTACCTCCGGTACGCCAACCAGAAGATGAGCGGTGAACTGCTCCCCGCGGCCGAGCGGTTGTACACGGCGGAGACCGGCCGGCTCGACGCCGACCAGCGCGACGCCCGGCAGTGGCCGCTCGTCGCCCTCGCCGCCGGGATCGTGGCCCTCGCCGTGCTGGCCTGGGCGCAGCGGCGCGACTACCGCCGGACCAACCGGGTCTTCAGCCGCGGGCTGCTCGCCGCGACGGCCGCGACCGCCGCCGCGCTGGTCTGGCTGGCCGCCGGGCAGGCCCTGGCCAGGACCGAGCTGCACCACGCGATGGCGGACGGCCAGGCCTCGCTGGACGTGCTGAACGGCGCGCGGATCGCCTCCCTCAAGGCCCGCGCCAACGAGAACCTCACCCTGGTCGCCCGGGGCGCGGTGCTCACCGCGGACGGTTCCGCCGACCAGTACCAGACCGACTACACCGCGGACATGGACGCGCTGCGCACCGAGTTGGGCAAGGCCGGCGAGCTGGCCGACGACGACCCCGGGAGCACCCCGGTGAAGACGGCCGTCAGCAGCGTGACGGAGTGGCAGAAGCGCCACGCCGACGCCCGGAAGACCGACGACGGCGGCGACTACGAGGGCGCGCTCGCCCTGGTCATCGGGGCGAAGGGCTCCACCGGCGAGTGCTTCTCGAAGGTGGACGCCGCGCTGGAGACGGCCCTGGCCCACGAGCAGAGGCAGTTCGACGCGGCGGCCGGGAAGGGGCGCGGCGCCCTGGACGGGCTGGCGGTCGGGGCGGGGGTCCTGGCGGTGCTGGGAGCGGTCGCCGCGATCACCGGGATCGGCCGGCGACTCGGGGAGTTCCGGTGAACGCGGACGGACCGGCAGGAGAGCCGGCAGGGGGAGGAGCGGTGGGAGGGGGAGCGATGGCGCGGGCACGGACACGGACCGGCGGGAGCAGGCTGCGTGGCTGGGGCGGGGTGACGGCCATGGCGGTGGCCTGTGTGCTCACCGCCCTGTTCGCCCTGCTGCCGCTGACGCACGACACCACCGGCTCGTTCGGCGGCGACTCGGGCCAGGGCACCGCGAGGGCCACCCAGGCGCGCGCCGACACCTGCGACAAGCCCGAGGCGAGCCTGCCGCCGTCGCGGAACGACGGTCCGGGCGTCGAGCGGATCAAGGAGCGCGGCAAGCTCATCGCCGGGGTGGACCAGAACAGCTACCGCTGGGGGTACCGCAATCCGGCGACCGGGAAGCTGGAGGGCTTCGACATCGACCTGGTCCGGGCCATCGCCCAGGACATCCTCGGCGACTCCTCCAAGGTGGTCTTCCGGGCCATCCCGACCAGCCAGCGGATCGCCGCGCTGGAGAGCGGCCGGGTCGACGTGGTGGTGCGGACCATGACGATCAACTGCGCGCGGCTGAAGCAGGTCGCGTTCTCCACCGCCTACTTCCGGGCGGGGCAGCAGGTGCTCGCCCCGGTGGCCTCGGACATCACCGGGTACAACGCCTCGCTGCGCGGGAAGCGGGTCTGCACCGCCGAGGGCTCCACCGCGTACGAGGCCCTGAAGAAGCAGTCGTACGGCGCGGTCTTCGAGGACGCGCACGACGGCACCGCCGGGGACGAGGACCGGCTGACCGTCCCCAGCCAGCTCGACTGCCTGGTGCGCCTCCAGCTCGGCGAGGTGGACGCCGTGGTGACGGACAACGCGCTGGCGGCGGGCCAGGTCGCCCAGGACCCGACGGTGGAGCTCAAGGGCGGCCCGTTCACGACGGAGTACTACGGCGTCGCCGCCAAGCTCGGCTCCGACGACCTGGTGGCCCGGGTCAACCAGGTGCTGGCGGACTACCGCAGCGGCGGTGCGGGGAGCCCGTGGATGCGCTCGTACCGCACCTGGCTGGAGGCCGGGCTGCCCGGCTTCACGGCGCCCCCGGCGCCCTCGTACCGGAGCAACTGATCCCGGCGGCCTGCGGGCCGGCGGGGAGAGCGGAGAGGTGAGCGATGGGCGTCGCGGGACCCTTCCCCAGCTACGCGGCCAGGCCCCCGGGCCCCGTCATGGACCGGGACGAGGCGGACCGTGCGCTGGCCCGGCTCGGCGCGGAGCACGAGGCGATCGAGACCTCACTCCTCGCTCTCCAGGACCACGCGGGCCGGCGCCTCCTGGAGGGTGCCGACCTGTCCGGGGTGACCAAGGAGCGCTGGGCCGCCACCGAGCGGTCGATCACCCTGCTCTGGGGGTACTTCGACGCGTACGCCGACGCGCTCTCCCGGGCGCGCGAGGTGCGCGCCCGCAGGCGTCACCCCGGCCGGGAGGACCTGGAGACCCTCACCGGGCTGCTCCGGGGCCGCGAGATCACCGTGGCGCACGGCGCCGCCCCGCCCGACCCCTCGGTCGCCGGTCCGGCCCGGCTCGCGACACGCTTCTCGCTGGAGGAGCTGGTGAGCCGGATGAACACGCTCTACGCCCGCTCGCTCGACATGGTGGTGGCCTCCGACTCCGTCTGGTCGGCGCTGCCCGCCCGGATCGACCTGCTCGCCGCCGAGCTCCACCGCACCCGTTCGCTGGCCCACTCCGTGGGGGTCCGGCCGGGCGAGCACCCGTCCGGCGACGACCTGGAGTCGATCACCCGGGAGCTCGCCGAGCTGCGGGCCCTGGTGATCGCCGACCCGCTGGCGTTCTGGCTGCCGGGGCCGGGCAGCGCGGCGCCGGGCAGCGGGCGCGCGGACACCGCGCGGTACGACCGGGCGGCGCGCGCGCTGGAGGAGGTGCGGCGGGAGATCGAGGCGGTCCTCGCCGTCCGGCAGGACGCCGAACACCGGCTCGCCCGGCTGCGGGACGTGCTGTCGCGGGCGGACCGCACGCTGGCCGAGGCGCGGGCCGCCCGGGGCGAGGTGCTGGCGAAGATCGCCGCCTCGGAGGTGCCCGCCGTCAGCGGTCCGCCGACCGCGCTCCAGGAGCGGCTGGCCGCCGCCTCCGAGCACCGCAGGCACGCCCGCTGGCACCGGCTCCCGCCGCTCCTCGAACAGTTGGAGCGGGAGGCGGAGGAGGAGCTGCTGCGCGCCCGCGAGTCGCTGACCTCGGTGACCGCCCCGCTCGCCGTACGCGCGGAGCTGCGGGGCCGGCTCGACGCGTACCGCGCGAAGGTGGCGCGGCACGGGCTCGCGGAGGACCCGCTGCTGATCGAGCAGTACGACGCGGCCCGCCGGATGCTGTGGAGCGCGCCCTGCGACCTGCGGGTCGCCGACCAGGCGGTGCTGCGCTACCAGCGCACGGCCGCCGAGATGACCGCTCCGGGCCGGACGCCCCCGCCCGAGGACCGGCGGTACGACTTGCACGACGCGCACGACCGGCACGGCCGGCCCGACGAGGGGGAGACCCGATGAGTACCCGGTGCCAGCGCCCCACGTGCGAGGGCGCGTACGAGGACATGGGCGAGGGCGAGCTGTACTGCGACACCTGCGGTCTGGCCCCCGTGGTCTCCCCGAACGGCATGGTCGCCTCGCCGCCCACCGGCATCGCGGGCGGCCCCTTCGCCGCGCGCGGCGGCAACTCGGCGTCCGCACCTGCCGGTTCGCGCGCCTCGGGCCGGGCCTCCTCGCGTTCGTCGACCTCGCGGCGGTCCGTCTCGGGCCGGCTCTCGCGGGGGCTGTCCGGCGGGGCGGGGACGGTGCCGTCGGTGTCGGTACGGGCCTCCGGCGCCTCGGGCGGCTCCTCCGGCCGGGGGCGGCTGGGCGCGGGCCTGGTGCAGGTGCCGGACGTGCCGCGCCCCGATCCCTGTGCGGCCGTGATGGCGAACCCCGAGGTCCCCGAGCGGAAGCGGTTCTGCTCGCGCTCGGACTGCGGGGCGCCGGTGGGCCGGGCGCGCGGCGACCGGCCGGGCCGCACCGAGGGGTTCTGCACCAAGTGCGGGCACCCGTACTCCTTCGTACCGAAGCTGCGCGGCGGTGACGTGGTGCACGGGCAGTACGAAGTCGCGGGCTGCCTCGCGCACGGCGGGCTCGGCTGGGTGTACCTCGCGGTGGACCGGGCCGTCTCGGACCGCTGGGTGGTCCTCAAGGGCCTGCTGGACACGGGCGACCAGGACGCCATGGCGGCGGCCATCTCGGAGCGCCGCTTCCTCGCGGAGATCGAGCACTCCAACATCGTGCGGATCTACAACTTCGTCGAGCACCTCGACCAGCGGACGGGTTCGCTGGACGGCTACATCGTGATGGAGTACGTCGGCGGCAAGGCCCTCAAGGAGATCGCCAACGACCGCCGCACCCCGTCCGGGAGGCGCGATCCGCTGCCGGTCGAGCAGGCGTGCGCGTACGGGATCGAGGCGCTGGAGGCACTCGGCCACCTGCACAGCCGCAACCTCCTGTACTGCGACTTCAAGGTCGACAACGCGATCCAGACGGAGAACCAGCTCAAGCTGATCGACATGGGCGCGGTCCGCCGGATGGACGACGAGGAGTCGGCGATCTACGGCACGGTGGGCTACCAGGCCCCCGAGGTCGGGGAGGTCGGCCCGTCGGTCGCCTCCGACCTGTACACGGTGGCGCGGACCCTCGCCGTGCTCACCTTCGACTTCCAGGGCTACACCAACGTCTTCGTGGACTCGCTGCCGGACCCGGAGAACATCGAGGTCTTCCGGACGTACGAGTCCTTCTACCGGCTGCTGGTCCGCGCCACCGACCCCGACCCGGCGCGGCGTTTCGCCTCGGCGGAGGAGATGGCCGAGCAGCTGACGGGGGTGTTGCGGGAGGTCGTGGCGCTCCAGTCGGGCCGCCCGCGCCCGGCCCTGTCCACCCTGTTCGGCCCGGAACTGCGGGTGACGGACACGGAGTTGTTCGCCGAGCTGACCGGTGACGTCTCCCGCCTCGGCGGCCGCGGCTCGCGGGCGGGGGCACGGGCGGGGCGGGCAGAACGCCCGAAGCGGCGCGGGAAGCCCGCCGCTGGGGCCGAGGCGGGAGCCGTCGGTACGGGGACCGTCGCCCCGGGCGCGGTGGCTCCGGGCGCGGTGGCTCCGGCGGTGGCGGCGGCGCTGCCGGTGGGCCCGGGTCCGTACGGCGCCGTCCCCCCGGCCCGTACCGCGGCGCCCGGCCCGCAGCCCGCCGGGTACGCACCGGGCCCGGGGTACGCGACGCCTTCCGGGTACACGGGGCCCACCGGGAACTCCCAGCCTTCCGGGTACGCGGGGCCCTCCGGACACGCGGGGCCTTCCCCGTACTCCGCGCCGTCCGGACACACCCCGCCGGCCGGGTACCAGCCCTCGGCGGCGGCCCTCGCGGCCCCGCCCACCCACGCGAGCGGGGCGCCGGGCGGCCGTCCGCCGGCCGGTGGGCCGTCCCCCTACGTGCCGTCGCAGCCGGTGGCTCCGGCGTACGCCCACCCGGCGGCAGCCGCTCCGGCCCTGTCGTCCGGGGCGGGACCGGCACCGTCCGGGACCGGGCAGTGGCTCGACGGAGTGGACGCCGGTGCCACCGCGCTCGCGCTGCCGGTGCCGCGTGTCGACGCGAGCGACCCCAACGCCGGTTTCCTCGCGGGGGTGATGGCCGCGGCTCCGCAGGAGCTGATCGGCGCACTGCGCACCGTGCCCGCGCCCTCCCCGGAGACCCGGCTGCGCGAGCTGCGCGCCCTGCTGGAGCTGGCGGAGTACGGGGCGGCCGGCCACGTACTGGGCGAGCTGGAGGCCCGGCACCCGGACGACTGGCGGGTGGTCTGGTACCGGGGAGTCGTCTCCCTGGTGACCGGTGACCGCGAGCGCGCGGCGCTCTCCTTCGACGCGGTGTACGACGCGTTCCCGGGCGAACCGGCGCCCAAGCTGGCGCTCGGCGTCTGCGCGGAGGTGCTGGGGCAGCTGGACAACGCCGCCGACTACTACCACCTCGTCTGGACCACCGATCCGAGCTTCGTCAGCGCCGCGTTCGGGCTCGCCCGGGTGCGCTTCGCCGCCGGGGACCGTACGGGTGCGGTACGCACGCTGGAGTCGGTGCCCGCCGCGTCGATCCACTTCACGGCCGCCCGGGTCGCCTCGGTCCGCGCGCGGCTGCGCGGGCGCGACCCGGGAGAGCCGCTGGCGGACGACCTGGCCGCCGCCTCGGACCAGATCACGGCGCTGGCCGGGCTGGGGCTGGACGCGGTGCGCCGCGAACGCCTGTCGACGGAGGTGCTGGGGACGGCGCTGGACTGGGTACTCTCCACAGGACCCGCCCGTCCGTCCGCGGGCCCCGCGCCCTTCGGGCCGGGCGCGCGGAAGCTGCTCGGCAGCGAACTGGACGAGCGGGGGCTCCGGTTCGGGCTGGAACGCGCTTATCGGATGCTCGCCAGGCTGGCTCAGCAGGGCGACGAGAGGATCGAACTGGTGGAGCGGGCCAACCGTTTCCGCCCCCGGACGTGGGTGTGAAGATGTCACAGATCCACCAGCAGGCGGCTGCCCTGCCGACGTGCCCCAGCTGCGCGGAACCACTGGAGCCGGGCGACCTGTTCTGCGGCGCCTGCGGCTACGACCTGTCGGCGGTGCCCGAACGGCCGGGCGACCGGCCGACGATGGCGATCACCACCCCGCCTCCGCCCCCACCGGCAGCACCACCGGCCCCGCCTGTTCCGCCAGCCCCGCCGGTTCCGCCGGTTCCGCCTGTTCCGCCTGCTCAGCCGGTGGCTCCGGTGGCCCCGACGGCTCCGGGGGCTTCGGCTGCTCCGGGGGAAGCGGCTGCTGCGGTGGCTTCGGCTGCTGCGGCTCCCGCTCCGGTCCAGTGGCCGCCCGCGTCCGAGACCGACACCTCGGACCAGCCCGCGCCCGTCCACCGTCCGGCCGACCTGCCTGGCCTGGACTCCGCGGGGCACCCGCTGTACGCCCGTGCGGCGGCTCCATCCGCCGCGCCGGTGGCCCCGCCCGCCGTGCGCCACGACGACCGGGCGGTGCCGGGGCAGCGCACCGACCACGGCCCGGGCACCAACTCCGGCACCAACGCCGGTTACGACTCCGGGGACTTCGAGCTCGCGGCACCGGGATCCGCACCGGGGTCCGCACCGGCGGGCGTACCCGCCACCGACCCGCGCGCCCCCACGCCCCCCGCCCCCGGGGCCGCCGCGACGGCCACGACGCCCGCCGCCGGCACGAGCGCCCCGGCCGGCACCAAGCTCTGCGTCGCCTGCCGGGCCGGCCGGGTGGACACCGACGGGTACTGCGAGACCTGCGGCCACGCCCAGCCGCGCGAACGCGACCACATGGAGCGGGAGCTCGGCGCGGTGGCGGCGGTCAGCGACCGCGGACTGCGCCACCACCGCAACGAGGACTCCTTCGCCGTGTCGACGACCGCGCTGCCGGACGGTTCGCCGGCCGTCGTCGCGATCGTCTGCGACGGGGTGTCCTCCGCGCACCGGCCCGACGAGGCGTCGGCCGCCGCCGCGCGGGCCGCCGACGCGTCCCTCCTGGAGTCGCTGCCGCGCGGTACGCACCCGCAGCAGGCGATGCACGACGCGATCGTCGCGGCCTCCCGGGCGGTCAACGCGCTGGCCGAGGAGCAGGAGGGCGCGGCGGAGCACGATCCGCACCGCCACCAGAACGCCCCGGCCTGCACCCTGGTCGGTGCGGTCGTCGCCGCCGGTCTGCTGATCGTCGGCTGGGTCGGCGACAGCCGCGTCTACTGGGTGCCGGCCGACCGTACCCAGCAGCCGGCCCGGCTCACCGAGGACGACTCCTGGGCCGCGCAGATGGTGGCGGCGGGCCTGATGAGCGAGGAGCAGGCGTACGCGGACGAGCGTGCCCACGCGATCACCGGCTGGCTCGGCGCGGACGCCTACGAACTCGACCCGCACACCGCGGCGTTCAAGCCCGACCGGCCGGGCACCGTGGTGGTCTGCACCGACGGGCTGTGGAACTACGCGGAGTCCGCCGAGGAGATGGCCGCCGCCATGCCCCGGGACGCGGGCGAACGCCCCCTGCACGGCGCCCGGGTGCTGGTGGGGCACGCGCTCGACGGCGGGGGCCACGACAACGTAACAGTGGCGCTGCTGCCGTTCGCCGTACCGCCCGCCGGGGCACACTCCGGCTGACGGCCTCCCGGGCGCTTCCGGCTGTTTCCCACCGTTTCCCACCGCTTCGCCGCCTGGTCACCGACCGTCCAACGCACGCCCGCATCCGTCCCTCCGGTGGGGCATCGAGGAGCCGCTCCATGGCCAACTTCTCCAAGTCGCAAGCGCCGCGGTTCTCCGTCGACGTGTACCAGAACAGTTACCTCCCCGAAGGGGGCCGTGAGGTCAACGCGATCGTCACCGTCACCTCCACGGGAGGCGGCACGACGGGCGGCGTGCCGCTCGCCGGGAACGCGGGCGCGTCCGCATCCGCATCCGCATCCGCATCCGCGTCGAACGCGGCGGTCGTGCTCATGGTCGACTGCTCCGGGTCGATGGACTATCCGCCGACGAAGATGCGCAACGCCCGGGACGCCACCGCGGCGGCCATCGACACCCTGCGCGACGGCACCCGGTTCGCGGTGGTGGCCGGTACGCACGTGGCGAGGGACGTCTACCCGGGCAACGGCCGGCTCGCCACGGCCGACCACCTGACCAAGGCGCAGGCCAAGGACGCGCTGCGCGGGCTGAGCGCGGGCGGCGGCACGGCGATCGGTACCTGGCTGCGCCTCGCCGACCGGCTGTTCGGCACCGCCGGGGCGGATCTGCGGCACGGCATCCTGCTGACCGACGGGCGCAACGAGCACGAGGCGCCGGAGGACCTGCGGGCGGCGCTGGACGCCTGCGCGGGCCGCTTCACCTGTGACGCCCGGGGCGTCGGCACCGACTGGGAGGTGAAGGAGGTCACGGGCATCGCCTCCGCCCTGCTGGGCACCGCAGACATCGTCGCCGACCCGGCCGGGCTGGCGGCGGACTTCACGCGGATGATGGAGAACGCCATGGGCAAGGAGGTCGCGGACGTGGCGCTGCGGCTCTGGACGCCGGTGGACACCGAGATCCTCTTCGTGAAGCAGGTCGCTCCGTCGGTCGTCGACCTGACCGGGCGCCGGACGGAGGCGGGGCCGCGCGCCGGGGACTATCCGACGGGTTCCTGGGGTGACGAATCCCGCGATTATCACGTGTGCGTCAGGGTTCCCCAGGCCCGGATCGGCCAGGAGATGCTGGCGGCGCGGGTCTCTCTGGTCCTCCCGGCCCCTGCGGGCGGGGGCGCTCCGGGGACCCTCGCGCAGGGGCTCGTACGCGCGGTGTGGACCGACGACCTGGTGGCGTCCACGGCGATGAATCCGCAGGTCGCGCACTACACGGGCCAGGCCGAGCTGGCCCGGGTGATCCAGCAGGGACTCGACGCCCGCAAGGCCGGAGACCTGAACGGGGCGACCGCGAAACTGGGGCGCGCGGTGCAGCTCGCGTCGGTCTCCGGCAACGAGGACACCGCGAAGCTGCTTTCGAAGGTGGTCGACGTGGTCGACGCCGCGACAGGTACTGTGCGACTGAAAGCGAAGGTCGCGGAAGCGGACGAGATGACACTCGAAACGCGCTCCACCAAGACCGTTCGCGTCAAGAAGTAGCAAGAGAACGACACAGACGAAGCCGAGCGACAGAGTCGTCCGCACGGCCGAGGGCGGACCCTCCGCCCCGCCGCGCGCACGGCGATCGACGAGCATGACGGCCCCCTGGGCCGGACAAGGAGAGGGGGAAGCGCCGACATGCCGACCTGCCCGAACGGACACCAGTCGGGTTCCGAGGACTGGTGCGAGGTCTGCGGACATCGCATGGCCGGAGCCCGGCCGCCCGGTGCCGTCCCCCCGCCTCCCCCTCCGCCGCCGCCCGCTCCCGGGTACGGCTATCCGCAGGGCCCCGGCCCCGGCGGCCAGCAGACCGCCGGCGTCGAGCTCTGCCCGCAGTGCCGCACCCCGCGTGAGCCCGGGGCGCCGTTCTGCGAGGAGTGCCGGTGGAACTTCCTCACCAACACGGCCACCTCGTACACCCCGCTGGCTCCGCAGCCCGGCGCCGGTGGCGGCCCCGTGCCCGGTCTCAACCTGCCGCCCGGCTTCCAGGCGCAGCCCGGCCCCCGGCAGGCACCCCCGGCCCCGCAGTCCCAGGGGCCGCAGTCCTCGGGCCCGCAGTCCCACGGCCCGCAGTCCCACGGTCCGCAGCCTCCGCAGCCGCGCGACCCCTACGAGTACCAGGGCTCGCGCCCCTCGCAGCTGAACCGCCCGGCGGAGCCCCTCGTACCGGACCGCGACGGCCGGCAGGCCCCGCCGAGCGCCTTCCAGCAGGGGCCGCCGCCTGCCTCCTTCCAGCAGGGTCCGCCGCCCCCGGCCTTCCAGCAGGGACAGCAGGGACAGCCGGGCCAGCAGGGACAGCCGGGCCAGCAGGGCCGTCCCGGACAGCCGGGCCCCCAGGGCGGGCCGGGCGGGCCGCCGCCGTTCCCGCAGGGCGGGCAGCAGCAGTTCCCCGGCCACCCCGGGCAGCCGTCCTTCCCGCAGGGCCAGCCGGGACAGCCGGGTCAGCAGGGTGGTCCGGGACAGCAGGGCGGCCCGGGACAGCAGGGCGGCCCGCCGGCCGGGTTCCAGCAGAGCCCGCCGCCGTCGTCGTTCCAGCAGAGCGCGCCGCCCGCGCCCGGTCCGGTGTCCGCGCCGGAGGCGGACGACTGGATGCTGCCGCCGCCCTCACAGGGCCAGGCCGGTGCGCAGGCGGGTGCCCAGGCGCCGCACGCCCCCGCGCCGCACCAGCAGCCGCCGCACGCCTTCCAGCAGAGCCCCCAGGGGGCCTTCCCGCCGCCGTTCCCCGGTCAGGGCGGCTTCCCCGGTGCCCAGGCGGGTCCCGGAGCGCAGGGCGGCCAGGCGGGTCCCGGTGGGCAGGAGCCGCCGCGGCCGGCCACCTGGACCGCGGTGATCGCGCCGGACCGTGACTACTTCCTGGCGATGATGCAGCGCAGCGGCCCGGAGGCGACGGGGCTGAACCTGCCCGCGTACTCCCCCGAGCAGCACCTCGAACTCGCGGGCAGCCAGGTCACCATCGGGCGCCGCCGGCACTCCACCGGCGAGTCGCCCGACATCGACCTGGCGGTGCCGCCGGAGGACCCGGGCGTCTCGCACCAGCACGCGGTCCTGGTGAAGCAGCCGGACGGCGGCTGGGCGGTGGTGGACCAGAACTCCACCAACGGCACCACGCTGAACGGCGCCGAGGACCCGATCCAGCCCTACGTGCCGGTCCCGCTCCAGGACGGCGACCAGGTGCACGTCGGCGCGTGGACGACGATCACGGTCCGCCGGGGCTGACCCGCCGGGCGCCGCTCGCCCTCATGTGAACCCATGGCCCCTCACCGCTCCTCGTGACCGGTGAGGGGCCATGTGTACGGGCCCTCCGGGTCGTCCAGCCAGGCCCACTGCCGGCCCCGGGCGTCGACGGTGAGGCCGAAGCGTTCACGGCCGGGGCGTCCCTCGCCCTCCCAGAGGTTCATCGCCTCGTCCGCGCCGAGCGAGCCGCCCGCCAGGGTGAGCAGGAACGAGTAGAGGTCGTTCCCCGTCATGCGCCGCGCCCGACCGCCGTACCGCTCCGGCGTCCCGCGCAGCGGTACGAAGAACGCCGGGGTGTGCAGGAAGTGCCCCTCGGCCCGCCGTCCGCCCGCCGTCTCCCGCACCCGGAGAAGGATCAGCCCGGTGGCGAAGGGGGCCAGGATGCGCGCGTCGGGGGCGCACTGCGCGAGCCAGCCCTCGGGGATCAGCGGCAGGGTGCAGGTCGCGATGATCCTGTCGTACGGGCTCCGCCCCGGGCAGCCGCGTGCCCCGTCGCCGGTGACGACGGTCGGGCGGTACCCGGCGGCGGCGAGGTGGCGGCGGGCGGACTCGGTGATCTCCGGGTCGAGGTCGACGGTGGTGACCGCCCGGTCGCCGAGCCGGTGGGCGAGCAGGGCGGCGTTGTAGCCGGTGCCCGCGCCGATCTCCAGCACGCTCTGGCCGTCGCGCACGTCCAGCGCGTCGAGCATGAGCGCCATCAGGGAGGGCTGGCTGCTGGAGGAGACGAGTTCGCCGTCCTTCATCCGGGTGGCCAGCGGCCCGTCCGCGTACGCCCCGCGCAGCCACTGCTCGCGGCGTCCGGGGTCGGCGTCCTCGCACCAGAGGCGTACGTGGCCGAGGAGCCCGCCCTCGTAGTAGTACGGCACGAACAGGTGGCGGGGCACGTCCTCGAAGGCCGCGCGCCAGGCGGGGTCGCGCAGCCCGCCGTCGGCCACGATGAGCCGCACCATGGCCTGCCGGGCCGCCGCCCCCTCGGTCTCGAACGGATCGCGCCCCGCGCGCTGTGGTCCACCCATGCCTCCACTCTCCTGCGGCGGCGCCCGGCGGGCGAGCGGCGGGCCCGTCACGAGGGCGGGTGGGTGGCGTGGGACGCGGCGTACAGGATGTCCCGCAGGCCGGGCAGGGCCTCGCGGTCCTCGCGCCAGACGAGGCGCAGGCTGAGGTCGGGCAGGGGAAGGCCGAGCCGGACCAGGGTGCCCGCCCGGAGGCTGTCGGCGACCGCGAAGTGCGGCAGCAGCGCGATGCCGAGGCCGTGCTCGGCCCAGGCGCGCATCACCGTGACCCCGCCGGCCCGGACCCGCTCGGGGCCGGGGCCGAGGATGCGGTCGGCGGCCATCCGGAACGAGCACTCCGGGACGTTGACCAGGAGCCGCTCGCGGTCGAGGTCGGCGGGGACCAGCGCGCTCCGGCCGGCCAGGGCGTGGGCCGGGGCGGCGACCAGGGCGAGCGGGACCGGGTCGAGATCGACGAACGCCAGCGGTTCGGCCGGCGGCGGAAAGCCGAGGCCGCCGAGCTCCTCGCCGGAGTCCAGCAGCAACGCCGCGTCGAGCCGCCCCGCCACGACGTCGGCGAACAGCAGCTGGCGGCTGCCGTCGGCGTGGACCTCGACGTCGGTCTCGGGCCGCCGCTCGGCCAGCCGGGCGAGGACCAGCGGGACGTGGGAGCCGGCCAGGGTCTCCAGGGCGCCGAGCCGCAGCCTCCGTCGCTCGGCCCGGACGTCGCGGACGGCCGCTTCGGCCGTGTCGAGCAGCGAACGCGCCCAGCCGCACAGCCGCTGCCCGGCGGCCGTCGGCTCCATCCCCCGGGGTCCCCGGTCGAAGAGGGACACCCCGAGAGCCGATTCGAGGGAGCGGATCTGCTCCGAGACCGAGGAGGGAGCGAGGCCGAGCGCGACGGCGGCCGCGGTGACGGTCCGGTGGTCGAAGACGGCCGTGAAGACTCTGAGTTGGCGTAGCTCCATGGCAGAGGAGAACGCGTCGGAGCGTTCGGGGATTCCGAACGCTCCGTGCGGACGAGCCGGTGGAACCCACCCACCGGAACGGCCAAGGTGAGCCGCCTGCACCCGAGTTCGCCCGGCACCCTGCCCGCGTTGCCGGAACTCCCCAGCTCGCACACCGCCCTGGAGGCCGTCCCGTCATGCCAGTCGCCGACCCGCCCGCTTCCCCGGGCCTCTCCGCCCCGAAGAACCCGAAGAGTCCGAAGCCCCCGAAAAGCCCAAAGAGCCCGAAGAGCCCGAAGAGCCCGAAGGCGCGGCGGGCCCGCGCACTGACGGGCATTTCGCTGGGCTACTTCATGGTCCTCCTCGACACCACGGTGCTGGCCGTCGCCGAACCCGATCTGGCCTCCTCCCTGGGCACGTCGACGGCCGGACTCCAGTGGGCGGTCACCGGCTACACCGTGGCCTTCGCGGCGCTGCTGCTGTCGGCCGGGGCCGCGGCCGACCGGTTCGGGGCGGACCGGCTCTTCCGGGGCGGTGTCACGGTGTTCGTCCTCGCCTCGCTGCTCAGCTCCGTCGCCCCGGGCCTGACCGCGCTGCTCCTCCTCCGTGCGGTCTCCGGCGCCGCCGCGGCCGCGTGCGTACCGGCCTCCCTGGCGATGATCGGCCGGCTCTACCCGGAGCCGGCCGCCCGGGCGCGCGCGATCTCGGTGTGGGCCGCGGTCAGCGGGGCGGCCGTCGCGGCCGGCCCGCTCGCCGGGGGCGCCCTGGTCGGGGCGGCCGGGTGGCGCGCGGTGTTCTGGGTCAACGTGCCCGTCGGGCTGGTGGCGCTGGTCCTCACCCGGACCCGCTCGGTGGCCTGTCCGCGCGGTGACCGCCCCATCGACTGGCCCGCCCAGGCCGCCGCCGCGGTGGCGCTCGCGCTGCTCACGGACGCGCTGATCGCCGCCGGGGCGCGGGACGTGGGCCACGCGGTGTGGTCGTCGGCGGGGTTCCTCCTCGCGGCGCTCGCCTTCCTCGTACGCGAACGGGGAAGCCGGTCGCCGGTCCTGAACCGGGCCCTGCTGCGGTCCGCCCGGGTGCGGGCCGGTCTGCTGGCCGCCGCGGCCGTCGGCTTCGCGCTGGCCGGCGCGCTCTTCGTACTCCCCCTGCTGCTCCAGCGGCAGTGGCAGCTGAGCCCGCTGGAGACCGGGCTCGTCTTTCTGCCGCTGACGGTTCCCTTCGCCGCCAACCCGCCGCTGACCGGCCGGATCGTGGCGCGCAGGGGCCCCCGGCTCCCCGTCCTGACCGGCCTGTCCCTGCTGACCGCCGGTGGTGCGGCGCTCGCCTGCCCGGCCTTCGCCGGGGGCAGCTTCCTCTGGCTCACGCCGGGCCTGCTGCTCACCGGTTTCGGGATCTCCTTCGTGCTGCCGGCCCTCGCCGCGGCGGTGGTCGGCGCCGCCCCGGAGGGCACCGCGGGCGCGGCCGGCGGCCTGCTCAACGCGGTACGCCAGGTCGGCGCCACCCTCGGCGTCGCCCTCATGGGCGCCGCCGCGGCCGGGCACACCGGCTGGTCGCTGCTGCTGTCGGCCGGGGTCTGCGCGCTCGCCGGGCTCGTCTTCGCGTGGGCCCGCCCCGCTGCCGGCCCCAGGGTGTCCCGGGAGCCCGGTCCCCGGGGGTCCTAGGACCCCGGACCTGGGCCGGTACGTCTGCGACCATGGAGGCGTGACAGAGAACCCGCGCGACACGCTTCAGGAGCAGACCTTCTACGAGCAGGTCGGCGGCGAGGCGACCTTCCGGCGCCTGGTGCACCGCTTCTACGAGGGAGTGGCCCAGGACCCGCTGCTGCGGCCGATGTACCCGGAGGAGGACCTGGGTCCGGCCGAGGAGCGGTTCGCGCTCTTCCTGATGCAGTACTGGGGCGGCCCCCGGACGTACAGCGACCACCGCGGCCACCCCCGGCTGCGGATGCGGCACCAGCCGTTCCGGGTGGACCGGGCGGCGCACGACGCCTGGCTCGCCAACATGCGGGTGGCCCTGGACGAGCTCGACCTCGCCCCCGAGCACGAGCAGCAGCTGTGGTCCTACCTCACGTACGCGGCGGCCTCGATGGTGAACACGGCCGACTGAGCCACCGGCGGCGGCCAGGCCGGCGGGGGGTCTCAGCGCCGCCCGACCTGACGCACGCGTGGGGGCCGGCGCGGGATTCTCAGCGCCGGCCGACCGACACCTGGAGCGCCCCGAGCCCGCCGCTGCCCTCGGCGCGCAGCGCGACGGAGCCGTACGGAGTCCGTAGGCGCAGCCAGGAACCCGCCGACAGCAGGCTGACCGGGAAGTCCGGCTGGGGGCGGAGGAAGCCGAGCGACTGGGCGGCGTGCACGGCACGCAGCGGGAGCGGGGTCCCGCCGACCTGCCGGGACCAGATCTCGCGGCCGATCAGATCGCGTTCGGCCCGGGTACGGCGCTCCTCGGGCAGCGCCTCGTCGCGGGCGCGGAACTCGCCGACGGCTGTGGTCAGCGCGGTACGCAGGTCCAGCGGACCCGGCAGGCCCGGTATCTCGCGCCAGGGGCCGCGCGGCGGCAGCAGCCCGGTCCAGGGCGGTCCGGTGACGGGGGCGGGCAGGACGCCGGCGCCTCCGTCGGAGTCCTCGGGACCTTCGGGGCCTTCGGGGCCGAGGGTCTCCAGGAACTCCCCCGCCGACACCGTGATGTCGAAGGTCTCGGGGTTCCCGGTTCCGGCCAGGCGGGCGGTACGGATCGCCAGCACGTCGAACGACGGCGGGCGCCCGAACACGGCCAGCGCCCCGCCGGCCGCCTGGAGGCGGACGGCGGCGGCGCGGTCGTAGTGGAGCAGCCGGCCGAGGAAGGCGGCGAGGTCCGCCGCCTCCCTCGCGTCGGCGAAGAGCACGGAGTGCACGGGCATGGTCATGCCGCGGCGGGCTCCTGCTCCATGTACTCCTGGAGGAAGAGCTTCTCCTCGGCGGAGATCCGCCGGGGCCGCCCTTCCTCCAGGTTGTAGGGCACGACGACCGTGGAGGCCCGCACGTACACCAGATCCGCGTCCTTGATCTCGTACGCGATCGTCAGGGACGCCGCGCCGAGCTTGGTGACCCAGGACTCGACGGTGACCGGCGCGTGGCGGTGGACCAGCGGCCGGAGGTAGTCGATCTCGTGGCGGGCCACGACGGAACCGCCCGCGAAGGACGGCGAACCGTCCCCAGGCGCCAGCCGGAACATGAAGTCGACGCGCGCCTCCTCCAGGTAGCGGAGGAAGACCACGTTGTTGACATGGCCGAAGGCGTCCATGTCCGACCAGCGCAGCGGGCAGGGGTAGAGGTGACGGGCCACGGTGATCAGCCCCGGGTGAGCTTCTTGTACGTGGCGCGGTGCGGGCGGGCCGCGTCCGCGCCGAGGCGCTCGACCTTGTTCTTCTCGTACGACTCGAAGTTGCCCTCGAACCAGTACCACTTGGAGTCGCCCTCGTACGCCAGGATGTGCGTGGCGACGCGGTCCAGGAACCAGCGGTCGTGGGAGATGACCACAGCGGCGCCGGGGAACTCCAGCAGGGCGTTCTCCAGCGACGACAGGGTCTCGACGTCCAGGTCGTTGGTGGGCTCGTCGAGGAGCAGCAGGTTGCCGCCCTCCTTGAGCGTCAGCGCCAGGTTCAGGCGGTTGCGCTCACCACCGGAGAGCACACCGGCCGGCTTCTGCTGGTCCGGGCCCTTGAAGCCGAACGCGGAGACGTACGCCCGCGAGGGCATCTCGACCTGGCCGACGTTGATGTAGTCCAGCTCGTCCGAGACGACGGCCCAGAGGGTCTTCTTCGGGTCGATGTTGGCGCGGGACTGGTCGACGTACGAGATCTTGACGGTCTCGCCGATCTTGACCGTGCCGGAGTCCGGCGTCTCCAGGCCCTGGAGCATCTTGAACAGCGTGGTCTTGCCCGCGCCGTTCGGACCGATGATGCCGACGATGCCGTTGCGGGGCAGCGTGAACGACAGGTCGTCGATCAGGACCTTGTCGCCGAAGGCCTTCGAGAGGTGCTCGACCTCGACGACGATGGAACCGAGGCGCGGGCCCGGCGGGATCTGGATCTCCTCGAAGTCCAGCTTCCGCATCTTGTCGGCCTCGGCAGCCATCTCCTCGTAACGGGCGAGGCGGGCCTTGGACTTGGTCTGGCGGCCCTTGGCGTTGGACCGGACCCACTCCAGCTCTTCCTTGAGCCGCTTGGCGCGCTTCTCGTCCTTGCGGCCCTCGACCTTGAGGCGGGCGGCCTTCTTGTCGAGGTACGTGGAGTAGTTGCCCTCGTACGGGAGCGCGCGGCCGCGGTCCAGTTCGAGGATCCACTCGGCGACGTTGTTGAGGAAGTACCGGTCGTGGGTGACGGCGACGACCGCACCCGCGTACTTCGAGAGGTGCTGCTCCAGCCAGTTCACCGACTCGGCGTCGAGGTGGTTGGTGGGCTCGTCGAGGAGCAGCAGGTCGGGCGCCTCGATGAGCAGCTTGCAGAGCGCCACACGCCGCTTCTCGCCGCCGGAGAGATTGGTGACGGCCCAGTCGCCGGGCGGGCAGCCCAGGGCGTCCATGGCCTGCTCCAGCTGGGCGTCCAGGTCCCACGCGTTGGCGTGGTCCAGGTCCTCCTGGAGCTTGCCCATCTCTTCGAGCAGCGCGTCGGAGTAGTCGGTCGCCATGAGCTCGGCGACCTCGTTGAAGCGCTTGAGCTTGCCCATGATCTCGGCGGCGCCGTCCTGGACGTTCTGCAGGACGGTCTTCTCCTCGTCGAGCTTCGGCTCCTGCATGAGGATGCCGACGCTGAAGCCGGGCGAGATGAAGGCGTCACCGTTGGACGGCTGCTCCAGGCCGGCCATGATCTTCAGCACCGTGGACTTACCGGCGCCATTGGGGCCGACGACACCGATCTTCGCGCCGGGCAGGAAGTTCAGGGTGACGTCGTCGAGAATCACCTTGTCGCCGTGCGCCTTGCGCGTCTTGCGCATGGTGTAGATGAACTCAGCCAAGAGAAACCGTCCGGCAGCAATAGAGGTGTGGGCAGATACACCCCATCTTGCCTGACGACAAGCCCACGGGGGAAACCCGTCCCACCCGGGGCCGCTGACCTGGGCTGCGTCGGGGGCCGGAAGCGGCGGCAAAGGCGACATCGCCGGACGAGACGCCGCCGGAAGCCGCTGAACGCCACTGGAAACCGCCGGAGGCCGCCGCCGGGCGTCGCCGGGTGATCCCGGCACGGGGGGCGCGTGCGGGGTACGTGCGGACGTCTCGGGTACGTGCGGTGCGTACGGACGCCGCGCGTACGTGCGGGTACGTGCGAAGGCCCCGCACCCCCGGGGAGTCCGGGGGTCGGGGCCTTCGGTCGTACGGTCCTGCGTCGGCACAGCGGTCGTGCCGCCCTGCCGCTTTGCCGTTACGGCGCGGTGCGCGCGGTCACCGCGCGCACCCGGCGGCCACTACTGGGCGCCGGCGGCCGACTTCTTGCGGCGGAGGAAGAACACCGCGCCGCCACCGAGGACGACGAGCACGACGGCGACGCCGGCGATGACCGGGGTCGCGCTGGAGCCACCGGTGGCGGCGAGGTCGCCCTCACCACCGCCGGTCAGGTCGGCGACAGCGGCGGTCGCGGCGGGGCTCGGCGAGGCGCCGGTCTGCGTGTCGGTGCCCTCGTCGCCGGGGGCCGGGGTCGAGGCGGTGACGCAGTCGAGCACGCCCTTGAAGTTCTGCTTGAAGTCGTTGTCGACTCCGGAGACCGTGATGTCGTACGCCTTGTCCTCGGCGACGGCGACCGGCACGGTCTTCGTGCCGCCGGCCTCGACGGTGTAGACGTCACCGGCGTCGAACGTGAACGTGAAGGGCTGGTCGCCGCTGTTGGTCACGGTGAGGTCCACGCTGCCCTTGGCGCAGTTCTTCTGCGCGGTCACCGCGGGAACCGGGCCCTTGGCGGCCCAGGTGGCGGCGGCCTGCGCGGAGACGACGGACTCACTGGAGCCCGCCAGGATCTGCGTCTGGCTGGTGGTGGTCACGCCGGTGAAGACACGGCCGACCGGTACGGAGGTGGTGGCCTGCACGGTGAGTGCGGCGGAACCGTCCGCGGCGCCCTTCGGCACGTCGAAGTAGAGCTCGGTGCCGTCGGTCGCCTTCGAGACGGGGTTGCCGTCCTTGTCGGTGATCTTGATGCCGCTGGCGACGGCGTCGGCGGGCGGGGCCACCGCTGCCTCGGCGGCGTCGGTGTGGACGGTGACCGGACCGAGCAGGCCGCCGGCCTGACCGGAGACCACGGCCGGGCTCAGGGTGAGCGACGCCTGGGGCTCGGCCGAGTTCTGGGCCGCGCCCTGGAGGTAGTCGGCGAGCTTCTCGGCGTCGTCGTTCACCGCGGTGACGTCGGCGTTGTCCGAGAACCGCCAGATGGCGACCTGGGTGCCGGCGGCGGCGGTGCCCTCGGTCAGCGGGCCGGTGTGGGCCGCCTTCGCGAGCGAGGCGAGGTCGTCGACCTGCGGGTAGGAGTGTTCGAGGATCCAGCGGATGCGGCCGGCGTTGTCGTTCTTGCCGAGCGAGGAGTCCGCCCAGGGGGTCTCCTGGTACTGCGCCGACCCCTGAGTGGGGTTGTGGATGTCGATGCAGTAGGTCTTGAGCTTGCCGCCGCCGTCGACGGTCATCTCGAAGAGACCGGCGGAGACCCGCTGGTCGTCCGCTCCGGGCGTCTTGATGACGGCCTTGTCGAACGTCTTCAGCCCGTCCAGGACGGCGGTCGCGCCGCCCTGGTGCTGAGGTGCCTCGTCGGCCGCCGCCGCGCCCGCGCCGGTGAGGGCGCCCGCAGCGACGAGACCGGTGACCAGTGCGGTGGAGGCCAGGCGGGCGAGCCCGTTGCCCCGTCCCCGCAGCGACCGACGCGTGGCCCGACCGGCGCCGAGGGCCGGGTCGGTCGCTATGTCGGAATCTTGAAGCGCTGAAATCTCAGAAAACGCAGAAGTCACAGAATTCCCCTCCGGGGCGGAGCCCTCGCGCTCGGTGCGCGTGTGGGGAGTGCCCCGCCGAAAGACTCAAGTGCCCATGAGTACGGGGGAATCCTATGGACGGGGGCCAGAACCGCTCCCCCGTCTTACGGTCGCACAACCATTCCGAATCGCAATCGTTATCGCCGCCACTCCCGCCCCACGGAGTGCGACGAAAACCATCAGCACCCCGTCACCAACCGTGCACCGAGCGCACTTCGGCACCCTCAGGTGGCCGACGTGAGCCCCAGGGGCCGTTTCTGACGGCTCGTCGGCTTGCGGGGCCGCGCTGCCGCACGCGGAGCCCCTGCCGCCCTCGTGCGACTCGCCTCCTCGCCGGCGGGCCCGATCTCCCAGGAGGGACCGTCACCGGCCGGTTCGCTCGCGAAAACCGGACCGCCGGCGTCCTGTCCCCCAGGCCCTCCCGGGCCTGTGCCGGGTCTCGTACGCGCGCCCCCGCCTGCGCCGGTACCGACCCCCGTACCCATGTCCCCGCCCACGCCCTCACCGACCCCCGTACCCATGCCCGCGCTTGCGTCCGTGCCTGCCTCCATGCCTGTCTCCGCACCGAACGGGGGCTCGCGTCGGGTCGCGCGCCGGAACGCGGCGGAGCCCCGGTTCAGGTCGTGTCCCACCGCCACCGCCTCGACGTCCACGAACGTCCGGCGTACGCCCTCGCGTTCCTCCTCCCGGACCTTCAGCCGGCCGTGCACCAGCAGTGGTTCGCCCACGGAGACGGAGGCCGCCACGTTCGACGCGAGGCCCCGCCAGGCCCACACCGTGTAGAAACTCGTGTGCCCGTCGGCCCAGAGCTGCTTCTCCCGGTCCCAGCGGCGCGGTGTCACCGCGAGGCGGAACCGCGCCGTCCCGCCCGAGGCCGTCTCCCGGAACTCCACCCCCGTCGCCGCGTTGCCGACCAGGGTCACCAAGGTCTCGTTCATGTCCTGTCCCCCGCCTTCGCTTCCTGTCCGTGCGGGCGAGCGCACGTGTGCCGAGCAGCCGGGGTGTGCGAGGCCGCCCTCGCGTACCCACCGGAACGCGGGAGAGCCCCGCGCACCGGTGGGTACGCGAGGCTCTCCCCCGCTCCCCCGTGCTGCGCCTCCGCCTCCGGGCCCGTGTGCGGGCCGGTGCGAGGACTCCATGCTGGACGAGGTGCGGCGATCCTGCCGGGGCCTGTGGATTACCGGCCGGTTGTGGACAACTCCGTCACCGCCCCGTACCGCTCCCGCACTTCGCGGTACCGGGCGAGTTCGGCGGCCACCGGGTCGAGGACCCTGGCGCGACCGCATCCGGCCGCCGCGTCCCGCAGCCGCCGCTCGACCTCCTGCCCGTACCGGCGGGCCGGTCCGCGTGCGGCGGCCGCGCACGCCCACTCCACCAGCGGCCCGCCGACGACTCCGGCGAGCATCACGAGCGCGGGCACGACGAGTCCCGGTTCCAGCACCCCGGCGATCTGGCCGACCAGCCACAGCCCGCCGAAGATCTGCAGCAGGGTCATGGACGCCTGGACCACGACCGCCGCAGGCCACCACTTGGGGCGCGGCGGCTTGGCGGGCCGGCCGAGCGGCACGGGCGAGCCCTGGACCCTGCCGACCCCGGTCTCCGCACCGGTCGCGCCGGTCGCACCAGTCCCCCGGGACCGGTTACGTCCGAAGCGCCCCGGGCCGCGCGTACGGCCGCCCCCGTCCGCCCCCGGGGCCCCGTCCGCCGTGCCGGCCCCCGGCGCGTCGGCTCCCGCTCCGGCCCTCCGGCCACGGGTGGGGGCGGTCGAACCCGTCTTCTCCGCCAGCTCGTCCAGCGCCTCGGACAGCCCCTTCGCCCCGTTGTACGCGGCCTCGCGCACGGCCAGGGCCCACGGGTCCGGGAGCCCACCGGCGGCGTCGTCGGCCACGATCCGTACCGCCTGCTCGACCCGCTGCCGCGCGGTCGCCTCCTCTTCCTCGCGCGCGGGCGTCAGGACCTGGCCGATGCGTTCCAGGCCGCCGAGCCTGCGCGTCGACTCGTACCAGCGCCAGAGCCGCAGCCACGGAGTGCCGCAGGCCCGGCCCGCGTTCCGGCGCCACTCCCGCTCGGCCGCCTGCCCGGCCGCCGAGGCGCCGACCGCGTCCGCGAGCCGGTCGGTGAACTCCTCCCGGGCCCGCTCGCCCAGCCCGGAACGCCCCTCCGCGACGTACACGGGGCGCAGCCGCGCGGCGGCGGCGTCCACGTCGGCGGAGAGCCGGCGCTGGGCGGCCGTACGCTCCTGCACGAACTTCCCCAGCGACTCGCGCAGTTCGCCGACCCCTTCACCGGTGAGGGCGGAGAGGGCCAGCACGGTGGCGCCGGGGTCGCCGTGCTCGCCGACCGCCATGCCGTCCTCGTCGAGCAGCCGGCGCAGATCGTCGAGGACCAGGTCGGCCGCCTCGCCGGGCAGCCGGTCGATCTGGTTGAGCACGACGAAGCTGACCTCCGCGTGACCGGCGAGCGGGCGCAGATAGCGCTCGTGCAGGGCCGCGTCGCCGTACTTCTCCGGGTCGACGACCCAGATCACCGCGTCGACGAGGGCGAGGACCCGGTCCACCTGTTCCCGGTGCCCGGCGGCGGCCGAGTCGTGGTCGGGGAGGTCCACCAGGACGAGCCCCTGGAGCGCCGCGTCGGCCCCCGCCGTCCCCGACTGGGGCCTGCGGCGGAGGCGTCCGGGGATCGCCAGCCGGTCGAGGAGCCCGGCCGCCCCGTCCGTCCAACTGCACGCGATCGGGGAGGAGGTGGTCGGCCGCTTCACCCCGGTGTCGGAGATCTGCGCTCCCGCGAGGGCGTTGAAGAGGGAGGACTTCCCGCTGCCCGTCGCTCCGGCGAGGGCGACCACGGTGTGCCGGGAGGAGAGCCGTTGCCGCGCCGCGGCCTCTTCGAGCACCCGGCCCGCCTCGGCGAGCGTCCCCTGCTCGATCCGCGCGCGGGACAGCCCGACCAGCTCGCGCAGCGCTTCGAGCCGCGGCCGGAGCGTGCCGCCCGACGGTACGTACGCCTCCACCTCGGGCCCCGGTTCGTCCTCCGGCACGGCCGGCTCGCGCTGGTCGCCCTTGGCTGCCCGGACCGCGGCCCGGCGGGCGATGAGCCCGTCGTCCCAGTGCGAGGGCACGCCCGCCGGAGTGACGGCGGTGTCCTGCGGGTCCGGGCTGCCCGCCGACCCGGGTGCGTCCGCCCGTGCCCCCGGTACTTCGTCCGGTACGTCGTCCGGCACGTCGTCCGGCACGTCGTCGGATACGCCTGGCCCGTCCGCCGGCCCGGCAGCGTCCGCGTCCGGGTGAGGGTTACGGGCGGCGTTCCGGTCCGTCCTTCGGTCCGTCTTCCGGTCCGCAGTGCGCGCGGCCCCCGGCACCTTCGGATCGCCGACGGCGGGCGCCTCGGGCTTGCCGTTCTCCACCGGTGCCTCGGGTGCTTCCGATGTCACCGGTGCCGTCACGTCGTCGCTGTCGCTCGCGCCGCCCGTATCCCCCTTCCCCTGGTCCCTCCCCCGGTCCTTCCCCCGGCCCTGATCGCCCTGCTCCCGATCCTGATCCACGACGGCAGTCATCGCTGCCTCCTCTCCCTCTGCAACACGGACAGTGCGGCGATCAGCTCCGCCTGCGGTTCCGGGGCGATGTCGAGCGCGTCGAGCGGGGCGAGCCGCCGCTCCCGCTCCACCCGCAGCACCTGGTCGAGATAGCTGGTGAGCAGGGACCCGCCCTTGTCCCGCAGCCTCAGGGCGCCCTGGGCGCCGATGCGTTCGGCGAGCTGCTCCCCCGCGCTGCGGGCCCGGCGCCCGCCGAGCAGGGCTGCGGCAAGGAGCGCGGCGACGGTCTCCGGGTCCGGCGCGACACTGCGGTCGAGCCGGCCCACCTCCTCCTCGGCCAGCTCCTCGACGACCCGCCGCCACCGGCGTACCGCCACGGCGATCCGGCCCTCGGCGTCCTCCGCCGGACCCCAGCCACCGCCCTCCCGGCCCGCGCTCTCGAAGCGGAACGCCGCCGCGGCCGGATCCCGCCGCCAGGCCGTACGGATCTTCTCGTCGGCGGCGGCGACGGCGCACTGGATGAGTGCGACCAGGCTCTCCACCAGGGCTTCCAGCACCTCGCAGGCCGAACTGTCCAGCGGGTACCCGCGCCAGCGCGTCCGGGCGTCGCCCGCCAGCACGGCACCGTTGCGGAGCCGCCGGCGGATGCGCTCGGCCTCCTTCTCGTACGCGTCCTCCACCGCGCCGGTGAGCCGTACGGCCGCCGCGTACTGCTGGGCGACGGCCCCGGCGAGCGCGGGCATCCGTACGTTCAGCGAGTCGATGACCCCGGCAGCCGTACGCCCCACCGCCTGCTGCCGGGCGGCGGGGTCCTGGGCCCGGTGGATGAGCCAGGCGCGCAGCGGGGCGACGGCCGTGGTGGGCAGCAGCCCACTGGCGCCGCCGGCCGACTCGGGGAGTTCGGGGATGGTGAAGCGCGGTACGTCCCCGAGCCCGGCCCGGGTCATCAGCGCCGCGTACTGGCGGGACACCTCGCCCACCACCTGGTGCGGCACCCGGTCGAGCACGCTGACGAGCGAGGCGTCGTACTCCTTGGCCGTACGCAGCATGTGCCAGGGCACCGCGTCGGCGTACCGGGACGCCGTGGTCACCATCACCCACACGTCGGCCGCGCAGATGAGTTCGGCGGCGAGGACCCGGTTGCGTTCGACGAGCGAGTCGATGTCGGGGGCGTCCAGCAGCGCGAGCCCGCGCGGCAGGCTCATCGCCGTCTCGACCCGCAGTTCCTGGGCCGCCCCCCGGGCCCGCCCGGCGCCCGCCTCCTCGATCCCGTCCGCCCCGGCCCCCCGCCCCGGCGGCAGCCAGACCCGGGTGAGCTGAGGCAGCACCCGTACGTCGGCGAACCAGTGGTGGTCGTCCGGGTGGCAGACCAGCACCGGCGTCCGGGTCGTCGGCCGGAGCACCCCCGCCTCGCTGACCCGGCACCCGACGAGCGAGTTGACCAATGTCGACTTCCCCGCCCCCGTGGACCCGCCGATCACCGCGAGCAGCGGCGCCTCGGGGGCCTTGAGCCGGGGCAGCAGGTAATCGTCGAGCTGCGCGAGGAGTTCGGCCCTGGTCTGGCGGGCCCGTTCCGATCCGGGCAGCGGTAGTGGAAGACGCACGGCAGCGACACGGTCGCGCAGGGCGGAGAGTGCGTCGATGAGCTGAGGCCGTACATCCATGGTCACCACATGCGAAGAATGCCCGCTTTTAGTGCCTTTTTGAAGCGTATGGCCACCCGTGCGCGGCGGTTCCACCCCGAGAGCAGGCGGGACGTGCACAGCGCGGGCATAACGAGTGCACAACACCCGCGCGATCCGGCCCGAAAACCGGTGCGCGATCCGCACCCAGCTGCGATTATCGGTTCGCTTCACCGAACCTCCACAAGGTGCCACGCAGGCGAAGCAACCGGGACACCGCGACAAGAGCCCTATCCTTGTCCCGGCACGGCGAGGGACTCCCCCACCACGGACTCCCACCCGCCACGGCCCACACCCGGCCCCCGTAGCTCAGTGGATAGAGCAGGCGCCTTCTAAGCGCTTGGCCGCAGGTTCGAGTCCTGCCGGGGGCACCGCCGAGAGCCCTCCCCACCGGGAGGGCTCTTCGCTGTTCAGGGCGGGTTCTGGTGGGGGCGGCGAAGCCCCGGCATCCCCCTCAGCGATCAAGGTCGGACACCGGGGCGGTACGGCTGTCACCGGGCTGCGCGGAGGCCGCGGGCGTCCCTGCCCCTCGGCCCACCCTGCCGCAGGAGACGATCCTCGCGGCAGGGTGGGCCTGCGGCCCCTGGTCCCGAGCGGACCGGGCTGTGCGGGCGGACCGGGCGGACGGGACAGACCAGACGGATCAGGCGTCAGCCGCCCGAGCAGACCGTGCCGTTGAGGCGGAAGGCCGTCGGGTCCGGGTTGGGGCCGTCGTTGGCGCCGACGAATCCGAAGGAGGCCGTCGAGCCGCCGCCCTGAGCCAGCGGCCCCGCTCCGTCGGGTGCGGTCACCCGCACGTGGGAGCCGGTCTGGTGGAACGTGGCGTTCCAGCCGGAGTCCACCGTCTGAGTACCGGTCGGCCAGTCCCAGTCGACGGTCCAGCCGGTGATCGGCACGTCGGAGAGGTTGCGGACGGTGACCGTGGACACGAAGCCGTTGCCCCAGCTCGTGTCACGGTGGTAGGTCACCGCGCAGGCCGCGTTCGACGGGATGCCGGTGGTGAAGATCAGCGGAGAGGACGCGGCAGAGAGCCGCCCCGAGGCGTCGGCCGCCAGCAGGTTGACCGTGTGGGTGCTGCCCGGGGGCAGGTTCCGCAGGGTCACGGACGTGCCGGTGGTCTCACCGATCAGGTGGGTGTGCGCGCCGTCGCGCTCCTGGACCAGGTAGCGGGCGGCGCCCGTCGAGCTGCTCCAGGACAGGCGAGCGGTGGTGTCGGTCACCCCCTCCAGCTTCGGGGTGCCCGGGGTTCCGGCGGCCGAGGCCACCGGGCCGGTGCCGGCCAGCGGTTCGAGGGTGAGGGTGAGCAGCGCGGACGCCGGCACGGTGACCCGGGAGGTGGACGCCTCCCCGGCGGCGAGCGGGGTGATGTCGCTGTCGCCCGGTGCGTAGCGGCTGGCCTCGGGCGCGGTGGCGGCCGGAGTGAAGCCCGCGTACGCGAGGTCCACGGTCCGGGCGGCGTCCGGGTTCTTGTTGACGAGCAGGACACTCAGCCGCCCGTCGCGACGGAGAACCGCGTGTGCCGAGACGTCCTGCGCGGAGGACGCGGCAGCGACCATGGTGTCGCCCGCAGTGCCCAGTTCGCTGGTCATCTTCATGCCGTAGTAGGGGTGGAACGGCGTGTTCGGCGCCGGCTCGCACACGTCACCGGTGCAAGCGCCGCTGGAGAGCATCCCCATGTCGCCGTAGTCCGTCTCGCCGTCGACGGTCGTGATCTGGCCGATGCCGTTGTGGGTGTTCCACCAGTCGACGTTGAACACGCCGTTCTCCAGAGCCGTCATGAACGCGTCGGCGGCGAAGAGTCCGTTGGGACGGGCGGTGAGCCGAGCGCCACCGGTGTTGGTGTTGATCTCGGTGAGGGCGATGCCGATGCCCGGTGAGTCGGTGCCCGCGTACCGGTCGAGCTGGCTGCGCACCTCCCGCAGTTCACCGGGCAGCCTGGCCAGCCTGGCCGTGGCGTCCGCGGCGGTGGTGTCGGATCCGCCCGCGTACCAGTGGACGCTCACAAAGTCGATGATGTCGGCCACTTCGGGCAGCACGGTGTTGTTCCAGTCACCGGGATCGCCCTCGCCGACCACGCCGTCCGGCCATTCGCCCGGAGCGGTGAGGACCGCGCCGATCTTGACGGTCGGGTCGACGGCCTTCATGGCCGCGGCGTAGGCGCGGACCTCGCGGGCGTACTCCCCGGGGCTCTTGTCCTGGTGGTCGTCCTGCTCCCAGCCGCTGCCGTAGTGACCGTTGCCGTAGATCTCGTTGCCGATCTCCCAGTACTTCGCGCCGTATTTCTTCGTGACGTTCGCGTACCTGACCCAGCCGGCCGCTTCCTCGGGCGTGCCCGAACCGTAGTTGGCGATCAGGATGGGTTGCGCACCGGTGGCGGCGACGGTGCCCATGAAGGCGTCGAAACCGGTGCCCGGGGCGACGTAGCCCCCGGGCGCCGTGTTCGTCTCCCAGTGATAGATGTCCGCGTACGACCCGCCGGGGTAGCGCATCGCGCCCACGTCGGCCGCCTTCATGAGGTCGGCCACCTCGGGATCGTTCATGTGCGAGTCCCACACGGCGGTGTTGACGCCGCGGGCGGTGTCGGACAGCCGGCCCAGCGCCGCCTGGGCGTTGACCTGGACGTCCACGTCCGCGACGTCGGTCGCCGAAGACGCGGCGGGCGCGACACCGACCAGCGACGTCAGCAGGGCTGAGGCCACGGCCAGAACGGCCGCGCCGCGCGCGAGGGGGCGTAAGCCGGTGGCGGCCGGGCGGCCGGGTCCGTGCGGTGCTGGCATGGGAGTCCTCACTGGGTGGTCCGTCGTCACGAGCGGGTCAGTGGATGTCGGGCGGTGCCGCCGAGCAGGCGGCCGACCGGTGCGGCGGCGAAGCGCCGTCCGGGCAGCGGAGCGTTCCGCGCGGGCGGCGCGGAAGGCGAGACGTGAGCGCGGTGCGGTCGGGCACATGCGGGTCGGCGGCCCGATCCCGTCGATGGGAGCGCTCCCATAGTGAGAGCGGTGTGACCTCCTGTCAACGCCCGTACACCAAAGCGATTTCAGGTGCCTACGACGACACGATCCGGCCCGGCTGTGCGGCGTCGCCTGGGGCTGCGGGCCCACCCGACGAACGACGAACGCACAGTTTCAGCCACGCGGCGCGGAAGTGGCGTGTTCACACATTGCCGCTTCGTTTCACAGCGCGGCAATCTGAGGCGGCGCGGGAGCGCTCCCACCACGCCCTGCCACCGCTGCCCATGGCCGACACTCCCCACGGAAAGAAGACATCAATGACTTGTCAGGCACATGCTGAGCAGCGGAGGGTGCGTCCACGGCGCGGGCTGCTTCCACGCCTACGTCCCACGTCAGGAATTCGATCCCGCTGGGGCGTCGCCCTCGGCGTCGTGACCGCCTTGCTCGCCGTCGCCCTCACACCGCTCGCCGCGACACCGGCCGCGGCCGCCCCCGCGTTCGCCTACGGTGAGGCGCTGCAGAAGTCGCTCTTCTTCTACGAGGCCCAGCGCTCCGGCCGTCTGCCCGGCGACAACCGGGTCTCCTGGCGCGGCGACTCGGGTCTGGACGACGGCAAGGACGTCGGTCTGGACCTGACCGGCGGCTGGTACGACGCCGGCGACCACGTCAAGTTCGGTCTGCCCATGGCGTACAGCGCCACCGTCCTGGCCTGGGGCGGCGTGGAGCAGAAGGCCGCGTACGCCGCGTCGGGGCAGCTGAAGTACCTCAAGGACAGTCTGCGCTTCGTCAACGACTACTTCGTCAGGGCGCACCCGTCTCCGAACGTGCTGTACGGCCAGGTGGGCAACGGCGCCGACGACCACAAGTGGTGGGGCCCGGCCGAGGTGATGCCGATGGCCCGGCCCGCCTACCGGATCGACGCCTCCTGCCCCGGTACGGACCTCGCCGGGCAGACGGCCGCCGCGATGGCCTCCTCCTCGATGCTGTTCGCCGACGACGACCCGGCCTACGCGGCGAAGCTGATCACCCACGCGAAGCAGCTGTACACGTTCGCCGACACCTACCGGGGCAAGTACAGCGACTGCATCACCGACGCGAAGTCGTACTACAACTCCTGGAGCGGGTACCAGGACGAGCTGGTGTGGGGTGCCGTCTGGCTCTACCGGGCCACCGGTGACGCCGCCTATCTCGCCAAGGCCGAGCAGTACTACGACGGACTCTCCACCGAGCCGCAGACCACCACCCGCTCCTACCGGTGGACGCTCTCCTGGGACGACACCTCCTACGGCTCCTACGTGCTGCTCGCCAAGATCACCGGGAAGCAGAAGTACATCGACGACGCCAACCGATGGCTGGACTGGTGGACGTCCGGGGTGGACGGCGCGAAGGTCCGCTACTCCCCCGGCGGCGAGGCCGTGCTGGACTCGTGGGGCTCCCTGCGGTACGCGGCCAACACCGCGTTCGCCGCGCTCTCCTACAGCGACTGGCTGACGGGCGACGCGACCCGCAAGGCGCGCTACCACGACTTCGCGGTGCGCCAGATCGACTACGCGCTCGGCGACAACCCCCGCAGGGCGAGCTACGTCGTCGGCTTCGGCAACACACCTCCCACCAAACCCCACCACCGCACCTCGCACGGCTCGTGGACCGACCAGATCACCAGCCCCGCCGAAAGCCGCCACGTCCTCTACGGCGCTCTCGTCGGCGGACCGAGCGCACCCGACGACGCCTACACCGACGACCGGCAGAACTACACCAACAACGAGGTCGCCACCGACTACAACGCGGCGTTCACCGGCGCCCTCGCCCGCCTCTACGCCGAGTACGGGGGCGCCCCGCTCACCGTCTTCCCGCCGACCGAGCAGCCGGACGGGCCGCAGGTGCTGGCGCAGGCGTCGGTGAACGCCTCCGGGAGCAACTTCACCGAGATCAAGGCGTACCTGGTGAACAAGTCGGCCTGGCCCGCCCGGTCGCTGACGAAGGCCTCCCTGCGGTACTACTTCACGCTGGAACCGGGGGCCTCGGCGGCGGGCATCACGGTCACCACCAACTACAACCAGTGCGGTACGGCGAGCGGCCCCACGCGGTACGCGGGCGACGTGTACTACGTGAGCGTGGACTGCTCGAACACGGTGATCGCGCCGGCCGGGCAGTCGGCGTACCGCAAGGAGGTCCAGTTCCGCATCAGTTCCTCGGGCGCCTGGGACCCGTCGAACGACTGGTCCCTCCAGGGCCTGCCCACCACGCCGGGTGCCACCCCGGCGGACGCGCCGAACCTGGTGCTGCTGGACGGGGACGTACGTCAGTGGGGCGCGCTGCCGGACGGATCAGGGTCGACGCCCACCCCGACCCCGACGCCCACACCCACACCCACTCCTACGCCCACCCCGACCCCGACGCCCACACCCACTCCTACGCCGACCCCCACCCCGACGCCCACTCCGACCCCGACCCCCACTCCGACCCCCGCTCCGGGCGCCGGCTGCGCCGTCGTCTACAAGGTCGGCTCCTCCTGGAGCGGCGGCTTCACCGCCGACGTCACCCTCCGCAACACCGGCACGACCGCGGTGAACGGTTGGCGTCTCACCTGGAGTTTCGTCGGTGCCGAGAAGGTCACCAGCGCGTGGAACGCGACCGCCACGCAGACGGGCACGGCTGTGACGGCCACCGACGCCGGCCACAACAAGGCCATTTCACCGGCCGGTTCGGCGTCCTTCGGATTCCAGGGAACCGGGGTGCCCGGAAGCGCCCCGACGGGCTTCGCCCTGAACGGCGTTCCCTGCAACTGAGAAGGTGATCGGTCGCACGGCGTCGGCGGCGCCGTGCGACCGTGGACGCGACGGACCACCCCCGGACCGCGGTCGCGCGTGGCTGCATCGGTGTACGGCGACCGGCATCACCGCTGGTGCCTCCCGGGACCACGCGTCACCGGCCGTTAGGTTCCTGGCATCCAACACCGGGAGAGGCCATGCGGGTCAGTCGTCGTTCGCTGCTGAGACTGGGGAGTGCGGGCACGCTCGCCGCCGGGTTCGGGGCCATGGGACCAGGGGCCGCCGCCTCGGACAAGGACGCGGGCACAGGGGGCAAGGGCTCCAAGGGCTCCAAGGGCTCTCACGGGTCGAAAGGTTCCAGAGCCCTTGCCGTCGAAGGAGCCGCGCCCGTGTCCGTGGGCCCCGTGAAGCAGCCCGGGTCGGCGGCGGCCCGGGCGAAGGCGGTCGAGTTGGTCGGACGGATGACGACGGACGAGAAGATCGCCCTGCTGCACGGGGTGAACGTCAAGGAGGTCGTCGCCCGGCCCGGGTACATCGGCAAGGTGCCGGGGAACGAGCGGCTCGGCATCCCCGCGACGATCCTGGCCGACGGGCCGAGCGGGGTGGGGAACGGGTCGACGGGGGTGACCCAGTGGCCCTGTTCGAAGGCGCTGGCGGCGACCTGGGACCCGGCCGCGGCCGAGACGTACGGGAGGGCGTACGGGGGCGAGCAGGCGGCCAAGGGGCACAACGTGGCGCTCGGGCCGTGCGTCAACATCCTGCGGACGCCCCGGTGGGGCCGGTCGTTCGAGACGTTCACGGAGGACCCGCACCTCAACGCCGCGTTGGCGGCGCCCGTCGTACGGGGCATCCAGTCGAACCACGTCATCGCGACGGTGAAGCACTTCGCGGCCAACAACCAGGAGACGCTGCGGCATTCGATCGACGTGGTGGTGTCCTCGCGCGCGCTGCACGAGATCTACTTCCCGGCGTTCCGCGCCGCCGTCCAACAGGGCGGTGTGGGCGCGGTGATGACCGCGTACAACAAGGTCAACGGGGTCTGGACGCACGAGAATCGCACCCTGGTCCAGGACGTGCTGCGGGACGGCTGGGGCTTCGACGGCATGGTGATGTCGGACTGGGGCGGTACCCACAGCACGGTGCGGACCGCCGAGGCGGGGTCCACGACGGAGATGCCGGGGTCGACGTACCTCGGTACGGCGCTCGCCTCGGCGGTGGCGCGGGGGGCGGTCACCGGGAAGACGCTCGACACGATGGCCGTGCAGGTGCTGACGGCGATGTACCGGGTCGGGCTGTTCGACCACCCGCTCCCCGATCCGCTGACACTGCTGGACTCGGTCGTCTCCACCGAGGAGAACCGGCTGCTGGCCCGTCGGATCGGGGTCCAGGGCAGTGTGCTGCTGAAGAACGCGGGCGGGGTGCTGCCGTTCGCCGCTCCCCGGTCCGTGGCGGTGATCGGGGACGCGGCGGGTGCGGGGTACCGGTCGCACGGCGGCGGTTCGGGCAGCGTGAACCCGTACGGCGGGGTGGTGACCCCGATCGCCGGGATCACGGCCCGCGCCGCGAGCGCCCCGGTGAGCATCCCGGTGACGTACGCGCGCGGCACCCTCGGGGTCGGCGCACTGCCCGCGGTACCCGCCGAGGCGCTCGGCGCCGGGCTGCGGGCCGTCTACTACGCCTCGGCCGACCTCACCGGTACGGTCCTCGCCACCACGACCACCGACCGCCTCGACTGGACGGCCGCCCCGCCCCCGGTGAGCGGCCGGACCGGTGCCTGGTCGGCGCGGTACAGCGGTACGTACACGGCGTCCGTCACCGGGCGGTACCGGTTCTCGCTGAGCGGCGGCGGGGCGGTGGTACTCACCGTCGACGGGACGGTCGTCGCGGATTACGCGACCGGGGCCGAGGCGGTGCAGAACGGCTTCGTGACCCTCACCGAGGGCCCGCACTCCATCGAGGTCACCTACCGCCACACCTCCGGCACCGCGAGCCTGCGGGTGGGCCACCAGCCGGGGCAGGACCGGCTGATCGCCGAGGCGGCGGCCGCCGCCGCCGCGGCCGAGGTGGCGGTGGTGGTCGTGGTGGACGTGACGGCCGAGAGCATGGACCGCTCCACGCTGGCCCTCGCCGCCGACCAGGACGAGCTGATCGCCGCGGTCGCCGCCGCCAACCCCCGTACCGTCGTGGTGCTCAACACCTCGGGGGCCGTGCTGATGCCGTGGCTGGCGGAGGTTCCGGCCGTGATCGCCAACTGGTACGGGGGCCAGGAGCAGGGCAACGCGGTCGCCGCGATGCTCTTCGGCGACGCGGAGCCCGGCGGGCGGCTCCCCGAGACGTTCCCGGCTACGGAGACGCAGGGGCCGGCCAAGCGGCTGGTGGAGTTCCCGGGCGACGGCAAGCAGGTCTACTACGACGAGGGGCTGGCCGTCGGGTACCGCTGGTACGCGCACGCGGGCGAGCAGCCGCTCTTCCCGTTCGGCCACGGCCTGTCGTACACCACCTTCGCCCTCTCCGAACTGAAGGTCGCGCGGGCCGGTTCCGGTCACCGGGCGACCGTGCGGGTCCGCAACACCGGCTCCCGCGCGGGCAGCGAGGTCGTGCAGCTCTACGTCACCTTCCCGGCGGCGGCGGGCGAACCCCCGGCGCAGCTCAGGGCGTTCGCCAAGGTGACGCTGGAGCCGGGCCGTTCGGCCGTCGTCACCCTGGACGTGCCCCGGGAGGCGCTGGCCGTGTGGCGGTCCGTGGAGGACGGCTGGACGCTGCTGCCGGGGTCGTACGAGTTCGCGGTGGGGCGCTCCTCGGCGGAGTTGCCGCTGCGTGCGCGGGTGCGGGTCACCCGGTAGGGCGAGGGTCGGGCTCTTCGTCCACGGGGGCGGGGCGGGCCGCGATACGCTGCGCGCCCCTCATCCCGGTGACCGAGGGTTCGGGCGGGGTTACGGAGGGGCACTACATCCCCGTACGGCTCATTCCATACGGCCGCATTCCGTACGAACACGTCCCGTACGGCGGCATTCCGCACGACCGCGCAGACGAAGCACCGAGGGAGCACCACCATGGCAACCCCCTTGTCCGCCGACACCCTGCTCAAGGCCCTCCGCGATGAGGGGCTGAAAGTGGTGGAGTACAAGAACTGGCGCACGAACAACCGTGATCACAAGGGCCCCTGGGGTCCGGTCAACGGCGTGATGATCCATCACACCGTCACTTCCGGCGTCGCGAGCTCCGTGGAGCTCTGCTACTCCGGCCGCTCCGACCTCCCCGGGCCGCTCTGCCACGGGGTCATCGACAAGGAGGGCACGGTCCACCTGGTGGGCAACGGCCGTGCCAACCACGCCGGGCTCGGCGACGACGACGTGCTGCGCGCGGTGGTCGCCGAGTCGGCGGATCTGCCCGCCGACAACGAGGCCAACACCGACGGGAACACCCATTTCTACGGCTTCGAGTGCATCAATCTCGGCGACGGCCAGGACCCGTGGCCGGCCGCCCAACTGCTGGCGATCGAGCGGGCGTCGGCGGCGATCTGCCGCGCCCACAAGTGGTCCGAGCGCTCGGTGATCGGGCACCTGGAGTGGCAGCCGGGGAAGGTGGACCCGCGCGGCTTCCCGATGTCCGCGATGCGCGACCGGGTCGGGGTCCGGCTCGGCGCGGGCCCGGACGGGCCCATCCCGGAGCCGTACGAGCCCTTCCCGGGCGTCGGGTTCTTCACGATCGGGCGCAACAGTCCGATCATCACCGCCATGGGCAAGCGGCTCGTGGCGGAGGGCTGCGACCTGTACGCGGTCGGACCGGGGCCCACCTGGTCGGCGTCCGACCGTGCGTCGTACGCCGCCTGGCAGCGCAAGCTCGGGTACGTCGGCGACGCGGCCGACGGTCTCCCGGGTGAGGACAGCTGGGCGAAGCTCAAGGTCCCGAACGTGTGAGACGGGGAAACGGCGGGGAGGGCCGGCGACCGCAGTGGCCGGCCCTCCCCGTGACGCCCCCGCTCAGTCCATCTCGCCCTCGGCCGGTGCGTCCGGCAGGTCGTCCGCCGCGCCCTTGAGCTCGGCGGCCCGGCCGATGGCGTCGGCGAGCTTGCTCACCGAGCCGTCCTCGGTCTCCGCCGCCAGCTTCTTCGCCCGGGAGGCGAGTTCGCTCAGCGCGGGTGTGCCGGGGAGGGTGCCGCCGCGCAGGATGTCGGCGAAGTAGGCGGCCACCGCGGTCACTTGGAGGCGTGCGTCGGAGCCGCCCCAGAGCGCCCCGTCGAGAGCGCCGGTCTCGACCGAACCGGTCGCCTCCCGCGCCTTGCGGGTCACCGGGTCGAGCCAGCGCACGGTGGCGGTGGCGACGTGGCCGGAGGCCTTCTCGCGCAGGCGTACGGCGTAGAGCGCGGTCACCGTGTGCCCGGGGCCGACCTCGCCGCCGTCCACACTGTCGTCGCGGAAGTCCTCGTCGGCGACGGCCCGGTCCTCGTACCCGATGAGCTTGAACTGCTGGACGGTCTCGCGGTCGAACGCCACCTGTGCCTTGGCGTCGCGGGCGCGCAGCTGGACGTGGGCGGGGAGCTGGTCGACGAAGACCTTGCGGGCCTGGGCCTCGTCGGCGACGTAGGTGGTGTTGCCGTCGCCCTTGTCGGCGAGTCGTTCCATCAGCGCGTCGCCGTAGTCGCTGCCGACGCCGACACCGAAGAGGGTGATGCCGTGCTCGCGCCGGGAGCTGTCGATCCGCTCCAGGATCGCGTCTGCGTCCGTCTCGCCAGTGTTGGCGAGGGCGTCGGAGAGGAGGACGACCCGGTTGGTGGCGCCCTCGCGGCGGCCTTCCACGGCCTCGTCGTAGCCGCGTTCCACCCCGGCGGCGACATTGGTGGAGTTGGCGGTGTGCAGCGATTCGACGGCTTCCCGGATCTTCGTGCGGTGGCCGCGCAGTGGCGTCATCGGGACCACGGTCTCGGCCTTGTCGCTGAAGGTGACCAGGGCCACCGAGTCGTCGTCGCGCAGTTGCTCGGTGAGGTACGCGAGCGAGGAGCGCACCAGGTCCAGGCGGCCGGTCTCGGCCATGGAGCCGGAGATGTCGACGACGAAGGTGAGTGCGGCGGGCGGCCTCGGGGTGGTGTCGTCGGCGGCCTTGGTCGCCAGTCCGACCCGCAGCAGGGACCAGCCGTCCGCCCCTCCCCCGGTGCGGGCCCCGTCGACGCTGACGGAGAAGCCGTTGCCGCTGGGGCGTGCGTACCCCTGCTTGAAGCTGTTGACGAACTCCTCGGGCCGTACGGTCTCCGGCTTCGGGAGCTGCCCGTCGCCGAGGACGCGGCGCGCGTATCCGTAGCTGGCGGTGTCCACGTCGAGCGCGAAGGTGGAGAGGTAGTCGGGCGCGGCCACGTCCCCCTTCGCCTGCCGGCCCGCCTCGTCGCCGGCGGTGGCCGCCGGGGCGGGCGCCGGGCCGCCTCCGGTGGCGGAACCGCCCCGCGCGTCGGCGGCGGTTCCGTCGGACGAGGAACCGCCCGAGGCCGAGCATCCCGCGAGCAGTGCGGCGCTCACCAGCAGGGCGGCGAGCGCCGCTCGCGCCCGTGCCCGGCCCGCCGGGTGTATCGATGTGCCGTGGTTCATCCGAGGCCCCCATGTCGTCGACATCTGTGAATGTGACGCGCGAGGGGGCCGTCGGGAGCCGTCGAACCGGTTGCGGATGAATCTCGATGCGGTGACGGAGAGCTGCCGAGGGGCGTCCGGGCGGCGGAACGTCAGGGTCCGGACACGATGTCCTCACGGAGCGGCCTCGGGCGGTGGACCGGAGGCGTCACGACACGATGTCCTTGCGGCCGAATCCCCGGAAGGCCAGGGCGAAGAGGATCAGGGCGTACGTCACCGACACGGCCGATCCCTTGATCATGCCGCCCCACTCCAGTTGGGGCTGGAGGGCGTCCGCCCAGGCGAACTGCCAGTGCGCGGGCAGGAAGTCGCGCCAGTGGCCGAGCGCGGTGACCGCGTCCAGGACGTTGCCGACGATGGTCAGGCCGACCGCGCCGCCCACCGCGCCCAGCGGCGCGTCGGTCTTCGTCGACAGCCAGAACGCCAGTCCCGCGGTGACGAGTTGGGAGACGAAGACGAACGCGACGACGAGCGCGAGCCGGGGCAGCGCGGCGGACTGGGCGAGTTCGCCGCCGGTCGGCAGCTGGAGCGGTCCCCAGCCGTAGGCCGCCGCTCCGGCCGCGAGGGCGACCAGCGGGAGCAGCACCATCGCGGCCAGGCTGAAGCCGAGGGCGACGACGAGCTTGCTCCAGAGCAGCCGGGTGCGCGGGACGGGGGCGGCGAGGAGGTAGCGCAGCGAGGACCAGCTCGCCTCGGAGGCCACGGTGTCCCCGCAGAACAGCGCCACCGGCACCACCAGCAGGAAGCCCGCCGAGACGAACAGGTTGACGGCGGCGAAGTTGGCGGCCGAGGCGGTGGCGGTGTCCATCAGGTTGATCCGGTCGCCCCCGGAGCGTCCCCCGGAGCCGGGGGTGCCGCCGATGGCGAAGGCGACGATCAGGATGAACGGGAGGGCGGCGAGCACCCCGCCCATGAGCACGGTGCGGCGGCGGCGCAGTTGCCGCATCGCCTCGACGCGGAGCGGGAGGGTGCGCCGGGGGTGGTAGCCGGGTGCGCCGGGCGCTTCCGGGGTCCGGGCGGGGCCGGAACCGGAACCCGGGCCGGAACCGGGGCCGGTGAGGACGTCACTCATGCGGAGCCTCCGGAGATCAGGGTGAGGAACGCGTCCTCCAGGCGGCGGTGCGGACCGACACCGGTGAGCGGCACGTCGAGCCGGACGAGTTCGGTGATCAGCACGGCGGTGGTGGCGCCGTCGAGCCGCACCAGCAGCCCCCGCCCGTCCTCGGTCCGGACCGCGGAGGCGACGCCCGCGAGCGCCTCGGTCTTGCGGAGCACCGGTTCGGTGACCTCCTCGGCGGTGGTGACCAGCAGCATGTCGCCGGAGCCGGTGATCTCGGCGACCGGGCCCGCCTGGACGAGCCGTCCCCGGTCCATGACCACGAGGTGGGTGCAGGACTGTTCGACCTCGGAGAGGAGGTGGCTGGAGACGATGACGGTCCGGCCGCCGGCCGCGTAACGGATCATCACGTCCCGCATCTCGCGGATCTGCGGCGGGTCGAGGCCGTTGGTCGGTTCGTCGAGGATGAGGAGGTCCGGCATGCCGAGCATGGCCTGGGCGATGGCGAGGCGCTGGCGCATGCCCTGGGAGTAGGTGCGCACGGCCCGGGCGAGCGCGTCGCCGAGACCCGCGATCTCCAGGGCCTCGTCCATGTGGGAGTCCTCGGCGGGGCGGCCGGTGGCCTGCCAGTACAGCTCCAGGTTGGCCCGGCCGCTCAGGTGCGGCAGGAAGCCGGCGCCCTCGACGAACGCGCCGACGCGGGAGAGCACCGGGGCGCCGGGCTGGATGGCCTGGCCGAAGACGCGGATCTCGCCCGCGTCGGGGGTGATGAGGCCCATCAGCATCCGCAGGGTGGTGGTCTTCCCGGCGCCGTTGGGGCCGAGGAGTCCGAGCACCTGCCCCTGCTCGACGCGGAAGCCGAGGTCCTTGACGGCGTAACGGTCCGCGGCCCCCGCGTACTTCTTCGCGAGCCCGGAGATCTGGAGCGGTACGCCCGCGAGCGCCGGGTCCGGGGCGGGCGTGGTGGTGCGGCGGCGCGCGGTGAGCAGCAGCAGCGCGGCGATCAGGAGGGCGGCGGCCGGAAGTCCCCAGGTCCACCAGGGAAGCCCGGCGGCCGCGGCGGTCAGTCCGGCGTCGGTGGGTACGGAGAGCGGGCCGTCGACGGTCACGGTGTACGTGTTCGGCTCGGCCGGTGACGCGTAGCCGAGGTCGGTCGCGGAGAGCACCAGGCGGAGGCGGTGTCCGGCGTCGAAGGCGTGGTCGACGGCGGGCAGGGTCAGTTCGAGGGGCTTGCCCTGCCGGTCGGGGGTGATCCGGAAGGGGGCGACGAGCTGGGCGGGCAGCTCCTGGCGCTTGCCGTCCGGCGCGACGTCGTACACCTTGCCGAAGAGGACGGCGTCGCCGGTACGGGCCTTGACGGTGACCTGCACGGTGGGGGTGCCGGTGAGGCGCACCGAGGAGGTCAGCGGGGCGCTGTCGAAGGTGGCGTGCTGGCCGGGGAAGTCCAGGGAGAGGCCGACGCCCAGGGAGGAGAGCTGGGAGAGTCCGGCGCCGAGTCCGGGGACGGCGGAGATCGCGGGCGGGCTGCCGCCGGCCGGGTTGCGGACGGTCACGGTGTTCGGGGTGGCCGCGGTGTTCCCCGTGCTCGCGGTGGATCCGGCACTCGGGGTGTCCTGACCGGAGCCGGTCGCCCTGAGGGCGAACTCCCGGGCGCCGCCGCGCAGTCCGGGGTAGGTGTCGGCACTCGCACCGCGGGTGAGGGCGGCCCCGTCGGTGGAGTCGACGCCGCCGGTGCGGGTGACGCGGAAGGCGGGGCCGGTGTCGGCGCCCCTGTCGTCCTTGAGGTAGCGGTCGAACCAGGCGCCGATCCGGTTCTGGACGCGGGCGTCCTCGGTGTCGCCGCCGTCGTGGCCGCCGGCGATCCAGTCGACGGAGACCGGGGCACCGTTGCCGGAGACTGCCTTCGCCATGGCGTCGGCCTGGCCGAGCGGGAAGAGCGAGTCGGTCTGGCCCTGCACGATGAGGGCGGGCACGTCGATGCGGCCGGCGACGGCGGAGGGCGACCGTTCCGTCAGCAGGGCGCGCGCCTCGGCGTCCGGTGCGCCGCTCGCCGCGACGCGTTCGTACATCGCGCAGAGCTTCGGCTCGAACTTCTCGCAGCCACCGCCGCTGCTGACGAAGATCCCGGCCCAGAGCTTCTTGAACACCCCGTCCGGGAAGAGCGCGTCGGCGAGGTTCCAGTAGGTGATGACGGGCGCGATGGCGTCCACCCGGTCGTCGTACCCGGCGGCGAGGAGGGAGACCGCGCCGCCGTAGGAGGAGCCGGTGACGCCGACGCGCGGGTCGCCCTTGCCGTCGAGCCGGACCTCGGGGCGGGCGGCGAGCCAGTCGATGAGTCGGGAGACGTCCGCGACCTCGGCACCGGGGTCGTTGAGGCCGATCTTTCCGCCGGACCTGCCGAACCCGCGCGCCGACCAGGTGAGGACCGCGTACCCGTCCGCCGCGAGCTTCTCGGCCTCGGCGCGCACGTCGTCCTTGCTGCCGCCGAAGCCGTGCCCGAGCAGTACGGCGGGGCGCCGCCCGCCGCCGTCGGCGGTGAAGTACGTGGTGTCCAGGGACACTCCGCCGTCGCTGATCGTCCGGTCCTGGTGGTGCACGGCGGGTGTGCCGTCGTCGGCCACGGCGGTCCAGGTGCCGACGCCGGCGAGCACGACGAGTGCGGCGAGCGCCGCCGCCCATCGGCCGCGCGCGCGGGGCCACCGGAGCCGTCGTGCGGTAGAGGTCTCCATGTCACGACCCTAGAGGGGCGCGGGACGGGTTCCCCGGGCCGGAGGGCGGAACCGCCCGGCCTCCTTGAGAGGTACGGCCCCCGGGCGCGTACTGCGGACGCGGTACGCGCCCCGGAGCCGGTGTTCTCGGCCGTCCAGGCGGTGGAGGGGCTTTCTCAGCCGTCCAGGCGGTGCTGGGGCGGGACGGCGGTCTCCAGGAAGAAGCTGTCGATGCTCTGGACGGTGTGAACGAAGTCGTCCAGGTTGACCGGCTTGGTCACGTAGGCGTTGGCGTGCTGTGTATAGGCGTCCTGGACGTCGTCGGGCGCGGCCGAGGTGGTGAGGACCACGATCGGGATGCTGGAGAGCTTCTCGTCGTTCTTGAGCACGCCGAGCAGCTCACGGCCGTTCATGCGGGGCATGTTGAGGTCGAGCACGATCAGGTCCGGGCGGTCCTTCGCCGGGTCGCGCAGGTACTCCAGGGCGGACACGCCGTCGTCGACCCGGTTGATGCCCCGCGCCATCCCGCGCTCGATCAGGGCCTCCTCGATGAGCATGGCGTCGGCCACGTCGTCCTCCACGAGCAGGACGGTGTAGGTGCGCCGGGGTGCAAGGCCGTTCATGTGGGGGCTCCGGTGATCGTTGGGCAGGGGGCGGGAGGACGGTCGTGCGGTGAAGACCAGGCCGGGCCAGCGTTTGCGGGCGCCCTGCCGGCTGACGCCCCAGGCGCCGCCGAGCTGCGGGTAGCCCGCTCCCCCGTCGGCGGCGGCGCGGGCCGCCCGGGCGGCGCATTCGTCCACCGCGCGGCTGAGGAGGGCCAGCGCGCGCAGCGCGGCCAGCGGGTCGGTCCAGTTCTCGTCCGCCGGGGGGCCGTCGCCGTCACGGTCCTCCCCGTACGGGACGGCGTCCGGCTCCAGCGCAAGTCGCTGCGCCAGGTCCGCGACCGCGCGGCGCGCACGGTCGGCGAGCTCGTCGGTCCCTGGACGCGCCGAGGTCTCCACTGTCATGGCCGCACCGTAGCCGGAGCGGGAGGCCCGCGACAACCTGCGTTGTCGGCGGGGTAGGGTGACCCGCGCTCCGGTGGGTACTGGAGCCCGTGATCCACCCACCGTTTCCCAGGCGAGCGAGAGGCAAACCACCGTGCAGAGCGCCGAAGAGGGTTTCCGGCCGGCCGAGCTCCGGCCGGAACCGAAGCGGCCCGGCTGGAGCACCAGCCGCTGGCTCGTCACGGGCACCACCGTGGCCCTGGTCGTGCTGCTCGTGCTCGGCAGCTGCGGCACCTGGGCCCTGGTCCGGTCCACGGCGGTCAACCAGCGGCTCGTCGGCCGCTGGTCCCCCGCGCTGATCTCGTCGGTGCGCCTGGAAGCGGCGCTGGTCAACCAGGAGACGGGTATCCGCGGTTACGGCCTGGCCGGTGACGCGGGGTTCCTCGACCCCTACCGCACCGGTCTGGCCCAGCAGAAGTCCGCGATGGCGGAGCTGGAGGACCTCACGGCCGGCGACGTACGGGCCTCGGCCGATCTCGCACGGGTGGACGGACTCGCGGAGCAGTGGCACACCTCCGTCGCCCGGCCCATCGCCGCCGCCGCGGACCCCACCGCCCTGGCCCAGGAGCGCGCGGAGCGCGGGCGGACCCAGTTCGACGCACTGCGCACCGCGCTCAGGGTCCAGCAGGAGCACATCACCGCGGAGCGCGACCGGGCTCGGAGCGACCTGGCCTCCGTGCGCACCATGCGCAACACGGTCTTCATCGTGATCGCCGCCGTGGTGCTGGCGCTGATGGCCCTGGCCTTCGCGGGCCTGCGCCTCGGCGTGCAGCGGCCGCTGGACCGGCTGCGGGCCGACGTCCGCAAGGTCGCCTCCGGGAACTACGCCCATGCGCTCGTCCCCACCGGCCCCGCCGACATCCAGGTCCTCGCGGCCGACGTGGACGCGATGCGCCGCCGGCTCGCGGAGGACCTTGAACTCAAGGACCGGGCCCGGGCGGCGCTCGACGCCCAGACCGTCGAACTGCGCCGCTCCAACGAGGAGCTGGAGCAGTTCGCGTACGTCGCCTCGCACGACCTCCAGGAACCCCTGCGCAAGGTGGCCAGTTTCTGCCAGCTGCTGGAGCGGCGGTACGCGGAGCAGCTCGACGACCGGGCCCGGCAGTACATCTCCTTCGCCGTCGACGGCGCCAACCGCATGCAGCTCCTCATCAACGACCTGCTGACCTTCTCGCGCGTCGGCCGACTCCACACGGACGACCAGGAGGTCGATCTGGCGGGCCTGGTGCGGCGGACGGTCGGCGATCTGGACGTCGCCGTCCAGCAGACCGGCGCCACCGTCACCCACGACGAGCTGCCGGTGGTCCACGGTCAGCCGACCCAACTCGGCCTGGTGCTGCAGAACCTGATCTCCAACGCGATCAAGTTCCGCACGGCCGACACCGCGCCCGCCGTCCACATCGCCGCCCGTCGGGTGCCGAACCCGGGCCGTGAGGGGAGCGCGGAGAGCCGGCGCCCGTTCTGGGAGATCTCGGTGACCGACAACGGCATCGGCATCGCGCCCGAGTACGCGGAGCGGGTCTTCGTCATCTTCCAGCGGCTGCACACCCGCGAGAGCTACGAGGGCAACGGCATCGGCCTGGCGCTCTGCAAGAAGATCGTCGAGCACCACGGCGGCTCGATCACCGTGGACACCACCCGCACCTCGGGCACCCGCTTCGTCTTCACGCTGCCGGGCGTGGTGGACGAGGGCGAGGGCGAGGGGGCGGAAACCACGGCGAAGTGAGCGCGGCCCCCACCTACGCTCGGGCCGCGCTTCGGCACCTTCTGCACCACTTGTACACACGCCTCCACGACGGCGGGGTCGGGCAGCGGCACCCGGCACCCGGCACCCGGCACCCGAGCCTCACCCCGACAGCGGCCGGGGCGCCCCGTCTCCCCCCGCGTACGGCCTCTCCTCCGGCAGCAGGGCGGTCGCCGCGTCGAGGTCTCCGGCGCGGACCAGGTGGTGGATCTCCCGGGCGAGCGGGGTGACGTCGGTGACGGAGACGGTCCACTCGTCCGCGTACCGCGCCGCCGCCTCGCCGGACAGGCCGAGCTGGAGCGAGCGGTACGGGAGCGGGTTCAGCCGCAGATCGCGCTCGGGGTCCCACTGGACGCGGGCCGGGGCGCGGCGGAGGCCGCGGCTCCAGGCGGCGCGGTCGGGGTGGAGTCCGCGTACGTAGTGGGAGAGTTCGGCGTTCCCCAGGGCCCATGCGAAGCCCTCGCGGGTGATCTCGACGGCGAGGACCGTCTCCTGGCCCTCCTTGGTGGCCCAGCCGCAGCGGTACATCATCCACAGGAAGCTCGGCTTGATCCAGGTCATCCGGTCGCGCTTCCAGGCCGGCGGGAAGCGGCCGTCGCGGGCGGCCGGCAGGCCGATGTGCGGTGCGTACGCCTGGTAGACGGTGACGGTGGTGTCGGTGTGCCGGGCCCGGATCTCGTACTGCGGTGCGGTCATCGGACCAGGATGGGCCGCTCCACCGGTCCGCCGCACCGGCTTTTCTCCCGGTACGGCGGTGGCGCGGGCGGACCGTCAGAGCTCGGTGGCGTCGTCCCCGGGGTCGCCCGAGGGGCCGCTCTCGGCCTGCAACGCGAGGTCGCGGAGCACGTCGGTGGAGGAGACGTCGGTCTGGCCGGAGTCGTGCACCCGCGCCAGCATCGTGTAGGCGAGGGTGAACGCCCCCACCAGCTGCTCGACCGCGCCGCCCACCTCGCGGCCGATCAGGGCGGCCATCTCCTCGACGGTGGCGTCCCCGGGGATCGCGATGCGCGGCATCGTCTCGTTCAGCAGGGCGGTGACGACACTGCCCTCCATGTCGACGTCTTCGCGCTGCACGTCCTCTTCGAGCAGCCGCTGGATCTCGCCGGCCTCGGTGAGGATGCCGATCACTCGCTTCAGGACTTCCCTCTGCTCCATCCCGCGAGCATAGGCGCCCCGACCGGCACGTTCCCGGTGTTCGGCCGCAGCGGAACCGCCTCCCGTCGAACGGTTCGGCGAGTCCGCAGGAAAGATGGAGACGCCCATTCGATTTGACTGATAACTGCCGTTACGTTCCTCCACCTTCTTCACAGGGCGTACACAAGGTGGCACAGAGCGGGGCACGAGACGCGCAGGGTCGATGGCGCCCTTGCGACGCAAGGGTGGGTGCACTACGCACCATTTGACAGGGTCCCGACGATTGTGGCGAGTGCCAGTTACATCCGTTCATAACGGAAATGTCTGCACTGTGTAACCGCGCTCCGGAGCGACTTCCGGCCATCGGCGAATCCGGACAGAGTCTGTGCTCCCGGCAGCGAACGCCGGGGCCGAGAACCGCCCGGACCTCCCCGTCCGGGCCTGTACCGAGGGGTCCCATGTCCCGTACCGCACGACGGATCACCGCTACTGTCCTCGCGTCCGGCGCCCTCCTGGCGGCAGCCGCTCTGCCGGCCTCCGCCGACGGCCACGACCGCGGGCACGACCGCGTCAAGCCCGCCCCGCGCTCCTCCGTCGTCCTGGGCAAGGTCCAGTACGACAGCCCGGGCCGCGACAACCGCTCCAACCGTTCGCTGAACGACGAGTGGGTGACCGTCACCAACACGTCCCGTCAGGCCGTCAACCTGCGCGGCTGGACGCTCACCGACGAGAGCCGCCGCACCTACCGCTTCGACCTGCGTCTCGCGGGCCGTTCGTCGGTGCGCGTCCACACCGGTGTGGGCCGTGACAGCCGCACGGACGTCTACCAGGACCGCAACAACTACGTCTGGGACAACAGCGACACCGCCACGCTGCGCGACTCCCGCGGCCGGAAGGCCGACGAGAAGTCGTGGGGCCGTCACGGCCGCGACGACAACCGGGGCCACGGCCGTGACGACCACCGCGACCACGGTCGCGACAACCGCCACTGAGCGCACCGGAGGGGCTGGGCCCCACCGGGTGACGAGGTGGTACGGCACGGCCCGGGCAGGCGCGCGCTGACCGGGCACGGCCGAGAAGAAACGATCGGCTGAGCAGAAACGATCGGCTGAGCGGAGACGAGCGGTTCGGCCGAGCGAAAACGAATCGACGGCGCCCCGCGGCAATCCGGCCGCGGGGCGCCGCCTCGTGTGCTTCGGAAATCTCCGGGGCAGGCCGGGACGGCGGGTTCAGTGGTTGCGCGGGAAGCCCAGGTCGACGCCGGACGGGGCGTCGGCCGGGTCCGGCCAGCGGGTGGTGACGACCTTGCCGCGCGTGTAGAAGTGCACCCCGTCGTTGCCGTAGACGTGGTGGTCGCCGAAGAGGGAGTCTTTCCAGCCACCGAAGGAGTGGTACCCGACCGGGACCGGGATCGGCACGTTCACGCCGACCATGCCGGCCTGGATCTCCAGCTGGAAGCGGCGGGCGGCGCCGCCGTCGCGGGTGAAGATCGCGGTGCCGTTGCCGTACGGGGAGGCGTTCATGAGGGCGACGCCCTCCTCGTACGTCTCGGCGCGCAGCACGCAGAGCACCGGGCCGAAGATCTCGTCGCGGTAGGCGTCGGAGTCGGTGGAGACGCGGTCCAGCAGCGAGATGCCGATCCAGTGGCCGTCCTCGAAGCCCTCCACGGTGTGGCCGGTGCCGTCGAGGACGACCTCGGCGCCCTGCGCGGCCGCGCCGGTGACGTAGGAGGCGACCTTGTCGCGGTGGGCGGCGGTGATCAGGGGGCCCATCTCGGAGGAGGGATCGGTGCCGGGGCCGATCTTGATCTTCTCCGCGCGGTCCTTGATCCGGGCGACCAGTTCGTCACCGATCGCGCCGACCGCGACGACCGCCGAGATCGCCATGCACCGCTCGCCGGCGGAGCCGTACGCGGCCGAGACCGCCGCGTCCGCGGCGGCGTCCAGGTCGGCGTCGGGCAGCACCAGCATGTGGTTCTTCGCACCGCCGAGCGCCTGGACGCGCTTGCCGTGCGCGGAGGCCGTGGCGTGGATGTGGCGGGCGATCGGGGTGGAGCCGACGAAGGAGACGGCGGCCACGTCGGGGTGGGTGAGCAGCGCGTCGACCGCGGTCCTGTCGCCGTGCACGACGTTCAGCACCCCGTCCGGCAGCCCGGCCTCGGCGGCCAGTTCGGCGAGCAGCACCGCGGCCGACGGGTCCTTCTCGCTGGGCTTGAGGACGAAGGTGTTGCCGCAGGCGATGGCGAGCGGGAACATCCACAGCGGCACCATGGCCGGGAAGTTGAACGGGGTGATCCCGGCGACGACGCCCAGCGGCTGGCGGATCGAGGAGACGTCCACCCCGCCGGACACCTGGGTGGAGAGCTCGCCCTTGAGCTGGGTGGTGATGCCGCAGGCCAGCTCGACGATCTCAAGACCCCGGGCGACCTCGCCCAGTGCGTCGGAGTGCACCTTGCCGTGCTCGGCGGTGATCAGGGCGGCGATCTCGTCCCGGTGGGCGTCGAGCAGGGCGCGGTAGCGGAACAGGACGGCGGTGCGGGCCGCGAGGGAGGAGAGGCCCCAGGTCGCGTGGGCGGCCTTGGCGGCGGTGACGGCGGCGTCCACCTCCTCGACGGAGGCGAAGGCGACGCGGGTGGTGGCGGCGCCGGTCGCGGGGTCGGTGACCGGGCCGTACGCGCCCGACGTGCCCTCGACGGTCTTGCCACCGATCCAGTGGTGGACGGTCCTGGTCATGAGGATCTCCTTCGGGCTTCAGAGACTTCAGGGACTTCAGGGACTTCGCGGGGCTCTCGGGTCGTCGGAACTTCCCGGTGCCGGAGCGTGGGCTTCCCTGTTTCAGAGGCGGCGGTGCCGGGTCGCCCGTCGGCGGTCGTACACCTCGCGGGCCTCCACCGCCGCCGGGCGGGTGGCCGTCTCGGCCACGGGCACATCCCACCACGCCTGCGCCGGAGGAGGGCCCGGCACGCTGTCGGGTTTCTGGCCTGCGGGGTGGGCGGGCATCGGGGCGAGCGCGACGTGGACGCAGACGGGGTGGTCGGCGGCCCGCGCCTCGGCGAGGGCGGCGCGGAGTTCGGCCACGGTGCGGGCGCGCAGGGCCCGCATGCCGAGGGAGGCGGCGTTGGCGGCGAGGTCGAGCGGGAGCGGGTCGCCGGTGAACGCGCCGTCGGGGTCCCGGTGGTGGTAGTCGGTGCCGAAGCGCTCACCGCCGACGGCCGCCGAGAGCCCGCCGATGGAGGCGTACCCGTGGTTGTCGAGCACCACGAGCTTGACCGGCAGCCGCTCCTGGACGGCGGTGACGATCTCGGTCGGGTTCATCAGGTACGTACCGTCGCCGACGAGCGCCCAGACCGGGCGGCCGGGTGCGGCGAGCTGGACGCCGATCGCCGCCGGGATCTCGTAGCCCATGCAGGAGTAGCCGTACTCGACGTGGTACTGCCGGGGTGAACGGGCCCGCCACAGCTGGTGCAGGTCGCCGGGGAGCGAGCCGGCCGCGTTGATCAGGACGTCGTCCTCGGTGACGAGGGCGTCCAGCAGGCCGAGGACCTGGGTCTGGGTGGGTGCGGCACCGGGATCGGGAGCGGCGAAGGCGGCGTCCACCCGGGCCTCCCAGCGTGCCTTCGCCCCGGTGTACGCCCGCTGGTAGCCGGGGTCGACCCGGTGGCCGTGGGCGCCGAGGGCGGCGGCGAGCGCTTCGAGGCCGGTACGGGCGTCCGCGACGAGCGGGAGGGCGGCCTGCTTGTGGGCGTCGAACCCGGTGACGTTGAGGTTGACGAACCGGGTCGCCGGGTCGGGGAAGAGGGTGGCGGAGGCGGTGGAGAAGTCGGTCCAGCGGGTTCCGACGCCGATCACCAGGTCGGCCTCGCGGGCCAGTTCGTCGGCGGTGGCGGTACCGGTGTGGCCGATCCCGCCCACGTCCGACGGGTGGTCGTGGCGCAGGGTGCCCTTGCCCGCCTGGGTGGTGGCGACGGGGATGCCGGTGGCCTCGGCGAACGCGGCGAGGGCCTCCTCGGCGGCGCTGTGCCGCACCCCGCCGCCCGCGACAAGCAGCGGCCGGCGGGCGGCCCGGACCGCCGTCACGGCCCGGTCCAGTTCGTCCGGGTCGGGGGCGGGGCGGCGTACGTGCCAGACCCGCTCGGCGAGGAACTCCTCGGGCCAGTCGTACGCCTCCGCCTGCACGTCCTGCGGGAGCGCGAGGGTGACCGCACCGGTGGAGACCGGATCGGTGAGGGTCCGTACGGCCTGGAGGGCGGCGGGGATCAGCGCCTCGGGGCGGGTGATCCGGTCGAAGTACCGGGAGACCGGCCGCAGGCAGTCGTTGACCGACACGTCTCCGGCGTACGGGACTTCGAGCTGCTGGAGCACGGGGTCGGCGGGGCGGGTGGCGAAGGTGTCGCCCGGGAGGAGGAGGACAGGCAGGTGGTTGACGGTGGCGAGGGCGGCGCCGGTGACGAGGTTGGTGGCGCCGGGGCCGATGGAGGTGGTGACGGCGTGGGCGGAGAGCCGCCCGGACTGCCGGGCGTAGCCGACGGCCGCGTGCACCATGGCCTGTTCGTTGCGGCCCTGGAGGAAGGGCATCCGGGAGCCGGAGCCCCGGGCGTCCTCGGAGCCGCCGTACTCCAGGAGCGCCTGGCCGATGCCGGCGACGTTGCCGTGGCCGAAGATGCCCCAGGTGGCACCGATCAGCCGCCGGCGTTCTCCGTCGCGCTCGGTGTACTGCCGGGCGAGGAAGGTGATCAGGGCTTGCGCGGTGGTCAGACGGACGGTCACCTGTGGTCCTTGGGTGCGGCGTACAGCGGGAGCCGGGGATCGGCCTGCTGGGGGTCCCAGGTCTCCCTGATCCAGGCGTGGTCGGGGTGGTCGCGGATCAGCCAGGCGCGTTCCTCGTCCGGTCCGGCCATCACGTTGAGGTAGTAGAGGGCGCCTTCCGGGGGTGCGATGGACGGGCCGTGCCAGCCGTCGGGGACGAGGACGGCGTCGCCGCCGCGTACCTCGGCGAGCACGTCCGCGCCACCGGGGCGGGACGGGGAGACGCGGTGGTAGCCGGGGCCTCCGCGCTCCAGTTCGAAGTAGTAGATCTCCTCCAGTACCGACTCCACGCCGGGTTCGGCGTCGTCGTGCTTGTGCGGCGGGTAGGAGGACCAGTTGCCCGCCGGGGTGAGGACTTCGACGGCGATGAGCCGGTCGCAGCGGAAGACGTCGGCGGCGGCGAAGTTGTTGACCTGCCGGGCACAGGTCCCGGAGCCGCGCAGTTCGACAGGTACCTCCGACGCGGGGCCGTAGCGAGCGGGGAGCTGTCGCTCGCACTTCGCTCCTGCCAGGGCGAAGCGGCCTCCCGCGCCGGAGGAGATCTGTGCGGTGGCATCGCGCGGTAGGTACGCGAAGTCGGCCACCCCGCTGAACACGCTCTCACGGCCGGTGAGTTCAAAGATGTCACCTGCCGTATGCACCGTACAGCCGCCGGTCAACGGCAGAACGATCCATTCGCTCTCCCCGGTGACGAGTGTGTGAACTCCGCCCGGCGGCAGGTCGAGCACCCGAAGGCTCGACCGCTCCCATTCCGCCCGCTCCGGCCCGATGTCCAGGGCGTACGGGGTGTCGTCAAGGCCGCCCCTCAGGTGCAGGGGGCGGCGGTGCGGCTCGGCGGTTTCGTCCTGTGCCGTCAGAGGGCGGCGGTGCGGCTCTTCGGTGTCGTGGTGCGTCGTCATGGTGCCTCCCTACCCTCACCGGTCTCCGGAGGAGCCGATCGACGCGGGCCTTCCGGGCCGGTGGAGGGCGGGCCTTCCTGTCCGGTGGAGGGCGGGCCTTCCCGGTCGCTCGGCCGGAGCAGCCCGGCCGCCGTGTCGACGGCCCGCGCGACGTCCCCGTCCGGCGGGTAGAGCAGCGCCCGGCCCACCACCAGGCCGCGCACGGTCGGCAGCCGCAGAGCGTCGCGCCACTTCTCGTACGCCCCCTCCAGGTCGTCGCCGACCTCGCCGCCGAGCAGCACGGCGGGCAGGGTGGAGGTCTCCATCACCCGGGCCATGTCGTCGGGGCGTTCAGTGACGGGGACTTTCAGCCAGGTGTACGCGGACGAGCCGGCGAGCCCGGAAGCGACGGCGATGGCGGTGGTGACGGCCGGAATGCTGAGGTCCGTACGGAGCCGGCCGTCCTCCCGGTGGCAGAGGAAGGGCTCCACGAAGACGGGCAGCCGGTGGGCGGCCATCGCGTCGATGGTGCGGGCGGCGGTGTGCAGGGTGTCGAGGGAGCCGGGGTCCTCGTGGTCGATGCGGAGCAGCAGCTTGCCCGCGTCGAACCCGCGCCGGGCCAGGTCCAGGGGGCGGAAGCCGGTGAAGCGGTCGTCCAGTTCGAAGGCGGCGCCCGCGAGGCCGCCCCGGTTGAGCGAGCCCATGACGACCTTGTCCTCCAGGGCTCCGAGGAGCAGCAGGTCGTCCACGATGTCCGCGGTGGCGAGCACTCCGTCGACGCCGGAGCGGGAGAGGGCGAGGCAGAGGCGTTCGAGGAGTTCGTAGCGGTGCGCCATGGCGAGGGCCCGGCCGCCGACGGCGAGCGCGCCGCGCGCCGGGTGGTCGGCGGCGAGGATGAGCAGCTGTTCGCCGGGGCGTGCGAGGGGCCTGCGGCGCCTGCGGTCGGCGGCCTCGGCGATGGCTTCCGGGTGCTCGGCGCGCAGCCGTGCGAGGTCGGCGAGCGAGGAGGCGGCGGGGGCGGGGGTCATGTGCCCGCCCCGGTCGGGGGCGGGGATGGAGTCGGGGGCCCGGTCGGGACCGGAGTCTGAGTCGGGGCCGGGGGGCCGGTCGGGGCCGGGGGGCCGGTCGGGGCCGGGGGCCCGGTCGGGGCCGGGGTGGCTGGTTCGGGTTCCGGTTCCTCCGGGGGGACCTCCCCGCGGGCGAGGGCGGCCTCCACCTCGGCGGGGAAGGGCATCGCGGACGAGCAGGCGAGCCGGGAGGCGACGATGGCCCCGGCCGCGTTGGCGTACCGCATCACGTGTTCGGTCTCCCATCCGGCGAGCAGCCCGTGGCAGAGGGCCCCGCCGAACGCGTCGCCCGCGCCGAGTCCGTTGACGACGCGCACGGGGAGCGGGGGCACTTCGGCGACCGTACCGTCACGGTGGACGGCGAGCACCCCCTTGGGCCCCTGCTTGACGACGGCCAGTTCGACTCCGGCGTCGAGGAGCGCGCGGGCGGCGGCGTACGGCTCGTGCTCCCCGGTGGCGACGGCGCACTCCGCCAGGTTCCCGACGGCGACGGTGGCGAACGCGAGGGCCTCCCGGTAGCGGCGGGGCGCCTCGGCGTCCGCGTCGCCGCCCTCCCAGAACATCGGCCGCCAGTCGAGGTCGAACACGGTGACCGGCCGCCGCTCCGGCGCGCCGGGCGCCGGGGCCGTTCCGGGGCCGCCCGTACGCGCGTCGAGGGCGGCGAGGGTCGCCGTACGGCTGGGTTCGGCGCTCAGGCCGGTGCCGGTGACCCAGAAGATCCGTGCGGCGCGCACCGCGTCCAGGTCGAGTTCGTGCGCGTGGATCTCCAGATCGGGCGCCTTGGGCAGGCGGTAGAAGTAGAGCGGGAAGTCGTCGGGCGGGAACAGCTCGCAGAAGGTGACCGGTGTCGGGTACCCGGCCACCTCGCCCACCCACCGGTCGTCCACCCCGAACTCCCGCAACTGTGCGCGCAGATACGCGCCGAAGGGGTCCCGTCCGGTACGGGTGACGACGGCGGTACGGAGTCCGAGCCGGGCACCGGCCACCGCAACGTTGGAGGGCGAGCCCCCCAGGAACTTGCCGAAGGCGTCGACCTGCGCGAGGGACACCCCCGTCCGCAACGGGTAGAGGTCCACCCCGATCCGGCCCATGGTGATCAGGTCGTACGGCTGAGGCATACACGTCCCTTCCGACGCCGCGCACCGATCCAGCCGGATCGCGTCAAGCCCGAATCGCATCCACACGGATCACATCCACCGCGGACCACACCCGCCGCGGATCACGTGACAGCCCTACCCCGAAACGCCGTCAACATTTGGCCGGGACATGCGAACGCGCCCTTGACTCCACCGGGACAGGGGCCGAGGGTGGCCGATATGACCCGTTCCGCACCCGCGTCCTCGCGTATCCGTATCGGCTCGGCACCCGACTCCTGGGGCGTCTGGTTCCCGGACGATCCGCGGCAGGTGCCCTGGCAGCGCTTCCTGGACGAGGTCGCGGCGGCGGGGTACGAGTGGATCGAACTGGGCCCGTACGGTTATCTGCCCACCGATCCCGCCCGGCTCGCCGACGAGACCCGGCGCAGGGGGCTCTCGGTCTCCGCCGGGACGGTGTTCACGGGGCTGCACCACGGGCCGGAGGTCTGGGAGAAGACCTGGGAGCACGTCGCCGGGATCGCCGGGTTGACCCGGGCGACGGGTGCGGAACACCTCGTCGTCATCCCGTCGTTCTGGCGCGACGACAAGACGGGCGACGTGCTGGAGGACCGCACCCTCACCCCCGCGCAGTGGCGCGACCTCACCACCCAGACCGAGCGGCTCGGCCGGGAGGTGCGGGACCGGTACGGGCTGCGGA